>JBCDFO010000001.1:0-55019 GCA_039177895.1 Bacteroidota bacterium
AAGACAGGCGCATCCACGATGAGCACGGTGTCTCGGCTGGGCCTCTTCGGCGGCACGTTCAACCCGCCGCACCTCGCGCACCTCGCCATCGCGGAGGCCATGGGCGATGCGCTCGGGCTGGAGCAGGTGCTCTGGATGCCCGCGGCTGCCTCGCCCTTCAAAGTAGGCGATCCGGCCGCGGTCTCGGCCGAGCACCGGCTCGCGATGGTGCGGCTGGCGACGGCGGACAACCCCCGCTTTGCCGTGTCCGATCTGGAGCTCCGGCGTGCGGGCGTCTCGTACACCGTCGATACCGTCGAGGCGTTGCGGGAGGCACAGCCCGACCGGGCGCTCACGTTGCTCCTCGGCGGCGACAGCCTGGCGAGCTTTACGCGCTGGCACCGCTGGGAAGACCTGCTCGCGACGGTGCGGATCGCGGTCTACGCACGCCCAGGTAGTACCCTCGCCGACCTGCCCGAAGCGGTGCGTGCCCGTACGACCTTCGTAGAGGCTCCGGCGCTCGATTTGTCTAGCACCGTGCTCCGGAAGCGGCTTATGGAAGGACAGACAATTCGGTACCTGGTTCCGGAAGCGCTTCGCTCTTACATCGCTCAACACGGCCTCTATCAAAAGCGCGCAACGGCTTAATACTTTGTTGATTGAGTATCCGGAAGTAAACCGTCTATCTTTCGAATTCGTGCCCGTAAGCACGCTTCCCCTGACTTGACTCCTTCCAGGCACCCCCTGGAATTCCCACATCCGGAATCCCCATACTATGGCGACCCACACGCATCGCATCGGCGGCCTCGGCGGCCAGGAGCGTCCCACCCTCGTGGTCCCCGCAGGCGCGACCCTCGCTGGCGTCCATGTCTACGCCGAGCAGTACGTCCACGCCGTTGAGCTCGTCGTGCGCGACGGCGACGGCCAACTCCACACGCTCCCGCGCCTCGGCGCGCCGGGCGGCACCAAGCACACCATCGAGCTCGCTGAGGGCGAGACGGTCGTCGGCCTCTCGGGCCGCGCCGACTGGTACCTCGACGCGCTCACCATCCACACCGACCGCCGCGTCACGGACGCGTTCGGCGGCGAAGGCGGCCAGCCCTTCGGCCTCGACCTCGCCGGTCAGCAGATCGTCGGCCTCGGCGGTCGCGCCGACTGGTACCTCGACGCCCTCGAAGTGCTGACGGCCCCGGCGGCCAAGAAAGCGGCTACCAACGGCGCGGCCAAGCCCGCCGCTAAGAAGGCCCCGGCCAAGAAAGCGGCTCCGAAGGCCAAGCCTGCTGCGAAGAAGGCGCCGGCTAAGAAGGCGGCTCCGAAGGCGACCAACGGCACGGCGAAGAAAGCGACTCCGGTCAAGCCCGATGATCTGAAGAAGATCTACGGCCTCGGCAAGGTCTACGAGCGTGCCCTCCACGCGCAGGGCATCAAGACGTTCGCGCAGGTCGAGAAGGCCACCCTGACCAAGCTCCGCCAGGCCATCGGCGACGGCAGCAAGGGCGGCGACGGCATCGCCAACGAGGAGACATGGGCCAAGCAGGCCAGCTTCCTCGCCAAGGGCGACACGAAGGGCTTCAAAGCCTACGTGGAGACCATCAAGCCCGCGAAGGCTGCCAAGTAAGGCCGCACTCTCGCACACCGGCTCAGCGGCCCCGTACCCTCGTGGTGCGGGGCCGCCGTCGTTTCGCATCCCGCCGCCCCGTTCGGTCGGATCACCGCACGTCGGCTCGGGTAGGTGCGCTAGCACTTCCTCCTCCTCTGACAGCTTCTCTCTCTATCGTCATGGCACTGACCTATTCCGAGATGATCGACCTGGGCATGACCGCCCCGCCGTTCGACCTGCCCATCGCCAACCCCGACGTGGACGGCCGCGACGGCTCCACACGCCACATCGACGACTTCGAGGCAGCGCAGGCGCTCGTGGTCGCGTTCATCTGCAACCACTGCCCGTACGTCCACGCCGTCGAGGAGCGCCTGATCGCGCTCGCGAAGGAGTACGCCGACCGAGGCGTGCAATTCGTCGCCATCAGCAGTAACGACGTCGTTGCCTACCCGGCGGACTCATTCGACAACATGACGGCACGCGCCCGCGACAAGGGCTATCCGTTCCCCTACCTCTACGACGAGAGCCAGGAGGTTGCGCGGGCCTATGGGGCCGTGTGCACGCCTGACTTCTTCGCGTTCGACGCCGACCGCGCGCTTGTCTACCGCGGGCGCCTCGACGACGGCCGCCCCAGCCAGCCCAACGCGACGCAGCACGACCTGCGCCAGGCGCTCGACGAGCTGCTCGACACGGGCGAGGTCACGATGGAGCAGGTCCCCTCGATGGGGTGCAGCATCAAGTGGCGGTAGGTCGCATGACGCGCCGCCCTGAGCCCGAACCTCCAAAGCCCTCACGTCCGAAGCCTCCACGTCCAAAACCAGAGACGTTGCTGCTCGCGCTCGGCCTGCCCATCGCGGTGCTGGCGGGGCTGACGTGGACGTGGCGCGACTATGCCGACCACGGCGTCTGGACAGGCTATGGCCTCCGCGTGGGCCTCTTCGGCGTGACGGCGGTGCTGCTCTACTACGGCGTCGTACGGCTCGCGCGCGGCTTCACGGACCGCGCCGCGAACCGCTGACGTGGCCTCTGACAGGTGATACCCTGGGCCCGCGCGGCGTGTTACGAAATCGCGCCAGTCGTTGCGTTCCCTACCCGATACCGCTACCTTGGCGAGCAATCCTGGAAGCGCTTCCGATAGCAAGCGACTTGGCGCAACTCTTGCGACCTTGCGCCGTTCCGGGTTGCCCACCTCGACCCCTTTTCTGCCCGTCTGTTCCCAGCAACCCTGCTGACGCTTATGAATCCCGAGGCTTCCCTTCCGACTCCCGCCTCCCTCCCGACTTCTTCCGACGCTAGCCCGACCCCCACGGACCTGAACAGCGGCGACGGTGCCGCGACTGAGACCACGCCCTCCGTGGCCCCCATGCCGCTCAACGACAAGGCGAAGTACGCCGAGAAGTACGAGCGCCCCCTCTCCGCCTACGAGAAGGCCAACGCGGATGAGATCGACCCGCGCTGCGTGCCGCAGACGCTCACGGAGCCGCCCCCGCTCGGCGCTGCGATCGAGCCGCCGGTCTACCCCGAGCGTGACCAGGAGTCGTGGCGCTTCCTCTTCGAGCGGCAGCTGCAGCTGCTGCCCGGCCGCGCGGGCGAAGCCTTCCTCGAAGGCGTCGAGACGCTGGGGCTGAACGCGGACGGGATTCCGCACCTGCGCGACCTCTCGGCCAAGCTCGAAGCGGCGACCGGCTGGCAGGTGGCGCGCATCCCCGGTCTCCTCCACGAGCGCCAGTTCTTCGAGCTGCTCGCCAACCGGCAGTTCCCCTCGACAGACTACATCCGCGAGCCGCACGAGCTCGATTACACGCCCGCGCCGGACCTCTTCCACGACATCTTCGGCCACATGCCGATGCTGACGCAGCCGTCGTTCGCGGACTTCTACCAGCTCTTCGGGCAGGCCGCGCTCAACGCCGAGGGCCAGGACCGCGTCAGCCTGGAGCGCTTCCACTGGTTCACGGTCGAGTTCGGCCTGATCGACCAGCCGCAGGGGCTCCGGCTCTTCGGCGCAGGCATCATGTCGTCGGCGAGCGAGGTCACGCATGCGCTCTCCGACGAGGTGACGCGCTACGGCTTCGACCCGCACCGCATCATCCACCAGGACTACGACGTGTGGCACCTGCAAGACGTGCTCTTCGTCGTGAAGTCGTTCGACGGCCTCGTCGATGGCTTCCGCGGCTGGGCCAAGGGACGCGGGTTGCTGTAGGTCCTAATCTGGGCGCAGGTAGTTGGGTCGGTCGGCGCTCCGGTGTTGGCTATCCCAGTTGCATGTGGTCGACCATGATGCAGCGGTTGGCGAGGTAGGGGAGGCCGTGCGCCTCCGCGAGTGCCTGCGCCTCGGCGGCGTGGACGCCGATCTGCGTCCAGATCGCGGGGCGCTGCCCGGTCGCCTCCATCCGCTCGATGGCGTCGGCCACGACGCCCTCGGTGAAGTCCGGCCGCCGTAACGCGTTCACGAGATCCCTCTCGAGCTCGCCCGGACTCGCGGTGAGGGTGGGGTAGCACGGCTCGCCGAGCAGCGTCTCGTGGTGCGGGTTGACCGGCACGACCCGGTAGCCGACCTCCTGGAGGTAGCGCGCAATCCGGTGGCTGGTCTGCGAGGCGCGCGGGGAGCAACCCACCACAGCGATCACGCGGCTGTCCGTGAGCAGCGTGGCGAGGTCAGGCGACGGGGCCGAGTCGAGCGGAGGCATTGGATGGGAGCGTGAGGGGCCGGGGCGCGTACACGGATGCTACGTGCCGCCGCTGCTCCCGTATCCCACCGCCGTCTGGTCCATGGCTGATCCTGTCTCGTCTCCGCCGTCTTCCCATACGGCGTCCTCCCGTGCGGCGTCCTCTCGTGCGGCGTCCCCCTCGCGGCTGGACCGTCTCCAGGGGCTCGTCGAGCGGACGCTGCGCCGGACGCTGATGCTGGCCGCCGTGTCGGCCGTGGCGGCGGCGGTGCTGTGGTGGATCGTGGCGGGGCGCTTCGCGGCGGCGGGGCAGGTGACGTGGTGGCTGGCGGGTGCTGCGCTCGTGCCGCTGCTGCTGCCCGCGGCGGGGACGTGGCTGGCGGTGGACACCGTGCGCGGCGTGCTGCGCCTGCCGGACGTGCTGCGCGGGATGCTGTCGGAGAGCAGGACGCAGGCGACCGTCGTCCGCGCTGAGAAGGGGACGACGCGGGCCGTCGGCTTCGTGCGCTTGCTCTGGGCGCTGCGGGCGCTCGCCACCGACGCCCACGGCAAGGCCATCGCGGCGTTGGCGCTATTCCGGCTCTCGCGCCTGCCGTTGTTGCTGGCGGCCGTCGCGGCGTTCGCGCTCAACCTCGTCGTGATCCTGGCGGCTGCGGTGGCGGTACTGATCGTGCTACTCTAGAGGTCGCGTTTTCCGGTCGCGCGCGCGTATGTTGCCGCCCCTCTAGTCCTAATCGTAATGCATATCCCTGCTCGTCCATCTTGGATGGTAGCGCTCGTGCTCAGCGCGGTCCTGCCGGCCGCCGCGTGGGCCACCGAGCGTCCTCAGGCGGCTCCCGACACTGTGCTCGCCGCTGCCGACCGCGCCGCCGCCATCGATCTGATCGCGACGCGGCTGCACCTCGAAGGCGGCAACGCCAACCCGGACCGCTTCTACCTCACCCACTTCGACGACGCGACCGCGAAGTGGCCCGAGGACGTGCGCGCTGCGGCCCGCGCCCGTATCGTGCCCCGCCTGACCACGGCGCAGGCCGAGGCGTTCGTCGCCCGCGCGTTCGCCCGGCAGTCCGACGCCCGCCTCGCCACAATCGCGGCTTGGCTGCGCACGCCGCTCGTGGACCGCATGCTGCGCGCCCAGGTCGAGCACGACGCCGACTCGCTCCGGGCCTTCTTCACCCGCGTCAAGGCCGAGGGCTACTCGCCGCGGCTGGAGGACCGGCGCCCGCTCGTCGAAGCGCTCGTGGGGGCGGTCGGCTACGACGAGTTCGTGGTGAGCACCCTCCACCGCACCACCGCGCTCGTGCTCGCCCTCATCAGTGCCTATGACGACGTCGATCCGGAGGCAGCGGAGCTGTTCGTGGCATCGGAGGGGGCCGCGCGTGCGCGCCGGACCGTCGAGAATAGCATCATCGCGCACCAGTTCTACTACCGCGATTTCCCCGACGCCGATCTCGTCGCCTACACCGCTGCGCTGCAGTCAGAGGCGGGGCAGAGCCTGCTGGCGCTCCGGGCGGAACTGGACGAGGCACGCGGGCTGGGGTTTAGCGCTCTCATCCTCGACGAGGCCGGGCTCGAACCATCTGTTTGGATGCCCGAGGTCGCCTCGGCCGACCCCGCCGCGGTGCGCCGCGACCGGGTCCGCGCGCTTCTGGTGGAGACCAACCTAGCGAGCTTCGTCGGCCTCTACGCCCGCTCGTTCCTCGAAGGGACGTATGCGAGCGTGGACCGCAGCCACGCCCCGGGGAGCGCGGCCAACGGGCTGCTCCGCGAGGTCTTCGTCGAAGCCTTCGCCCCCGCGTATACCGTCGACCAGCTGGCCTACCGGCTCGCCGACAGTGCCACCGACGCGCAACTCGAGGCCTTCGAGGCGTGGGCTGCTGACTTCGTCGTGGCGCGCGTCTTCGAGATGGAGCAGCCGCCCGTCGTGTCGCGCAAGGTGTGGGACGACGCCAAGTTCGGCCCGCGCGACGTCCGGCTGGCGGCCCTCGACGATGCGCTCGGGCTGACGGCCCTCCGGGTCGGCATCCGCAGCGAGATCGAGTGGGCGGTCTTTGCCGAGGTGGACCCGCAGGGTCTGGATGCGGATGCGGTCGAGGCCTTTCGGACACGCATGGCGGAGCGGGCCGAGGAGCGGTGGGAGACGACCCGCCTCGACGTCCTCTACCGGCTCACGAACCGCCTCGCGGACGTGCCCGATGCCAAGGTAGACCACCTCGCGAAGCGGCTCCGCGCGCCCGAAGCGCAGGCGTTCCTGGCGTGGGCCTACACCGGCATGCGGCAGGTCTATGCCGACGCGGCCACGCAGGCCATGCGCCGCGTCGCGCTCCACGCCGAAGCCCAGAGCGATGGGTGAGTCGGAGAGAAGGGGAGCTAGGTGAGCGCAGTGCTGCCGCGCACACGCATCTTCCCGCTCGTCCTGCTCTTCCTCACCCGCCTGCACCCCGCGTGAACCGCTGTGCCTTTCTCACGATGGCCGACCCCACCGGCTTCGTGATCGACGACGACCTCGCCATCGCGCCGCTGGACGCGCTCGGCTGGCACGTGGACCGCGTCCCGTGGACCGCCGACGCCGACTGGGATGCCTTCGACATCGTCATCATCCGCTCGCCGTGGGACTACCAGCACCACGCCGCTGCCTTCCTCGCCGTGCTCGACCGGATCGAGGCCTCGGCGGCGCGGCTGGAGAACCCGGCCGCGCTCGTCCGCTGGAACCTCGACAAGGGCTACCTGCGGGATCTCGACGCCCAGGGTCACGCCATCGTCCCGACAGTGTGGAGCGACGGTCTCGACGCAGCTGTGGGTGGCATGCTCGACAGCGCGTTCGACCGGTTCGACACGGACCAACTCATCGTGAAGCCGACCGTCAGCGCGAATGCGGACGACACGTTCTGGCTGAAGCGCGACGGGCTCGCGGAGGCGCTGCGTGTGACGCTCGCCGAGACGTTCCGCGACCGGGCCTGCATGGTGCAGCCGTTCGTCCCCGCCGTGGTGAGCGAGGGCGAGTTCTCGCTGTTCTACTTCGCCGGGGCGTACAGCCACACGATCCTGAAGACGCCCAAGCCGCGCGACTTCCGCGTGCAGGAGGAGCACGGTGGCCTCATCCGCGCCGTCCACCCCGAGCCTACGCTGCGCGCCCAGGCCGACGCCGTCGTGGCGATGCTCTCGCCCGCGCCGCTCTACGCCCGCGCCGACTTCGTGCGGATGCCCGACGGCACCTTCGCGGTGATGGAACTGGAGTTGATCGAGCCCGCGCTCTACCTCCGCATGGACGCCGACGCCCCCGAGCGCTTCGCCCGCGCGGTGGTGTCGTGGATGGCGGCGTGAGGCCCGCCGAGGCGCTGGCTGCACGCCTGGGATGCACGAGATGTTACACCGATGTTAGCTCCGCGTGATATCCCCGGCTACGCCGGAGCGTTCAAACCGCTCGCTTTCGCCCCGCGCCGACGAAAGGATGCCGGAGGCTACGTAGTCCATGCCTTCGTCTTTCCCGACCTCGCCCTTCCTCTGTCGCCTCATGCGTGCTCGTCCTGCCTTCACTCTGTGCCTTGCGGCTTCGCTGGTTGCTCTGCTCGTCACCGCTTACGAAGCGCAGGCACAGTGGCCGCGCGGACAAGGGAAAGGCTACGCCCAACTCGGCGTGGGCCTCGCCGGGGCCGACCGCGGGTTCGACGGCGACCGCAACCTAGGGACCCTCGGCTCGGAGGAGAACCCGGAGACGTATTCCGAAGCTGCGCTCTACGCCTACGCGGAGGTCGGCCTGACGAACCGCATCACGCTCATCGGCTCCACGTTCCTGCGTAGCTCCGTGGCGGAGAACCTCGACGGCGAGTTCGTCAACGGCGGGCTCTCGGATGTGACGCTCCAAGTCCGCTACTCGCTGCCGCAGCTTGGCCCGCTGGTCGTCTCGCCGCAGGTGGGCGTGCGGTTTCCCACGGGCTACGATGCCGAGGATTCGCCCCCGCTCGGGTCAGGCGAGGCCGACCTCATCGCCGAGGTCCAGTTCGGCCTTTCGCTCTGGCCGACGCCTGCCTACGTCGGCGGCAGCGTGGGCTACCGGCAGCGCGGCGGCATCATCGAGGACGAGATCCTGGCGTTCTTGGAGGCCGGGTACTTCGTGACGGAGACGTTCCTGCTCCGCGCGCGCGGCGACCTCACCGAGAGCACGTCGAACGAGATCACTGAGTTCTCGCAGCTCGGCTTTCCGCCGGAGCAGGGCTTTGTCACCCTCGGCCCCGGCGTGACGGTGGTGCTCTCGGAGCGCTGGCAGCTCAACGGCGACCTCCGCTGGACCGTGAGCGGGCGCACCACCGCACGCATCGTCAATGGCATCGTCGGCCTGGCACTGGTGTGGTGACTTCCGACGAATCAGACCGCCTTTACAGGTGGGGCAAGGCGAAGCCGCTATCGACCTATATAATTGCATGGTAGAGATTTAGACCCCAGGTAGGTGGTCACGAATCTGCTGCTCGAATAGGGCGTCGTCCTTGAAGGCGCATAGGTTGCCTGCGGGATCTACGAACTTCGCGACCGTCCCCCAGCTATGCTCCTGGACGTCCACCTCGACGCCGCGCGCGGTCAGCCGGTCGGCGTAGGCCTTCACGTCTGGGACGTTCATGCGGAGGCACATCGTGTGATAGGCACGCGCCACGGACACCTCAGCTTCAGTGCCCATCCCATCCCGTTCGTCATCAAACTCGACTATCAAGTAACTCGGACCAAACTCGAAGCTGGTTAGACTCGGGGCTTCGAACAGCACGGGAAGCCCCAGCACGTCCCTGTAGAAGGCGACGCACTCCTCGTAGTTGAGGACATAGAGGATGAAGCCGGTACGTGTGAACATGGCTCGGAGGGAGAAAGTGGCCTGACAGGATACAGTCCTGCTGCCCGACGGCCCTGCGCCATTCCGCGGCCTGCGTCCGAGCTCGGCTTTCCGTCGGATCAGAGCTTCGTCACGCTCGGCCCTGGCGTGACGGTGGTGCTCTCGGAGCGCTGGCAGCTCAACGGCGACCTCCGCTGGACCGTGAGCGGGCGCACCACCGCGCGCATCGTCAATGGCATCGTCGGCCTGGCGCTGGTGTGGTGAGGCCTACTACCGAGACACGAAAGTCGCCGCGCTAGGCTATACCTCGCGCAGCGTCAATTCGAGATAGGCCTCGGCCTGTGCGCGCGTCACCGTAGGGAAGCCATCCAGAAAGCGATCTAGCGTCTCGCCCGACTTCAGGTAGTCGACGAGCGTCTGGACCGACACGCGCGTCCCTTTGAAGACGAACGCGCCGCTGACAACGTCAGGGTCACGAGAGACGATCTGGTCGAGACGCATTGTGCTACACTGGCTGGTTGAGGCTGAAACACGGCCCCATCCCATTCGATCCGCCATGTGCACCGTCAACGGCATCGTCGATCTGGCGCTGGTGTGGTAGGCCAGCCCTGCATCCTCTCGCTGTCATCCTGAGCAAAATCCGCGCAGCGGATGATGTCGAAGGATCTCGTTAGTATTGTCCTGTCAAGAACAGGCTTCGATGGCAAAACGGAGATACTTCGACTCGCTGCGCTCGCTCAGCATGACACTGGCTTTTGAGGCTGCTCCCTGGCAGCTCTGCAGGACGACAAATTCAGATAAGTAATGCGTGGCTTCGAGATATGCTCGTCTTACGCGCGCATCCCGAAAGGAAAGCCACCTAGTTCTTCGCTTAGACTATATTTGTCACTATACGCTAGCCCTAGTAAACTTAGTCTCCAGAAGACTGATGCAACGACTGTATTGCCATGTTTACTTAACATTTTATATTCGGTCAAAATCCTAAGACTTGTAAAAATCAAATGTAGAGTACTGGTCTGTACTAAATGAATATTCCCCCTCCTTCTTTAATGCGTCTCGTAGTGCATCCTTAATGTCTCTAGTACTCATCGTGCTATCTGAACTCATAATTCCGATTATAATAACTCGCCTCTGAAATGCAGTATCCGTGGAATTGTGAACAAAATCATGCTGACCCAAGATCAGCTTAAATAGCTCCTGATTGCTTCCTAACATTCTTCTAACGATTTCCCCGAGCGTATCGGCTCGTCTTCTTGCTCTATTGACCTCATCATCACGTTCGCCCTCTTGGGATGCTGCACCGACTACAATAACACCCTTCGCGTTCTCAAATAAGCTCAAGCCATCGAGATACATTGGAATAGAATCTCTAGCCAATCCAATCTCTAGGTACTCCCAGCTACTATATTTCCAACGCCTTTCCTCAAGAAGAACACTGATTTCAAAATCTACGCGCCTTCCATAGCTATCAAGCCCGAATCTATCTTCTCGACCCCAGAACACATCAATATATACATCTATTTTACTTTCGTTATTCCCAATGTCACTGCAGGTACTTATGGACACGAATATCGTGAGCCCTCCAAGGAGTAGACTGACAAACCACTTGAAAAATCCAGGCACCTCGCGTAGGGATGCACGTAGCCACTCGACAAGGCTTTTAAACATTTGAACAGCTTCTAGGGAGCAGGGCTTCTTAGTCTGAAATGGGCGGGGCTGTCAGAAATTACTTTCCACCGTCTCTTCGAACACGAATTTATGTTTGCCTGAACCGCCCGCCCCCTGTGCGCCTCCGCACACTTGAGCGCGACTCAGCAGGCGAATCGAGGCATGGAGGCGGCTGGAGCGCCGGTTGCGAGCAGGGTGCGCTCACAAGCCCCGGCCTGATATGCTCAAGAACTACGTCCTCATCGCGCTGCGCAACCTGGCGCGGCAGCGCGGCTACGCGTTCATCAACATCCTCGGGCTGGCGCTCGGGCTGGCGTGCTGCCTGCTGCTGCTGCTCTACGTCCGCCACGAGCTGTCCTACGACCGCTACCACGAGGACGCTGACGCCATCTATCGCGCTGCGCTCATGGCGCCGGACGATGGGCCGGACATCGCCGTGACGCCGAGCATCATCGCGCCGCTGCTGACGCGTGAGATGCCGGAGGTCGTCGCCGCAACGCGCGTCGCGGCGTGGGGCGGCGTGGTCCGCGTCGGCGAGACGGTGGCCGACGAGCGCGGCTTCTTCTCCGTGGACTCGACCTTCTTCGACGTGTTCACGCACCCGCTGCTCGTGGGCGACCCCGCGACGGCGCTCAACCGCGCCGGGACGGTCGTGCTCACCGAGTCGATGCGGGCAAAGTACTTCGGCGACGCCGACCCGATGGGGCAGACGATCCTGCTCGACAACAGTCAGGAGTTCGAGGTGACGGGCATCGTGGCCGACGTGCCCGAGGCGTCGCACTACGACTTCAACTTCCTCGCGTCGTTCGCCACGCGGACCTACTTCGCCGAGAACGAGGTCTGGGACTCGGCCAACTTCTACACCTACGTCCGCTTCACGGACGCCGCCGCTGCCGAGGCGGTCTCGGCTAAGATTCCGGCCCTCCTCGCCCGCCGCACGGCGATAGGCGACGACCCGCGCCCGTTCCGCCTCCAGCCGATCCTCGACATCCACCTGCACTCGAACCTGCGCTACGAGTTGAGCACGACCGGCAGCATCACCTACGTGATCGGCTTCGGGATCGTAGCGGCGCTGATCCTGCTCATCGCCTGCATCAACTACATGAACCTGGCCACGGCGCGCTCGGCGCGGCGCGCGAAGGAGGTCGGGCTGCGGAAGTCGCTCGGCGCGCAGCGGGGGCAGCTCTTGGGGCAGTTCTACGGTGAGTCGGCAATCCTCGCGGCGGCAGGCCTGGCGGGGGCCGTGGTGCTCGTTGGCCTTGCGCTCCCGGCGTTCAACACGCTCGCCGAGAAGAGCTTCACGCTTGCCGACCTCGGTGCGCCGCCGGTCCTGGCGCTCATCGCGGGCGTCTTCGCCGTGGTGACGCTCGTCGCGGGGAGCTATCCGGCGCTCTACCTCTCGCGGCCCGAGCCGGTGGCCGTCCTGCGAGGTCAGGCCACGAAGCGCGGGGGGGCGACGCGGCTGCGGCAGGGCCTCGTGGTGTTCCAGTTCGCGGCGTCGGCGCTGCTCATCGTAGGGACGCTCGTGGTGCTGGCCCAACTGCACTACATGGGCGACCAGGAACTCGGCTTCGAGAAGGAGCGCCTCGTGACGGTGCCCATCAACGACCGCGCGCTGCGCGAGCAGCAGGCGGCGCTCCAGGAGCAGCTCCTCCAGCACCCCGGCATCGAGGCCGCGGCAGCGATCAACCAGGTGCCGGGCCAACTCGGCTGGACCTCCGGCGTCTGGGGCCCTGGTACGCCCGAGGACGACCCGATGCTCGCCAAGGGGATGCCCGCCGAGCAGGACGCGCTCGAGACGCTCGGCGTGACGATGCTCGCGGGCCGGACGCTCGCCGACGCGCCGACGCCCGACTCGACCAACTTCCAGTTTGCCGTCAACGAGGAGTTCCTGAAGGCCTTCGCATGGACGCCCGAGGAGGCCCTCGGACAGCAGCTAAACGTGGACTGGCGGCGCGGCGAGATCGTGGGTGTGTTCGCCAACTTCCACTACGCGTCGCTGCACGACGCCGTCGAGCCGATGGTGGCGTGGCACGAGCCGGGCAACCTCTTTCACCTCGTCGTGCGCCTCGCCCCCGGCGACCCCAGCCCCGCCCTCGACCATTTCAGCGCGGCCTACGCTGCCGTCGCCCCGCACCGCCCGATGAGCCTCCGCTTCGTCGACGACATCTACGACCGCCAGTACCGCAACGAGGAGCGCCTCGGCCACATCGCCGCCGTGTTCGCGGGCCTCGCCATCTTCGTAGCGTGCCTGGGGCTCTTCGGGCTGGCGAGCTTCACCGCCGAGCAGCGCCGCCGCGAGGTCGGCATCCGCAAGGTGCTCGGCGCGAGCGTGGGCGGCCTCATCGGCCTGCTCACCCGCGACTTCGTGGTGCTCGTCGCTGCCGCGTTCGCGCTCGCGGTGCCGCTGGCGTGGTGGCTGCTCTCCGGCTGGCTCGACGGCTTCGCCTACCAGGTCGGCCTCGGCCCCGTCCCGTTCTTCATCGCGGGCGGCCTCCTGCTCGCCATTGCCCTGATGACCGTCGGCACCCAGGCCCTCCGCGCCGCTGTGGCCGACCCGATCCAGGCGCTCCGGCACGAGTAGCGGTCTGGGTCACAAATAGCAGTTTTTGCGGGGTGCTCGGTGCCTCGTCCTTGGTCCTTTGTCTCTGATCTCGACGGGAGGCGCAGCGCTAGACATCGCGCCCGCCTCCAACAAATGACCTAGGACGAAGGACCCATGACCAAACACTACCTCCTCGTTGCTCTTCGGACGCTGCGCAAGGAGCGCGGGTATGCGGCGCTCAACGTCGTCGGGCTCGCCATCGGGCTGGCGTGCTGCGTGCTGATCGGCCTCTACATCGAGGACGAGCGGAGCTACGACCGCCACCACGAGCGCGCCGACCGCATCGCGCGCGTCACGCTCCAGATGACGGACACGGGGCGGCACTGGGCGCCCATCGGTCCCCCCGTCGGGGCCGCGCTGGCGGAGGCCATCCCCGAGGTCGAGGCCGTGACGCGGTTCTATCCGGTGAACGCGTCGCAGACCCTCATCGTGGACGGCGACCGCTTCGAGGCGAGCGGCGGCGTGTATGCCGACTCGACGCTGTTCCGGGTCTTCACGCACTCGCTCCTCCAGGGCGATCCGGCGCAGGCGCTCGCGCAGCCGCAGACGGTGGTGCTCACCGCGTCGTTTGCCCGGACGCTATTCGGCGACGCTGATCCGATGGGCCAGACCCTCGGCTGGCCGGGCGGGGACGACCTCACCGTGACCGGCGTCATCGCCGACCTTCCCGCGACCACACATCTCGCCTTCGACTATGTCGTCTCGATGGCAACGTTCTACCGCAGCAGTGGATTCGACCCCGACCAGGCCATCGGGTGGTCGGGGTTCTACACCTACCTCCTCCTTCGTCCGGGCGCAGAGACCGAGGCCGTCGCGGCCAAGCTGCCCGGCTTCGTCGACGCCTTCTACGGAGCGCTATCGGACGAACCTGCGAGCGCCCTCATCACCTTGCCGCTCCAGCTGCTCGCCGATATCCACCTGCACTCGGCGTTGGAGAAGGAGTACGCCCCCAACGGCGACGCGCTCTACGTGACCGTCTTCCTGCTCGTGGCGCTGTTCGTGCTGGTGTTGGCCATCGTCAACTTCGTGAACCTGACGACGGCGCGGAGCGCGTCGCGGATGCGCGAGGTCGGCGTCCGCAAGGCGCTCGGCTCGACACGTGCCCAGCTCGCTCGGCAGTTCCTCGGCGAGGCGGTGCTCATCAGCCTCGCGGCGCTCGTGCTGGCGTTCGGACTCATCGCCCTCGCGCTGCCCGTGCTCAACGGGCTGACCGGCAAGACGTTCACGCTGGCGGTCGTGGTCACGCCCGCAGTGATCGGGGGGCTGACCGGATTAGGACTCGTGACG
The DNA here is from genome assembly GCA_039177895.1 of Bacteroidota bacterium. GTDB lineage: Bacteria > Bacteroidota > Rhodothermia > Rhodothermales > Rubricoccaceae > JBCBEX01. The sequence continues at coordinate 14,625 of JBCDFO010000001.1, forward strand.
GGGCTGCTCGCGGGATGGTATCCGGCGTGGCACCTCTCCGGCTTCCGTCCGACGAAGGCGCTCTGGGGCAAGGCGTCCGGCCGCGAGGCCAACCGGCTGCGCCGCAGCCTCGTGGTGGTGCAGTTCGCCCTGTCGATCTTCATGCTCGTCGGCACCGCGACGGTCTTCCAGCAGCTCCAGCACGTCCGCACGAAGGCGCTCGGCTTCGACAAGGAGCGCGTCGCCGAGGTCACCCTCAGCGGGGCCGCTGCCACCGTCGCCCGGCGCGACCTCGACGGCTTCATGCAGCGCATCGAGCAGCACGCCAGCATCGAGCACGCCTCGATGGCGGTGGTCGCCCCCGGCTCGCGCTACCCGATGGACAACATCCGCCGCGACGCCGACGCGCCCGACGCAGCCACGGGCGTCCGCCTCGCCTGGGGCGTGGACGCAGGTTACGCCGAGACGCTCGGCCTCACGCTCGTGGCAGGCCGCGATTTCTCCAGCGGGAGCATCGACGGCACCGCACCCGCTGACACCACCGCGTGGCTTCTCAACGAAACCGCTGTGCGCGAACTCGGGCTCGACGATCCCCTCGGCGCGGTGCTGGTGTGGGACAGCCACCAGTACAGCGCGCCCATCGTGGGCGTCGTGCGGGACTTCCACTTCGCCTCGCTGCACGGCGAGATCGAGCCGCTGCTGATCCCGCTGCGGCCGGGTGTCGGCAGCGCGCTCCTCGTGCGCGTCCGCGACGACATCCCCGCTGCGCTCGGCCACGTCCGCACCCAACTCGACGCCCTCGTCGCCGGGGCACCGTTCACCTACCGCTTCCTCGACGACGCGTTCGACGAGCTCTATCGCCAGGAAGAGCGGCTCAGCCGCGTCTTCGCGCTGTTCGCGGGCCTCGCCATCGCGATTGCCTGCCTGGGGCTGTTCGGGCTCGCCGCGTACACCGCCGAGCGCCGCCGCAAAGAGATCGGCGTGCGCAAGGTGCTCGGGGCGTCGGTGACGAGCGTCGTCGCGCTGCTCTCGGGCGAGTTCACGCGCCTGGTTGCCGTCTCGTTCGTGACCGCCACGCCGCTCGCCTGGTGGGCGATGCAGCGCTGGCTCGATCACTTCGCCTACCGCATCGACCTCGGCCCAGGGCCGTTCCTCGTGGCTGGCGGGCTCGCCGCGACGGTCGCGCTACTCACGGTGAGCGTTCACGCCGTCCGCGCGGCAACGGCGGATCCGGTGGCGTCGCTGCGGCACGAGTAGGCCGCTTTGCGGCGTCGCGGGTCTAAGGTCGAGGGTCGCAGGTCGCAATCGGATCAGCGCTGAGGTGGTGCCGCACCCCCCGTTTTCCTCCCCGTGAAGGGTCGGAAAACTGTCCCCCTCACGCGTGAGGGGGACAATTCGAGCGGAGCGAGAATAGGGGGAGCCGAGTCAGGCATCGTGTCTAGTCACCAGGCGACAGCCACCTCGAAGGGCGCACCCGGTGTGCGAATTCGCACAGTCACCTCGCCTGATTTTGGCCTAGGGCGATCCTTTAGGGCTTGGTTCGGGGCTTGCTGAACGCCGCGTGACGCAGGGCCGCTGTTTGGCCGACCTGCGACGTACGACCCCCGACCTGCGACCCCACCCCCATGTTCAAGAACTACGTCCTCGTCGCCTTCCGGACGCTGCGCAAGCAGCCCGGCTACTCGTTCATCAACGTCGGCGGCCTCGCGCTCGGGCTCGCGGCGGCGCTGCTGATCGGGCTCTACGTGCAGGACGAGCTCAGCTACGAGCAGCACTTCCCCGACGCCGACCGCATCTACCAGGTCGGCCTCGACGCGCGGATGGGCGCGCAGGACATGGAGATCGGCACCTCGGCGATTCCGATGGGGCCGACGCTCGTCGCCGACGTGCCCGAGGTCGAGACCGCCACGCGCGTGCTCGGGCCGCGGCGGCAGCTCATGGAGCATCCGGGTGGAAACGGCCCGCTCTTCGAGGACGCGCTCATCTGGGCTGACTCGACCTTCTTCGAGGTCTTCCCGCACCCAGCGCTCGCCGGCGACCCGACGGCGGCCCTGGCCCAGCCCGGTAGCCTCGTCCTGACACGTTCCGCCGCCGCCCGGCACTTCGACACGCGCAACGGCTTCGCCGACCTCGTTGGGCAGACGCTGCGGCTCGACCGGCAGACCGACTACACGGTGGGCGCGGTCGTCGAGGACTTCCCGTCGAGCAGCATCCTCCAGGCGGAGGTGATCCTGTCGCTCGTCACCGTCATCGACGACATGCAGCCGATCTGGCTGTCGCACTTCATGTACACCTACATCCGGATCCGCGAGGACGCCGAGGTCGCCAGCGTCCAGGCCGCCTTCCCGCGCATCATCGAGCAGTACGTCGCGCCCGAGGTCGAGCTGTACCTGGGCACCACCCTCGACGAGGCGGACGCCGCAGGCACCGAGTGGGGCTACTTCCTCCAGCCGCTTCCCGACCTCTATCTCCAGCCGCGCGGCACCGGCCAGGTCGGCCCCACCGGCGACGTGCGCTATGTGTACGCGCTCTCCGCCGTCGCGCTCTTCATCCTCCTGCTCGCTGGGATCAACTTCACCAACCTCTCGACGGCGCGCTCGGCGAACCGAGCCCGCGAGGTCGGGCTGCGCAAGGTGCTCGGCTCCGACCGGCGGCGGCTCATCGGGCAGTTCCTCGGCGAGTCCGTCCTGCTGGCGCTCGCGGCGGCGGGTGTGGCCGCGCTCCTCGTCGTGCTGGCGCTGCCGCTCTTCGAGACCCTCTCGGGCAAGATGCTGGCCTTCACGACTGGCAGTGCTGCTGGGCTGGGGGGGGCGCTCCTGGCCATCGCGCTCGTGTGCGGCGTGCTCGCGGGGCTCTACCCGGCCTTCGTGCTCTCGTCGTTCGAGCCGGTGACGGTCATGAAGGGCCAGATCGGCCGGGGCGCGAAGAGCGGGCGGTTACGCAGCGTGCTCGTGGTGGCGCAGTTCGCGGTGTCGGTGACGCTGCTGATCGGGACCGCGGTGGTCTACCAGCAGCTCCAGCACATGCAGTCCTCCCGGCTTGGCTTCGAGGGCGACCAGGTCGTCACCGTGCCGGTGATCTCCGACGCGGCGCGCGGCGACATCGACACGTTTCTCCAGACGCTTGTCGGCCACCCCGGCATCGAGGAGGCCGCCGGCGCGGACTTCCTGCCGGGGCGCACGGCCAACACGACCTCGTTCCGCCCGGTCGATGCGCCGCCGGAGGATGTCTACGTCCTGGCTGCAGGCCGCGTCAGCCACGACTACCTCGAAACGCTCGGCGTGCCGCTCGTGGCGGGACGGACGTTCGACCCGGCGCAGTCGACCGACTCCACGGGGGCCATGCTGCTCAACGAGGCCGCCGTGCGCGAATTCGGGTGGACCGTCGAGGAAGCCATCGGACGCCAGGTGGGGCAGATCGAGCTCGATGGGATGATCATCCGGACGGTCGTGGGCGTGATGGAAGATTTCCACTTCGAGTCGCTGCACCGCCAGATCCGTCCGCTCACGCTCTCGATGGATCCCTACGCCGCCCGCCACGTCGCCGTGCACGTCCGCGCGGACGACCTTCCGGCCACGTTAGCCCACCTCCAAACGTCCTGGACGGCTTTCGAGCCCGGCTACCCCTACGACTCGATCTTCCTCGACGAGGACTTCCAGCGATTCTACGCGCAGGAGCGGCAGCTCGGGCAGGTGTTCTTCGCCTTCACGCTGCTGGCCGTCTTCGTGGCGTGCCTGGGGCTCTTCGGGCTGGCGAGCTTCCTCGCGCAGCAGCGGACGAAGGAGATCGGCGTGCGCAAGGTGCTCGGGGCGTCCGTGCCGAGCCTGGTGCGGCTGCTTGCGGGCGAGTTCACGCGCCTCGTCGTGATCGCGGCGGTGCTGGCGATGCCGGTCGCCTACCTGCTGATGCGGCAGTGGCTCCAGAGCTTCGCCTACGCCACGCCGATGCCGTGGTGGGCCTTCGTCGGCGCGGGCCTCGCTGCCCTCCTCGTGGCCGCGCTCACGGTGAGCTACCAGTCGATCCGCACCGCCACAACCGACCCCGTGAAGGCGCTGCGCTACGAGTAGCCGCTTTGCGGTGTCACAGGTCTCAGGTCCGAGGTCGCAGGTCTGAGTCTGATTTGACCTACGACCTGCGACTACGGACCTACGACCCATGACCAACACCCACCTCCGCGTCGCCGTTCGGACGCTCGCGAAGTACCCCGCCTACTCGCTGCTCACCGTGGGCGGCCTCGCGCTGGGCATCGCGGCGGCCTTCGTGCTCGGGCTGTATGTCCGGCAGGAGCTCTCGCACGACCGCCACATCCCGGAGGGCGACCGGACGTACCGCGTCGTGACCGATTTCTTCGAGATGGGTGGCTTTGCGGTCAGCCAGACGCATCTAGCCGACGTCCTCATGGAGACGGTGCCTACTGTGGAGCAGGCCACGCGCGTCCAGGGGTCGGGCAGCGTCACCGTCGTGCACGTGGGGGCGCAGCGCTACGAGCAGGCCGATGTGCTCCTCGCCGACAGCGCCTTCTTCGACGTGTTCGGCTATGCGTTCCTCCACGGCAGCCCCGACGACGTGCTGCGCGCCCCCGACGAAGTGGTGCTCCGCGAGGACCTTGCCCAGACGTACTTCGGCGAGACCGACCCGCTCGGCCAGACGCTCCTGATCGGCGCCGACCGGACGCCCCACCGCGTCACGGGCGTCGTGGCCGCGCCGCCGGGCCCGTCCCACCTGGACGCGGTGCTGTGGCTCCCGCTCGACCAGGCGGAGCCCAGCACCAACTGGACGAGCGCCGGGGCCTACACCTACGTCCGCCTCCGCCCCGACGCCGCACAGGCCGACCTCGACGCCGCGCTTGACGAGATCGAGCGGACGCACGCGTATCCGGCGAGCGGGTTCTCAGGCACCCACGAGGAGTGGGCCGCGTCGATGATGGCGGTTCGCCTGTGGGCGCAGCCGCTCCGCGACATCCACCTGCACTCCGACCTCAACTTCGAGGCGCAGCCCGGCGGCGACCCGGCGCTCGTCTACGCGCTCGCGCTCATCGGGCTGTTCGTGCTCGTGGTGGCCGGCGTGAACTACGTCACGCTCTCGACCGCCCGGGCGTCGGTGCGGGCGCGCGAGGTCGGCGTCAAGAAGACGGTGGGGGCGAGCCGTGGCACGCTCGTGCGGCAGTTTCTCACCGAGGCTATCGTGCTCGGCATCGTGGCGGCAGCCCTTGCTGCGCTGCTCGCCGAGGCCATGCTCGGGGCGTTCACCTACACGACGGGCGCGGTGCTCGTGGACGGCCTCTTCGCCGAGCCCCGCTACCTCCTCGCGCTCCTCGGCGTCTCTGTGGGCGTCGGCCTGCTTGCCGGGCTGTATCCGGCGGTGTACCTGTCGAGCTTCCGCCCGGCACGCATCCTCAAGGGGACGTGGACGGTGGCGAGCAACCAGTGGCTACGCGGCACGCTCGTGGCCGGGCAGTTCGCCGTGGCGGTGGCCTTGACGGCGAGCGCGTTTGTGGTGCACCAGCAGCTGTCGTTCATGCGCACCGCGGACAAAGGCTTTACCCCCGAGGGCGTGGTCGTGGTGAAGACGAGCGCCCTTGGCACGCAGGCCGAGGCGTTTCGACAGGCCGTCGCCGCGCTCCCGGCGGTGCAGCAGACGGCGTTCGCCGACCGCGTCCCGACGGGCTCCAGCATCGCTCGGATGCTCTTCCAGACGCCCGCGATGGAGGAAGGCCTCACGCTCCAGCGGTTCGCGCTCGACGAGGACGCCATCGCGACGCTCGGCCTGCGCGTCCGCGAGGGCGTGACGTTCACCGGCATGGCCTCCGATTCGTCAGCGGTGTTGCTCAACCAGGCCGCCGTGCGCGTGCTCGGGCTGGGTGACGACCCGCTCGGCCAGGACGTGGGCGGCGGGCGGCGCGTGATCGGCGTCGTGGACGACTTCCACTTCCAGTCGCTGCGCGACCAGATCGAGCCGGTGGCGCTGACCTATGCCGAGGGCGGCTCCGACCTCGTCGTACGGCTGAGCGCCGCAGGCGGGGCCGACGTGCTCGACCAACTCCAGCCGCTCTGGACGCGCTTCTCGCCCGACGAGCCGCTACGCTATGCCTTCCTCGACGACAACTTCGCTGCGTTCGCCGCGCACGAGCGGATGCTCAGCCGGGCGGTGACGTTCTTCACGCTGCTCGCGCTCGGCATCGCGCTGCTCGGGCTCTTCGGGCTCGTCGTGTTCACGGTGCAGCGGCGGACGAAGGAAATCGGCGTGCGCAAGGTGCTCGGCGCGAGCGTGGCCGACATCGTGCGGCTGCTCACGGGCGAGTTCGGGCGGCTGGTGCTCCTCGGCAGCCTCGTGGCCGTGCCGCTGGCGTGGTTCGGTATGCGCCGCTGGCTCGACGGCTTCGCCTACCGCATCGACCTTGGGCCGGGGCTCTTCCTCGCGGCGGGTCTCAGCGTGCTCCTGCTCGCACTCGCCGTCGTAGGCACGCAGGCGATGCGCGCGGCGGCCGCCGACCCGGTGCGGACGCTGCGCTACGAGTAGGCCGCTGCGCGGTGTCGCAGGTCGAGGGTCACAGGTCGAGGGTCACAGGTCGAGGGTCAGCGGCGGCGCTTCTTGGTGCGCTTCGGTTGCTCGGCGAAGAGGGCGTTGGTCAGGGCCTCGTAGCGCTCGAAGAGGAACGCGACGCGGTTGGCCTCCGACGTAAACGGCTGCGGGCGGTAGGCGCGGTCCACCGCCCGGTCGAGGGTGTTGTGGGCCTTCGTGAGCGCAGGCGGCATCGCGAGCGGATCGTAGAGGTCGGCCAGCGTGGCCCCCGCGTCGAGGTGCGGCGCACGGGCATCGAGCACGGCCTCGGCGGCAGCTTCGACCTGCGTGCGCTGCTTCGCGGTCGCCTCCGGCCAGGGGAAGTTGTTGTAGACGATACGTGCAGAGTATTGGTAGTCGCTTTTCATGCGACCGGCGACATACCGCATCCATGCCATGTGCATAGTCGAGGAGAGCACCCCGACGTGATAGCCGTCGGCGTCCGGGATGATGAGGGCGGAGCCGCTGGCGATGTTCTCTGCTTCGAAATAGCCAACCGGCATGTAGTCCCGGTTCTCCGAAGACACCTTGGGTACCAGGAGAAAGCGCGTGTCGGGCTGGCGGATCTCACCGAAGAGCGTCGGCGTCGCCGCCAGCTTATTCGTCGCCGCGCGCCCGCTCGACAAGCGGTAGACCCGGTTCGCTTCGACGCGCTCAAGGATGGGCGGGAGCGCGCGGAGCACGGCAGGCGGAATGTCTACAAGCCAGAGACAGTAGCGCGCGTCGCTATTCAGGAACTCATTGCCTCCGAAGTAGGGACGAATGAAGGGAGCTGCCTCGGGATGCTTCTGCAGAATCTCGTCCGCTTCCTCAGGCGAGAGAATCAGGTTGCCGCTGTCAATCGGCATGCTCCCGTACGACATCGGGGGTGCATCCGCACTGACCGGCTTCGACCGTTTGAGCACAACCACATTGGGTGCGTCAACGAGGTACGGATTGATGTTCGCCACCTTGACTTCGTGGGGCTCATCGCGAACATCGTTGTACTCAAAGAGCCGCCGTCGTCCCGGTGCCTCGACGAGCGCGAAGCCGACGATGACACAGTGGACCGCCGCCTTACCGGGGGCCTCGTTCGACCACTGGAACGTCCGGTGCGCGAAGTGGATCGACGCGCCATACGTGGTGAAGAGTTCGTTCCAGAGGATGCCCACCTGCTCGCCCTGACTGATCGAGTTGGTAGAGACAAAGGCTGTTGCCGTCTCTGGGTGTGCCTGCATGTACTGCGCTGAACGGATGTACCACCCTGTCACGAAGTCGAGCACGCCTGCACCCCTGACGCCGTGCATGACGGCTCTGAGGTCCTGCTTCTGCGCCGTCGTCTGCTCCTTCTTCCCAACGAACGGTGGGTTGCCGAGGATGTAGTCGAACGTGGGGGGCTGGTCGTCGCCGAAGCAGGCGGCCCAGTCGAACGTGAGCGCGTTGCCGTGGCGGATGTGCGCGGCGCGGCGGAGCGGGAGGCGCGTGAAGTACTCCCCCAGGGCGGTGGAGACCTCGGTGTTCATCTGGTGGTCCATGAGCCAGAGCGCCACCTGCGCGATCTGCGCGGGGAACTCCTCGATCTCGATGCCGAAGCACTGGTCCACGTTCACGCGCAGCACGTCGGCGATGTTGGTGACGCGCTGGCCGCGTTCGAGGTCGCGGCGGTAGAGTTCGCGGATCACCTCGATCTCCAGGCGGCGCAGCTCGCGGTAGGCGATCACGAGGAAGTTGCCGCAGCCGCAGGCCGGGTCGAGCAGGCGGAGGTCCGCCAGGCGGCGGTGGAAGCGGTCGAGCTCGGGGCGGCTGTTGCGCGCCCTCGCGCGCTCGAAGTCGGCGCGGAGGCCGTCCATGAAGAGCGGGCCGATCAGTTTCAGGATGTTTTGCTCGGAGGTGTAGTGCGCGCCGAGTTCGCGGCGGGCCTCGGCGTCCATCGCGCTCTGGAACATCGCGCCGAAGATGGCGGGCGAGATGGCCCCCCAGTCGAGCGCGCAGGCGTCGAGGAGTTGGGTGCGGAGGTCGGCGTTGAAGTGTGCCGTGCGTAAGCGCTCGGCGAAGAGCGCACCGTTGACGTAGGGGAAGGCCGCAAGCTGTTCGTCGAGGGTGCGCTGGCGGTCCTCCGGCGGGGTGTTGAGCACCTCGAAGAGAACGGTGAGCTTGCCGCCGAGGTCGCTGCCGTCCTCGGCGGTGCGCGTCAGGAGGTAGTCCTCGAAGAGACCACGTGGGGTGAAGATGCCTGTGTCGTCGGCGAAGAGGCAGAAGAGGAGGCGCACGAGGACGACTTCGAGGTCGTGGCCGGTGTAGCCCGCGTCCTTGAGGCGGTCGTGGAGGTCGCCCATCTTGGCGGCCGCGCGGACGTTGACGGGGTCCTGCTCGTCGTAGCTGCGCTTCTCGTAGCCCGCGATGAAGCCGAAGCGCTCGATGTGGTCGAGGAGGTCCAGCAGAGCAAACTCGACCGCGTCGCCGGTGTCGAGGTCGTTCAGGCGGAGACGCTCGAAGTCGGAGACGACCACGTAACGTGGCAGTGCGGCGTCGTCCAGGCCGGGGAAGTAGTCGAGGGCCTGCCCGTAGGCGGCGTCGAGGTCGCGCCCGCGCGACTTGTGCTCGGCGATGAGGACGCCCGGCCAGAAGAGGTCGATGAAGCCCTGCCGGCCGCTCGCCTTCTTGACGGCCTCCTCAAACGAGGCCACCTTGCGCCGCGACACGCCGAAGACGTTGAAGAAGGCGTCCCAGAAGGTCTTGGCCTCGGCGTGCTCGCGTGTCTCGTCGCGGTACTCGTGGACGAAGGCGGCGGCTCGGGTCTTGATCTCGTTCCAGGAGAGCGGCATCGGGGAGCGGTGCGGGCGAGAGCGGGGGACGTATGGGTGCAAAGCTAACGCACCGGCGCGCGTCACTTCGCCCGTGGCTATCATCTCGGAGGCCCACCTGCATCCCTGCCATGCGTCTCCTCCTCTGTCTCTGCGTTGCTATGCCGCTTGCCACCTGCGCCCAGTCGCCGGAGTTGCCGTCCTCATCCCAGGCTGCCACCTTCGAGGCGGCGCTGCCCGTCGCGCTCCCCTACGCGCTCGTGCTGCCCGAGGGCTACGAGGCCAACGAGGATACCCGGTGGCCGCTCGTGCTCTTCCTCCACGGCTCCGGCGAGCGAGGAGACGATCTCGCCCGCGTGGCGATCCACGGCCCGCTGAAGGAGGTCCGCCAAGGCCGCGCGTTCCCGTTCGTGCTCGTCGCGCCGCAGCTGCCTGCCGCCCGCCCGCGCTGGGAGGCCCGCGAGCTCGGCGCGCTGATCGACCACATCGAAGCGACGCACCGCATCGACCCGGCGCGGGTCTACGTGACGGGCCTCTCGATGGGCGGCTACGCGACGTGGGACCTCGTGATGCACTTCCCGGACCGCTTCGCCGCGGCGGCCCCCGTCTGCGGCGGCGGCCTCCCCTTCCGCGCCCCGGCGTTTGCCGAGACGCCCATCTGGGCCTTCCATGGGGCCCTCGACGGCATCGTGCCGCTGGAGCGCTCCGCCGAGATGGCCCGCGCCATCAACGCGACCGGCGGCGAGGTGAAGCTGACCGTCTACCCCGAAGCTGCGCACGACGCGTGGACGGCGACGTACGCCGACCCGGCGCTCTACGCGTGGCTGCTCAGCCACACGCGTGACTGAGTGGCGCGTGACTGAGCGGCTCAGGGCGAGGCGCGACGGGGACGAATGGGCGAGCGTGCATAGAGGACGGCGCGGATCCATCCTCTGGATGGGGACAAAGACCCGGAGGCCGCTGTCCAGGGCGATAGCGTACCCCCAGCGCATACACGGGGCGTGTGCGACATTCGCGGCGTGCTCACGCGTCGCTATCTCGTCGCTCTGGCGCTCATCGTGCTGCTGGCGATCGCCGAGCAGGCGGTGGTGCAGGTGGAACTGGTGCAGCGAGCAGAGGATGCCCATGAGGTCAACCTCGCCGGTCGGCAGCGGATGCTTAGCCAGCGCATCGCCGAGGACGCACAGGCGGTAGCGCGGGCCGACACCCCGATGAGCGCGCTCGAAGCGGACGTTGCGGACTGGGTGCGCACCCATCGCGGCCTGCTCGATGGCGACGCAGCGCTGCGCCTGTCCGGGTTTACAGATCCGGCCCTCCGTGCCTCGATGGAGACGCTGACGCCCTACATCGGCGAGATTGAGGCAGCGGTGGTTGCCCTCGGCCGCGCCCGTGCTCAGAACGACGCCGTAGGCGTGGAGGCGGCCCTGAACACAATCCTGCCGGGAAGCGATGCTTACCTCGTGCGCAGGGACGAGATCGTGTTCACCCTGGACGCGCTCTCGGCGGCGGCCAACCGGCAGGTCCGCGTCATCGAGATTACGCTGCTGATCGCCATGCTACTCATGCTGGCTATGCTGGGCTGGCTCGTCTTCAAGCCCGCCGCCACGCGAAAGACCTCGCCGGACGCGCCACCCTGCGCAACCTGGCCAGCGCCCGCGCACTCGGCTATGCGAACCCGACCCACGGGCTGGGCGCATCCGACGTCGAGGCCCCCATCGAGCGCGATGTCGCGGCCGAGGTGCTCGGCGACGACCTGCGCGTCGTCCAGACCGGCACCCCGCTCGTCGATAAGGAGGAGCCGTTCGAGATGGACGGTGATCTGCGCTGGCTCTCCACCACGAAGGTGCCCCTCTACGACGCCGACGGCCAGGTCACGGGCCTCGTGGGCATCTCGCGCGACATCACGGCAGCCAAGCGCACGAAGGCAGCCCTGCGCGAGGCGAAGGAGGCCGCCGAGGCCGCCGCGCAGGCCAAGAGCGAGTTCCTGGCCAACATGAGCCACGAGATCCGCACCCCGCTCAACGGCGTGCTGGGCATGACGGAGATGCTCCGCGAGACCCCCCTGGACGAGGAGCAGCGCGAGTTCGTGGAGATTGTCCACACGTCGGGCAACGCGCTGCTGGGCATCATCAACGACATCCTCGACTTCTCGAAGATCGAGGCGGGGCACGTCGAACTGGAGGCGCAGCCCTTCGCGCTGCGCCCGCTCATCGAGGACGTGCTGGACGTCGTCGCGGTCGCCGCGACGCGGGCAGGCCTCGACCTCGGCTGCTTCATCGACCCGGCCGTCCCGGCCACGCTCGTCGGCGACGTCCATCGTCTGCGGCAGGTGCTGACCAACCTGCTCTCGAACGCGGTCAAGTTCACCCGGACGGGCGGCGTCTCGGTGCAGGCGTTCCTCGACCGGCCGCTCGACAGCGCCACGGCGGCCTTTCACATCGCCGTGCAGGACACCGGCATCGGCATTCCAGCCGAGAAGCTCGACCACGTCTTCGGCTCGCTCACGCAGGCCGATGCCTCGACGACGCGGCAGTTCGGCGGCACCGGTCTCGGGCTCGCCATCAGCGGCCAACTCGTCGGGCTGATGGGCGGCGAGCTGTGGGCCGAGAGCGAGGTCGGCACCGGCTCGACGTTCCACCTCACCCTGGAGGTCCCCGTCGGGCCTGCGCTCGACAAGCCACCTCCGCCCGCCCCGGCCTCCCTCGACGGGCAGCGCGTGCTCGTGGTGGACGACAACGCCGTCAACCTCCGCATCCTCGAACTCCAACTCGGTGCCTGGGGGGCCCGCCCGGTCCTGCTTCAGGACCCCGCTGCCGCCCTCCGCTGGCTCGACGCGCATCCGCTGCCCGGCCTCGCCATCCTCGACATGCACATGCCCAAGATGGACGGCCTCGGCCTCGCCGCCGCGATCCGCGACCAGTACGAGGCCGCTGCGCTTCCGCTGGTCGTCCTGAGCTCCATCGGTGACCAACTGGGCCGTGCCATAACCGAGCGGCTGGGCCTGGCAGCCGTCCTCACCAAGCCCGTGAAGCAGGCGGCACTGCGCCGCGCGCTGGTTGAAGCGCTGCGTCCCGCCGTGGGGCCCGCCAGGGAGCTCGTCTCGGGCGATGGGGCCTCGGGCACGCCCACGGTGGCGTCCGCCGGGACGGGTGCCGCCGCCGACACCGGCCTGGGCGGGCGACGCGTGCTCCTCGTGGAAGACAACCCGGCCAACCAGCGCGTCGCGCTCGCGATGCTGCGGCGCCTCGGCGCTGGCGCGGACCTGGCAGACAACGGGCAGGCGGCCCTCGACGCCCTCGCGGCGACGCGCTACGATGTGGTGCTGATGGACGTGCAGATGCCCGAACTCGACGGCCTCGAAGCAACACGCCGTCTCCGCGCGGAGCCCGAGTGCTACGCACGCCCTACGTGATCGGTCTGACCGCGAACGCGCTCGACACGGACCGCGAGCGCTGCCTCGCCGCAGGCATGGACGAGCACGTGGCGAAGCCCGTCCGCAAGCGTACCCTCACCGAAGCGCTCGCCCGCGCGACGAGCGCTACCACGGTGTCCCTGTAGCAGCGTCGGGCACGGGAAGGTCGGCGTCGGCTCGTTGCGCCCTCTCTCGAATCGCTTGACATCCACGTCGGGCACGGCGCGCGGCCGGGATAGCAGAACCGGGCCAGGGGTGTATCTCGCGTGATATCACCAAAACAGAACCCCTCGTAAGCACATGGCTTGCGAGGGGATCCAAGGTGGGCTCTACTGGATTCGGGTTCTGCTGTTCGGCTGCGTTCCGTTGCAGCCATAGTGCCCTTTTTGGGCCATATTGCCTGTTTTCGGTTCTTGGCTGCATGGTACAACTGCACCCTACCCCGTAATTTGTTGTACCTATGTTGTACCCATACCCGTGAACTCTGTGCGTCGGCCCACCGTCAAGCTCGTTCTGCGTAAGTCAAAGCAACGTGCGAATGGCGAGGCCCCAGTCTACATCCGTGTCACCGCGAACCGGAAATCACGGTACACCGCAACTGGGGTCTATCTCGCCCCCAAATACTGGAACGCAACCAAAGAGCAAGTCCGGTCCTCGCATGAGATCGCGACCGCTCTTAACGCGAGACTTCGCGCGTTGCGGATCGAAGCCGAGAAGGCCGCTCTCGAATCGGTTTCCGCCGATCAAGTCAAGGACGCAATCGCTGGGTCGGGTGGTAGTCTGACCGACTACTTCCAGCAATTCGTTGATCGTCTGGATGCGGCCGGGAAACTATGGGAGTGGAAGAAATACCGGGTGACGCTTGGCAAGCTCAAAGCCTGCCTTGGCACTTCTATAGCCTGGGAAGAACTCGACCGAACCGCGCTCGACGCCTTTGAGCATCACCTTCGGGATACGTGCGGGAACAGCCCCAACACGACCCGCAAGGAGTTGTCGCGCCTTGGGCGAGTCGTAAAGCAGGCTATCCGTGAAAACGTGATACGGCCTGATCAAAACCCATTTCTCGTATTCGAGAAGCCGAAGGCCGTCAGACCGAACCGCCGCAAGCTTTCCATTAGCGATGTTCAGGCGCTCTTGTCCGCTGACCTGCCAGAAGGCTCATGGCCCTCGATTGCCCGAGACACATTCTGTTTCGCCTTCTTCGCAGCCGGAATGCGCTTCGGCGATGTGGCGACCCTGAAGGTGTCGGACATCGAGGAGGATAGGGTCAAGTACGCGATGCTGAAAACGGGGACGCCGATGTCGATCATGCTGCCCCCACCTGCAGTAGCAATCGCTTCTCGCTACCGATCCGGGGTAATCGAGTCAGATGGCTACCTCTTCCCTCTCCTGGAGGATGGAGATGAACGCGATGACGTTCATCTTCGGCGACGAATCAGTTCAAGAAATGCTCAGGTCAACCTGAACCTCAAAAAGGTCGCTGAGATCGCAGGCATAGCCCCCGAGGGCCTCAGCTTCCATGTTGCGCGCCACAGCTTTGCGGACCACGCTCTACGCAACGGGGGCAACATCTATTCGCTTAGCAAGTCGCTCGGCCACAAGTACCTCCACACCACGGATCAATACCTCAAACAGAGTGACAACGAGGCTGTGGACAAGCTCACACAGACCATATGGAGTCACTAGCACCACCCTGGGTATTGCTCTCCGACACTGAGCAATTTGAACTCCGCCACTTCTTCGGCGGGGCCCGCGAGAGTGATGGCATGCGCACCATAGACGCGATCATGTTCGGCGAGATCGACGTCGAAGAGGCAATTCGCCGTCTGAGGAGCGAATGGGAGCACGCACTCGTACTGCTTAACGCGCAGGATATCGACGCGTTCAAGGACGCGTACTACCAGGCGCGCAAACGCGGCGGGGATGGCAATCCGCTCAGGGCGAACGTGATGGAGCACCTAGACCATTACGACCATTCGCATAGCCTACTGAAGGTCTCGATTGCAAAACGACCTCCGAGAAAGCCCCGAGTCTTCTGGGATCGCTTTGAGCCTGGACCCGGAAATCCTAACCTAAAAGCAGGACGACGTCCGAGCGTAGAACACTTCGCGGAGTGCGCTACGCTGTTGATCCACGATAACGGGATAGGACGTTATCGAGCCAAGCGATACACAGGGTCAGCCACCTATATCCCTGAATCGCTTGTAGACGATGTGGCGAAGAGACTTCAGGAGACCCCAGCAATCACGAAGAAGCGTCTCCAAAAAGCTAGAGAGGTAGGTTTACTTGAGCTACCGCCTGGAATCTTCGTAAGGGTGAAGGCACCATGAATCTATGCAAGGTATGACGTTCGTATCAGGTTAGGAATTATTCAGACCCTTGATCTACCGAATTGATACCGTAGCTCTTTAAATTGATACTATAAAGAAAATAATTGGTATCATTAGAACTAAGAATCGATTCGACTAGGCTGGAGGATCAGTTAGCATCGGCGTAATTGGTGGGCTACTCTGCGGCACCACACCGCAACTCAAGCCCTCCTAGCCCAATGGACTCCCCTCTGATCATCTCCTCAGAAAAGACTCTTCAGGCCCTCATCCACGCTGCGGTCCAGTCTGGTATTTCCGAGGCGCTCCCCTCGCTTATTCGAGAGGCTACTCGCAAGGAGTGGCTCACGAAGAAGGAGTTGATGGAGCTCACAGGTTGGTCGGCACGCCAAGTCGAATACAAGAAATCCAAGAGGCAGATTCCCTTTGTCCGCCGGGGGCGCACGATCCTCTTCCCTACCGATGAGGTTCTAGCCTACTTCCGCGAGGGCTACGTGCCGGCTCGTGGCGACTCCACCAGTCGCTGAACCCCAATAAATATCAATGGGGACGAGACTACAGTTTTTGCAACGACCATGGTGGACACGGTCCTCATCAGCGTGCCTGAGACCGGGTCTATCGCCCAGCTTGAATCGTGCCGCGAGACGCGCGACGTAAGCAGCGGCCTAGTAACAACGCATGGACGCCTAGGTACGCTAAGGGTCACCCGCAAGCCTGACGGGGAGACTTCGATTCGGGGAAGCCTCCCCCGCTGGTATTACGGCCGCAACGTTCAGACGATGACCGCCGCCGACGTGCGCGCCGCCGCCGCCGACCTTGCGACTATCCTCGACTTCAACCCCGCCGACGGTCTCGTTTACCGCCTCGATCTAGCCGCTACGCTAGAACTACCGCGCCCAGTCGCTGAGTACCTCCCGCTCTTCGGACCGATCTCGCGCGTTGATCGCATTATCCACGAGAAGCGCGGTGTCGTCTATCCCTGGTCGTACCGGACGGTCTCGGTCTATGACAAAGGACACGAGGCGAAAGTACCTGGCCACCTTCTTCGGTTCGAGGTTCAATACAAGCAGCAGGTCAAACGCCAACTCAAGCTCACGAGCGCGCTTACGTTGGCCGACTTGGCGGCGGCGAGCACGATGGCCATGCTCGCGCAACGTTGGCAGGCGTGGTATGATCGTATCCCTAAACTGCGTATACCGGCGCTCACGCTTTCGCCGAGCGTGAAGGATCTCGACGTACAGCTTGCTCAGATTGGCCTTGCCAAGGTCGGCCTCGATCACCTGCTCGGTCTCGTCGACGCGTCTGCGCTCACCCCGAGTACCAAAACGCGGATGCGGACCCGGTTAAAGGAACGAGCCACCGGCGGCGGGTCCTCCGTCTCCGCATCCCGCATTGACGAACTCGACACAGCGATCGAAGCAGCGATCAGGTACGCGATGGGCTCGCCCGATTCGGGCGCGTGATCGTGCAACTGGACAATCGAGGCAAACAGAATCGGCTTCGTCCAAATCGAGGGATCTGGCCGCCGCCGCGAGCACCTTTGCGGTCTCACAGAGATGCTCTGAAGTCTGGCCCTGAGTCCGCAAGCACGTGTCCCGATAGCTATGTGCTCTTGTGACGCAACCTCTCAATTTCAGCACATGAGACCACCATCGGGCGGATCGCTGAAACCCCCATGCAACCTAGAACCCCCATGCATTGGGAGAACCCCCATGCGTTGGAACCCCCATGCAAGCTGGAACCCCCATGCAAGCTGGAACCCCCATGCAAGCTGGAACTGAGATTGCCCCGATTGGAGGACTCAGCGCACATTTGTACGCCTCAAGAAGCATCGGAGTGTTCTGGGTGAAGCGTTGTGTACGCTGCACAATCGACAAGTCACTAGAATAGCCTGCACTGAGCGCCAACCCAGAGGCGACCATTCAATGGGCTGTAATGGCGCTATCATTGCCCACCCCTGAGATGTACTTCAGTGCCATAGTTTCAGCAGTGATTACTGGCACGGCCAATCGCCCACCGCATAACCGCTGGTTCGGCTTCGGCCCCTCACGAGGTATCGTCACTAGTCAATTGATGCCAAAGAGCCCCCTCGACGCTGAGATCCGCGACGCCGTGTGGGCCACCCTGCACGACTGGAGTGATCCCGACCCGGCTTCAACCGAGCGGTTTCTCGCGTCGGTGATGCCAACGTT
Source organism: Bacteroidota bacterium (assembly GCA_039177895.1). GTDB lineage: Bacteria > Bacteroidota > Rhodothermia > Rhodothermales > Rubricoccaceae > JBCBEX01. Next base: position 31,879 of record JBCDFO010000001.1, read on the forward strand.
CACGGGTCATGGCACAGGGCCGAATGACTTCTACGAAGGCAAAGCCATGCTGCGGGCGATGGTCGAGCGGGAACAGGCCGGAATGTCCTATGACTTCCACCTCGACATCCCTCAGCTACGGATCCAACTTCTCGGTCCAGACGCAGCCATCGCGACCGGAGCACTAACAATCACCGTCGATGTCGAAGGCGAGGCCGTTGTCGAAGCGGCGCGCTTCTCGTTCGTGTACCAACGCAGCCAAGAGGCTCTGGACGGCCAGAAGACACCAGATACTCGTCAATGGCAGCTTGCGCACTTTCACTTCTCCATCCCCGACGCGATGCAAGAGCACGACGGGACGATGGATGCCTACATCGACACGCGGACGCAGCACCTCGAAGCGCAAGTGGCCGAGCGCACCGACGCGCTCGCCGCACAAACAGAGGTGCTGCGCACTATCAATGAGACCAACGCCGCGCTCGCCGTCGAACTAGACCTGGACCGGCTCGTGCAGCGCCTCGCTGACGCCGGTCGTGAACTTGTAGGGGCCGAGATCGGGGCCTTCTTCTACAATGTCCAGATGCGCGAGGACGTCATCCACACGGACTATGCGATCTCGGGCATCGACCGCTCCGCATTCGCGCACTACCCGCTCCCGCGCATGACGGACATATTCCGCCCGACCTTCATGGGCGAGGAGATGCTTCGCATCGGCGACGTGCTCGTGGACCCTCGCTATGGTGGGTACGAGGGCGGTCCCGGTGGGATGCCATCCGACCACCCGCCGGTTCGGTCGTTTCTCTCTGCGCCGATCCAGGGCCGCGACGGTACCGTGCTCGGCGGGTTCATCTTCGGGCACCCCGAGCCGGATCGGTTCACCGCCGAGCACGAAGCACTCCTCGCCGGTGTCGCAGACCAGGCCGCCATCGCGATCACGAACGCACGGCTCTTCGAGGCAGCCCAGACGGAGATCGAGGAGCGCCGCCGGACCGAAGCCGCCTTAGCCGAGGCGCGCGACCGCGCCGACACGTCCAACCGGGCCAAGAGCGCGTTCCTGGCGAGCATGAGCCACGAACTGAGGACGCCGCTCAACGGCATCCTCGGCTACGCTCAACTCCTTCAGCGCGACGCCGACCTGCCTGAGACGCACCGCGCATCGGTCCGGGTCATCGAGCAGAGCGGACGGCATCTCCTCACGCTCATCAACGACGTGCTCGACCTCGCCAAGATCGAGGCAGGTAAGCTGGAGGTGGAGACGGCTCCGCTGCGCCTCCCGGAGTTGCTCCGCACGGTGTCGGACCTTGCGCGTGTCCAGGCCGAGACGAAGGGGCTCGCGTTTGTCTTCGAGGAGGACGACGCATCGACTCTTCCGGCTGTCGTGCTGGGCGACGAGCGGCGGCTGCGTCAGGTTCTACTCAACCTGCTCGGCAACGCGGTCAAGTTCACCGAGCGCGGCCATATCACGCTCCGCGCCTGCGCGTCCCAGGCAGCCTCGGACGACGGCCCGGCGGTGCGGCTTCTCTTCGACATCGAAGACACCGGCATCGGGATCGCGCCCGAGCAGGCCGCGGCCATCTTCGAGCCCTTCGAGCAGATTCCCGACGCGGCGCACGTCAGCGAGGGCACGGGACTTGGTCTCGCGATTAGCCAGCGCCTCGTGCGCATGATGGGGGGTACGCTCACCTTCGAGAGCGAGGCAGGCGTTGGCAGCCGATTCACGCTCGACCTCGTCGTGCCCGTGCTGGCCGGTCAGGCGGTCCCGCGTTCGCCGGAGCGAAGGCGGATCAACCGGCGCGTGGAGGGCCGCCCGCGCGTGCTCGTGGTGGACGACAAGCTCGTGAACCGCTCGCTTCTGGCAGGCGTGCTCGCGCCGCTCGGCTTCGAGGTCGTAGAGGCTGAGAACGGGCTCGACGCGCTCCAGCAGGCCGAGGCCGCCCGCCCGGACGTGGTGCTCATGGACCTTGTGATGCCGGTCCTCGACGGCTTCGAGGCGACCCGACGGCTGCGAGCCATGCCAGGGCTGGAGGCGGTACCCATCGTGGCCCTCTCGGCGAGCGCCTTCAGCACGACCGAGCGCAAGAGCCTCGCCCTCGGCTGCGACGCCTTCCTGCCCAAGCCCGTCGAAATCGACGCGCTGCTCGACACCCTCGATCACCTACTCGACCTCACGTGGGCCGACGACCCCGATCCCGCCACTGACAGCTCGCTAGAGGACGCCGAGAGCGACCCCGCACCGGTCGCACCGCCCACGCCCGAGGACGCCACGGTGCTCTACGACCTCGCACTCCGCGGTGACATCCAGCGCTTGAAGGACGCCCTCAACGAGGCCGACCAGCAAGAGCGCCCCGGGGCGGCGTTTCGCGCACAGTTGCGCACCCTCGCGGTACGCTTCCGCATGCAGGAGATCCGTGCGACCATTGAGCCCTACCTGAACCGCGATCACGACTGAGGAGCCCGCATATGACCACGGAGCCTGACGCCGCCCTGCCCGAACCGAGCGCCGGTACGGTCCTCGTCGTGGACGACATGCCCGCCAACGTGGGCGTGCTCTTCGACCACCTCAGCCAGTCGGGCTACACCGTCCTCGTGGCCGAGAGCGGCGCGAGCGCGCTCCTGCAGGCGCGGCACGGCCAGCCCGACCTCATCCTTCTCGATGTGCAGATGCCGGGCCTCGACGGCTTCGAGGTGTGCCGCCGCCTCAAGCACCACCCCGAGACGCGCCACATCCCGGTGCTCTTCATGACGGCGCTGGCCGACGCCGAGGACAAGGTGCGCGGCTTCAGCATGGGCGCGCAGGACTACATCACGAAGCCGTTCCAGCACGAGGAGGTCGTCGCACGGGTGGAGACGCACCTCACGCTCCGGCGGCTCCAGGACGAACTGAAAGCCGCCAACGCCGACCTCGAAGCGCGCGTGGAGCAGCGCACGGCTGAGTTGCAGGCCGCGCTGAAGGAGGTCGAGGCGCTGCGCGACCGGTTGCAGGACGAGAACCGCTACCTCCGAGACGAGGTGGCGCAGGTGCATGCCGCCGACGGAATCGTGGGGCAGAGTCCAGCGCTCGCCAAGGTGCTCGGCCAGGTGGAGCGCGTAGCCGCGACCGACGCGACCGTCCTCATCCTCGGCGAGACCGGGACGGGCAAAGAACTCTTCGCCCGTGCTGTCCACGCCGCGAGCCCGCGCCGCGACCGCCCGCTCATCAAAGTCAACTGCGCTGCGCTGCCGGAGACGCTCATCGAGAGCGAACTGTTTGGCCATGAGAGGGGCGCCTTCACCGGCGCGACGGCCCGCCGCATCGGACGCTTCGAGCTGGCCGACGGCGGGACGATCTTCCTCGACGAGATCGGCGACCTGCCGCTCGCGCTCCAGGCCAAGCTGCTCCGGGTGTTGCAGGAGGGCGAGTTCGAGCGGCTCGGCAGCCCCGAGACGCGCCGCGTGGACGTGCGCGTGATCGCCGCGACGAATCGCGACCTGGCCGCGCGCTCGGTCGAGGGGACGTTCCGCGAGGACCTCTACTACCGCCTCAACGTGGTGCCGCTCAAGCTCCCGCCGCTGCGCGAGCGACGCGGCGACGTGCCGCTGCTCGTCCAGCACGTGCTCGCGAAGGCGGCACAGCGGTTCGGCCGTCCCATTCCGGCCGTCCCCGAAGCCGTCATGGCGGCGCTCGGCGCGTACGCGTGGCCCGGCAACGTCCGCGAACTAGCCAACGTCGTTGAGCGCGCCGTCATTCTCTCCGACGGCCCGATGCTCCACCTTGACGAGCCGCTCGGTGCCGCCCGCCCGCCCTCGACTGTCCCCACCAGTTCGGACCTCACGATGGAGGCTGTCGAGCGCGCGCACCTGCTGCACGTCCTCGGCACGACGGCGTGGCGCGTGCGGGGGGCCGGAGGCGCGGCCGATGTACTGGGCCTCAATCCGAGCACCCTTCGTTCGCGGATGAAGAAGCTCGGCATCGAGCGCCCGCAGCCGTCCGCGTGAAGCCCCCCCAACGAATAGGAGGAGGGCCGCGCGCGAGATATCACGCCTGTGCGAGATACCGCGCGACAAAGCCGACGGTACGTGGTGCCGAATCGACGTTTTTGAAGCAACAGGGCCGATTGGGAGGCATGGTTGGGATCGGCACGCGGCTGGCAAAGGAAACGAGCAGCAGCGCATCAGACTCGTGAGCGCGCTGCTCTTCGTCCCGACCACCCATACGTGTACGACCATGCACCGCTCTCTGCACCACATTACCCGACGCCTCGCGCTCGTCCTTCTCCTCATCGCCCCCGCGTCAGCCTTCGCTCAATTCGACGCCCCTGCGAGGCCCGCCTACTCTAACACTGACGGACTCTTCCTACACCTCCGCTCCGGCGGCCACGGCATCGCCTTCAACGACGCTGGGGACGACAGCGGCGGCAGCATCGGGCTGCGCGTCGGCTACGGCCTCTCCCGGCGCGTCACGCTCTACCTCGGCTTCGAGGGCGGTTCGTTGGGGGGCGAGAGTCGCCTTCCCGGCATGGAAGCCATCGACGACTCCGGCCTCGCCTACCTCGAACTCGGCGGGCGCTACCACTTCCGTCCGGGGCACCGCTTCGTCCCCTACGCCGACGCTGCGCTCTTCGTGATGGGAGCCGGGGCCGACCTACCCGGCGACGATGTGACCTACGCGGGTGCCGGTCTCTCCGCCGGGGCGGGCGCGCTCTACTTCGTCACGCCGCGCGTGGCGCTCGAAGGCGGCGCGACGTTCTCCGGCGGTCGCCTCTTCGAGCGCGAGCTCGACGGGCGCGACGACGACATCGAGATCGGGATGGCAGGCGTCCGCATGCACGTCGGTGTGACGTTCTATCCGTTCCGCTAGCGCCTCAGGTCCCCACGCCAGGGCCTTCTCACGACCGGAGCACCGGGCTGCCTTTCGAGGTGGCCCGGCGCTCGTCGTTGCGGCGCGTGTGAACTCCAGAGGTTCCTTGACGGGTAGCACGTTGGAACGCGCTGCTCAGTCTGCGCCGTCGGCCGTGAGTTGCTGCATCAGAGATGCCATGTCGAGCAACTCCCACTCCTCGGCGATGCGCCCGTCCCGCACACGGCTGTGCACGATGCCGTCCACTGAAACTGAGCGCCCTGTGGCAGGCAGGCCCATGAGTGGACCTGCGTGGGTACCGGTCAGTGTTAAGGTCGTCGCCACCTGTTCGCCGTCCCCGAAGAGGTTGTCGATGCGAACATGCAAGTCGGGGAAGGCCTCGCGATAGCCGCTGAACAGCACCTGGAGTGAGCCGGGGCCTACCAGCTCTTCACCGGGAGCGCGGTACATGTAGTCCGCGTGCAGTAGGTCGGGGAGTAGGGCATAGTTCTGGCCATTGATGACCTCCTCAATCAAGCGGCGGACGAGCGTTTGCGCTGACGCCTCGTCCTCCTTAGCTCTGCGAGGGGGAGTGGCGGGCGGAAGATGGGAATATGCCTCATCGTGGGCAGTGGCGTTGGTGTGGTCGTGCATGACAGACGCATGGGTTGGTGAAAAGCGAGACGCTTCCAAAGTCGAGCGAATGAGAGGCGCGCTTCTTGGCATCGCGCGCCAACGTTTGTGCACGAGGTGCCAATCGCCCAGGTATGTCGGTGCAGCGCTCTCGGCGCTCGACACGGATGGGGAGGGAGGACGGATCGACGAGACCCCAGGCCCTGCGGCGACGCGCGAGATATCGCCGCGCGCGCGAGATGCCGCGCAAGAGACAGCCAATAGCGAGGCTGACTGGTCTCCAAACCGGTCATTTTCGTTCAAAATCGCCGATTTGAGCTCGTTCGGCGGGTTGGCACGTGGCTCGCACTAGAGGGAAGCACACGGGGCGCATACGTCGCGCCCTGCCTCTCTTCACCCCACGCTCTCTGCTTGCCATGTGCTACCTCCCAAGCCGGACTCACCTCCGCCTCGCGCTCGCGTTCCTCCTCCTGCTCGTGCTCGGACCGCTCGTCCACGCCCAGCCGCTCAACTCTACGAACCTCGACCTGGACGGAATCTGGGAGTCGCTGGGCTACGGCGTTGTCCTGGACATTGAGGACGGAGAGGGCGCGGTCTACCAACTCACCGCCGTCAGCCGCTATGAGACCGACGCGCTCGTCTACGATGGCCTCCTCCTCGAAGAAGGCGACAACGGCGAGGCCGTCCCGGTGGGCGTGTTCTCCCGTGCGGGCGATGTGGTCACGCTGACCACGCCCGACGGGACCGAGATCGACTTCGTCACCATCGAGGCGGTCCCGGACCGGCCCATCACGGAGGCCACTGACGACCCCGTTGCCACGTTCGAGGTGCTCTGGCATGCCATCGACCAGCACTTCTCTTTCTTCGATCTGCGCCCCGACGTGGACTGGCAGGCGGTCTACGACGAGGCCCGTCCGCTCCTCGACGCGCAGACCTCGGACGAGGACCTGTTCGAACTGCTGGCGGCCATGCTCGCCCCGCTCGGTGACGGTCATGGTGGGCTTGTCGCCGAAGACGAGGGATGGGGCTTCGACCCCCGTCCGCCGATCCGCTCGCTTTGGATGGCCGAGCGTATCGAGGAAGTCCTCGGTGCAATCGCCAGCACGCTTGACGACGGCGAGTTGGAGTTGCTGCCCAACGGGCTCATGGCGGTCGGAACTATCGGTGCCGAGACGCCCGGCGCGTCGGTCGGCTACCTCGCCACCTTCGGCTACATGGGCTACGCCGAGGCCCCGTTCGATGAGGCCGCGGCCTTCGCCGAGGCGCTCGATGGCGTGCTTGCCGACGCGCAGGACCTCGACGCGCTCATCCTCGATCTCCGCTTCAACCCGGGCGGCTTCGACCACCTCGGGCGCGTGCTCGCGAGCCGGTTCGTGGATCAGGAGTACGTCGCGTTTCAGAAGCAGGCGCGAGTCGGCGGGCCGGACGTGTTTGCGGACCTCGCACCGCGGCTGATCGCGCCCGAAGGTGTCCCCTTCGTGGGCAAGCCCGTGGTCGTGCTCACGAGCGGGCTGACGTGGAGCGCGGGCGAGGTGCAGGCGCTCACGTTGCGCGGTCTGCCGAACGTGCTCCTCGTCGGTGAGCCGACAGGTGGAGCCTTCTCGAACCAGTACGAGGTCGCGCTGCCGAACGGCTGGGACCTCACGCTCTCCAACGAGCGCTACGTGTCGCGCGACGGCGAGCAGTTCGAGTACGTGGGCGTGCCGCCGGACGTGTTCGAAGTACCGAGCGAGGCTGCGCTGGACGAAGGCCGCGACAACGTGCTAGAGCGCGCCCTCGCCGAGATCGCGGCGCTGCTGCCGACCGCCGGAGAGCCCGACGCGCTCCCCGAAACCGGCGTGCGTCTCGATCCCGCCTACCCGAACCCCTTCGCGGACACCGCCACGCTCGCCTTCCACCTTGCTACCGCTGAGACCGTCAGCGTCGAGGTGCTGGACCTGCTCGGGCGCCGCGTTGCGCAGCCGCTCGACCGTGCTGCGCTGCCAGCAGGCACCCACACCGTCCCGCTGGACGGGGCCGGGCTGGCGAGCGGGACCTACGTCGTGCGCCTCTACACCGCCACCGTTTCCGAGACGCGACGCGTGACGCGCCTCCGCTAGCGCGGGCCTACGAGCGAGCTCCATCTCCACGCTTTCAGAACTACAACACCCTCTACCCATGACTACGCTCACGTCTCCTCCAAACGCCTCCACCCGCACGCGACCCGTCTCCACGTCGTCCAACTACGAAGCGTCTGCCTCCAAGCCATCCGCCCCCGTCGATTGGCATGCGCCCGTACCTCGCCCTGGTCTTGCCGGAGGGTGGGACCGCTTCATCGGCCCTGGCGCAACGCCCGCTGAGCAGGCCTTGGCCGTCGTGCCTGCGCTCATTGCGGCCATCGTCCTCCCCGTCTATGCTGCCGCGCAGGGGCTGGACTGGACGACCGCGCAGGCGGTCGTTGCGGGCCTCCTCGCCTTCGACATCGTCGGCGGGGTGGTCACGAACGCCACGTCGAGCGCGAAGCGGTGGTACCACCGCGCGGGCCAGGGGGCGCGTCAGCATCTCAGCTTCGTCGCGCTCCACGTCGCGCAGATCGGACTCGTGGGATGGCTCTTCCGCGACCTGGACTTCGCTTACATCGGTGTGGTCTACGGGGCGCTACTCGCGGCGGCCGTTCTCGTGCTGCGGGTGCCTCGTCGGCTCCAGCGAAGCGTCGCGTTGCTGCTCACCGTCGCGGCGCTCCCCTTCGGGCTCTACGCCCTAGCGCCGACGCCGGGCCTGGAGTGGTTCGTCCCAGCGCTCTTCCTGAAGCTCCTCGTGAGCCACCTCACGGCGGAAGAGCCCTACGCCTAGACGGCGTGCTATCGGCGAAGCCACGCTGATTGGCGCACCCAGTCAAGAGAATGGCACCGCCTGTCAAGAAGGCTACGACGGCGGCTCTCTAAGCTGGAAGCACAGGCCTTCAAGGGCTCGATTCGCTTCACCGCGACCGCGTTTCCAGGTCGCCTACCCCAACCATCCCATGCGACACCTACCTCTCCATCTGCTCATCGTCCTGCTGCTCGCGCCGTTCGTCAGCGTGGCGCAGCCCGGACCTACGCTTACGCTCACCAACGAAGTGTGGCCGAGCCGATCGCTCTCCGATGCCGAGATCGACGGCGCGGATGCTACACTCGACGGGGCCACGCTGAGCACGGTCTCGACCGGCTTGGCCGCGACATACCCCTTCATCCTCCGTGGCGGTCGGACCGTCCTCGTGCCCCGGCTCTCGGTCCAGCAGCTTCGCTTCGACCACGACGGCTGGCCCCAGAACACCCCGGCGGCCGACGAGGCCTACCTCATCGATCTCGGCCTGTCGGTGCAGCACCAACTCTCGACCCGCTGGGCGCTGCGAGCCGACCTCAATCCCTCGCTCGCCTCCGACCTCGACCGGAAGCTAGACGAAGACGACTTCGTGCTCCAGGGCGCGGCGATGGCCCTATGGCAAGCGACTCCTCGGTTCACGATGGGCTTCGGTGCGGCCTATTCGACCGTCTTCGGGACACCAGTGCCCGTTCCACTCCTCCTCCTGCAGCACCGCGGCCAGTCCTGGCGGGCCGAGGCCTTCCTCCCCGCGAGCATCGAGGCGTGGTGGGTCCCGTCGCAGCGCGTCGAACTCGGACTGGCTATCGAAGCGCTCGGCAGCCGCCACCGGCTCGGCGCGGAGGAGGCGCTCTTCGACCACCCCTTCGCCGAGGCACTCACCCTCACGGTCGGGCCGTCCCTCAACGTCCGCCCGGCCCCGTGGCTCCAGTTGGGCATCGACTCCGGCGTCTCGCTCTACCGGCAGGTCCGCGTGACCGACGGCGACGACGAAGTCAACCGCTACGAGCCCGACCCCACGGCCTTCATCCGCACGCGTCTCACCTTCGGACGCTAAACCCCACGCCCCATGTACGACAACTTCCCCAGCACCCTCTACGGCCCGCTGATCTGGCAAGCTCCAGCTGCCTTCTGGTGGGTCCGCCGCGCGCCTGCCACAGATGCGCCCATTCCCAAGACGCAGCCCGCGCATCGTCTTGCTGACGACCCTCAGACGCCTCCCGCCATCGAGGTATCGAAGGAGCGGCTTCCCGTACTCGAACCCCATTCCTGAACAACGATGTCTGTGCTTCTACTCGCCGGCGCGACCGGCACCTTGGGCCGCGCCCTCGTTCACCAGCTCGCTGAGCAACGACGCCCCACACGCCTGCTCGTCCGCCGTCCCGAGGCGCTGCCCGCCGACCTCCCGCACACCATCGAGGTCGTGCTCGGCGAGGTCACGCAGCCCGAGACGCTGGTGGGCGTGATGGACGGCGTCGGGGCCGTGCTCTCGACAGTCGGCATCACGCGGCAGCGCGACGGGTTGACCTACGACCAAGTGGACTATGGGGCCAACCGGAACCTTCTCGATGCAGCGCTCGCGGCAGGCGTGCCTCGGTTCGGGTACGTCTCCGTCCTGGGCGGGCGGGCGCTCCGGCACATCGCGCTCTGCGCGGCGAAGGAGCGGTTCGTGGACGACCTCACGCAGGCCGACATCGAGTCGGTCGTGATCCGCCCGACGGGGTTCTACACCGACCTCGCGGCGTTCGTCGCGATGGCAAAGCGCGACCGCGCCTGGATCTTCGGCGACGGGCAGCGACGCCTCAACCCCATCCACCCCGAAGACCTCGCCGTCGCGTGCCTCCGCGCACTCGACGCGGGCACGCCTGAGGCGGCCGTCGGCGGCCCCGAGGTGCTCACCCACGAGGCCATCGCGCGGCTCGCCTTCGAGGCGGTTGGGTGGTCCCCAGTCGTGACCCCTATCCCCGACCTCGTGCGGCGGGCAGCGCTGGCCGTCGCCCGACGACTCCCCGCGACCTGGGCGGGCCCCGCCGCCTTCTTCCTCGCCATGATGGGACGCGACCAGATCGCTCCAACGTTTGGCGAGCGGCACCTCCGAGACTTCTTCCACAAGGTGGCATACCCGACGCCGAGCGGCGCCCCCGACTACGCTGCGGCGTGACCACCAACCGCTCCTTTGCCATGACTATGCACTCTTCATCCGTACGTGACGTGCCGACCGGTGCTGCGGCGCTGGGCATGGCCGCCACCTACCTGCTCGGCTTCGCCTACTTCGGCGGCGTCTGGGCGTACCCCACCGACGCGCCCGCACCCGACCGGATCGCCTACCTGGCCGATCACCGCGTCGCTGTTCACCTGGCCTACGTCACGATCTACCTTGTGTTCGGCGGGCTGCTCTCCGTGCTCGTCGTGCGTCTGCGAGCCCGCATGCCGTCGGGAACGCTCATGCAGATGGCGACGCTATTCGGGGCGGTCTGGGTTGGCCTCGTCCTGGCGAGCGGCATGCTGCTCACGACCGGTCTGCAGGCTGCTGTCGCCCTTGCCGAGAACGATCCCGAGCGCGCCGCCGAGGTCTGGGACGTGGTCGCGCTCCTCGCCGACAGCATCGGTGGCGGCAACGAACTCGTCGGGGGCCTCTGGGCGCTGCTGACGAGCCTCCATGCCCGCACGCACGGGTGGTTCTCGGCGCGGCTCAACATCCTCGGGCTTTCGGTCGGGACCGTCGGCGTGGCAACGGTCTATCCGAGCGAGGTACTCCCGGCCGTTTTCGGTGTGGCGCAGCTCGTGTGGTTCGTCGGTGTTGGGTACGCGCTCCTCAGCCGGAGAGAAGTCTTTGTTCCGGCCTCAGCTGAGGCACACGATGGGCTCGTACGCCCTGCGGTATGAATGAGAAACGCTATGTTTGCTGCGCATACCAGCGCTCAACTCGAAGGACGGACCCAACCTAGTTCAAGGGTGAAGGCATGAAGCGCATCCATGACAAGCTGCAGCACCTCATCGCTAAAGAGGTGCGCACGCGGCATACGCGCAGCGTGCTACTCGGCGTGCAGACCGGAGATCGAACGGTCGACTTCCGGGGGGCTGCCGGTGAGGTGTCCCCGGACAGTCCCTACTTCGTCGCGAGCATCGCCAAGATGTTCACCGCGACCGTCGTGATGCAGCTAGTCGACGAGGGAACGCTGAATCTGGACGAGCCTATCCAGACCTACCTCTCCCATCTGCCCCTGGATGGCATCCACGTCTACAAGGGCGTCGATTACAGCCAGCACCTCAGGGTCTACCACCTGTTGCACCAGACCTCGGGGCTGCCCGACTGCTTCGCAGGCGGTCTGGTTGAGGACTTCAAGAGGAATCAGGATCGGTCCTACAGCGTGGAGGACGTGCTGGAGATGGCACGGAACGCGGCCCCATTCGCGGCACCGGATAGCGGCAAATCGCACTACTCCGACACGAACTACCAACTCCTCGGGGCCCTCTTAGAGGCGATCACCGAGCAGCCTCTCGCCGAGGGCTTCCAGGCACGGATCTTCGGCCCTCTCGGGATGGCCGACTCCTACCTGTTCGACAGCAGCAAGCCCAGGCCAGTAGAGCCCCTTCCGGCCTACTACAACGACACCAGGCTGTCGCTTCCGCTGGCCATCACGTCCGAGCGCGGCACAGGAGGCGCGGTATCCACCGTGTCGGACACCCTGCGGTTCTTGCGGGGCTTCTTCGGGGGCCAGCTCTTCGAAAAGGCCCACTTCGAGCGCATGATGCAGTGGACCCCCATGTTTTTCCCCATGCAGTACGGCTACGGAATCTGGCGCTACCAGTTGCCTCGCTGGGCCACCCTGTTTCGCGCGTCACCTGAGTTCATCGGCCATGCTGGCGTCTGGGGAGCCATGGCCTTCTACAGCCCCGAGCACGACCTCTACATCGCCGGGACGCTCAACCAACTGGACAAGCCCGCACGGCAGTTCCAGCTCATGCCGCGCATCGTGAGCGCGCTGACGTAGAGACGCGGATGGGCCGCCGAGCCCGAAGTCGGTCCAGCCGTCGGCTGCAGCGACGACGACGCTCGGAGCGTTGGTGGGAATCCAGATAGCGTGTATCATGCAGAAGGCAGCCATGACCGCGCTTGAACGCTCTCCGCCCGCTCACCCTCCGGTTTCTCTCGCCTCCCGTCGAGGAAGCGTTCCGGGCCGAGTACGCCCGGCAGTCCCTGCGGCAGGTCCGTCTCGTCCTCCTTGTAGGGCTCGTCCAGTTCGCCGCGTTTGGATTCGTCGATGCAGCGGTGGTCCCAGACGGGCTCCGGTACACACTGCCGATCCGGGCCGTCGGATGCGCTGCGCTGGCCGCGGCCTTCGCCGCCTCCTTTACGCCCTGGTTCCTCAGGCGGATGCAGGCCGTCGTGGGCGCGGCGACGTTCACGGCCGGGGTCGGCTTGGTCTCCATCATCGCCCTCTCGTGGCACTACGGGGGGGACGCCGCGCGCGAGGCGGTTGTCCCCGCGCTCGTCGGCGTCGTTCTCATCGTCGTCCTCTTTGTACACGTTCTCATGCGCCTTCGCTTCGTCGTCGCAAGCGGGATTGGATGGGCCATCGTCGCCGCCTACCTCGTGGCCGCGGCGTGGGTGGGGGGAGGCGTCGCCATCGCCACCGACGCCTCCGTCCTCTTCGCAGCGGGGCTCTCGGGGATGGTCGCGAGCTACGTCCTCGAGCGGGCGGCGCGGGGAGAGTTCGCCCATGCCCAGGCTCTCTCCTCGAAGAACGCGGAGCTGCAGAGCGCCCTCCACGACCTTCATGAGGCCCAGGCCAGCCTTGTACAGCAGGAGAAGATGGCCGCGCTCGGGCGCCTCACAGCAGGGGCCGCCCACGAGCTGAAGAATCCGCTCAACTTCGTCAACAACTTCGCCGAGCTCTCCGTCGAGCTTGCCGCCGAGGTACGGGACGAACTGGAGGCATCGCGGGGCCAGCAGGTGGGCGAGATCATCGGGGCTCTCGACCCGCTCCTCGCCGACCTCGAGGCCAACGCCCAGAAGGTCCGTGAGCATGGGCGCCGGGCCGACGCCGTCGTACGGGGGATGGGGAGGCACGATGCCCCGGCCGTATCAGAACGGCGGGCGGTCGAACTCAACGGGCTCGTCGAGGAAAACGTGGCACGGACGCTCTGGGGCATGGACGGGGACGTCCTCACCGTAGAGCGGGACTACGACCCGGATGCGGGCACGGCCATGGTCGATCCGGAGGAGCTTGGGAGGGCAATCCAGGCTCTCGTTCAAAACGCGCTCGACGCGGTAGCCGATGAGGCGTCGTCGGGCGATCCGGCCCCTGAACCGCGCGTTGTCGTACGGACCCGCCGGGCGGATGGGGTCATTCGGGTGGAGGTAGAGGACAACGGGGCCGGGGTCTCGGCGGACCTCCACGACCGCGTGTTCGAGCCGTTCTTCACGACGCGGCCCGCTGGGAGCGGGCACCTCGGCCTGGGCCTCTCCCTTGCCCATCAGGTGGCGCGGAGCCACGGCGGGACTCTCGAGGTGGGACCAGGGGACGGGGCGATGTTCACCCTCACCCTCCCCGCCGCTCCCGCTGGCCTCAACCGATCCGCCACCGGCCGACTCGTAGCCCCCGCTCCATGATCCTGGCCACGGGCATCTGCTCCGTCAACGCCCACGGCTTGGATGGTCGCCGTAGAGTGACTGGCCTTGGTGCCAGCTACGCTGTTGGAGGAGCGCCTCGCCAATGATGGAGCGTCTCTATGCGGCGTAGAGTACGGTCAGCAGGATCCCTGTCGCGATGACGCCGCAGGCCGTCCGAAACGCGTTCCAGAAGATCCACCGTGCCTCAAACTGCGCCCGCGCGGCTTCCAGTCCGGCCGTATCGAGGGTGTGCAGATCGAGCGCCTGAAGTTGGTTGTTGAGCGGCACATTGAACACGAATGTCGGAAGCTGCACGCCTACGAAGAAGAGGGCGACGGCCCCGAACAGCAGCGCCTGAGGCATACCTGAGAGCGCAGGGGCATAGACAACAGTCGCTGCGATCAGCGTCACGACCGACCCGACCCAGACGAGCAAAAAGCGCGGGTCGTTGTTCTGGATGATGCGGTCCATGGCCTTGAAGGCGCCCAGGAAGTCGCGGTCGCTGAGGGTGCGGATGCCAGGCATCACGACGACGGTGAAGGCGAACACAAGGCCTGTTGTCAAGCTGCAGAGCAGCGTAGCAGCGAGCAGAAGAAGAGGGAGGTCGTTCATCGGATTCGAAAGCAGTGGGCGCGCGGCTGTCGCGGCCGCACGCCCGGTGGTCAGGGACTGGCTAGGCGTGGGTAACGGCTGCGGCGCGCCAGGCTCCCGCCTCGGCCGCGTCGCGGGCGTAGGCGGCGAAGTCCTTCGGCGGGCGACCGAGCGCGCGCTGGACGCCGTCCGTGAGGTGCGCGTTGCGCCCATCGAGCACCGTAGCGAAGAGGTAGTCGAGCATCCAGACGACCTCCTTCGGCGCGCCGGACGCGCGGATGCCCTCCACGAAGGCGTCGTGAGGCACGGGGACAAACTGGATGGGGCGTCCCGTCGCGGCGGTCAGGTCGGTGGCCAGATCCTCGAACGTCATCAGGCGCGGGCCCGTGACTTCGTAGACCTCGCCCTCGTGCCCGGGCTCGGTCAGCGCCGCCACCGCCACCTCGGCGATGTCGTCCACGTCCACGAACGGCTCGGGGATGTCGCCTGCGGGCAGCGTGATCTGGCCCGCGAGGACCATGTCGGCGAACGCGCCTTCGGAGAAGTTCTGGTTGAACCAGCTCGCGCGGACGACCGTCCAGGCGAGGCCGCTTTCTTGCACGATGCGTTCGCACGCTTGCGCCTCGGCCTCACCCCGTCCGGAGAGGAGGACAAGCCGCTGGACGCCGTGCCGCTTCGCGCGGGTGACGAGCGCCTGGATGGCGTCTGTCGCGCCGGGGATGGCGAGGTCGGGCGCGTAGGTGATGTAGGCGGCGCTGGTGCCCTCGAGGGCGGCGTCCCACGTGGTCTCGTCGTTCCAGTCGAAGCGCGGCGTGGCGGAGCGCGAGCCAACGCGCACGGCGTGGCCGCGTGTGCGCAGCCGGTCAACGATGCGGCGGCCGGTCTTGCCGGTGCCGCCGATCACGAGGATGGGGCTGGTGTTGGTTGGGTTGGTCATAGCGTACCTCAGAAGGTTGGTGTTGAAGGACGCTTCCAGGGTAGGGGCTCGCCTGCGCCGACTTCTTGACCACCGATGCCATTCTCTTGACCGCGTGCGCCAACCACGCGCGCCTGGCGTCTTTTCGGTTCGTGCTCTTCCTTCGGCTCCCATCGGAGTGACCGGAATGCCTTCTCAGCCAAGCCCTCACGCGTGCGAGGCGGTCGTACTCCGACTGCCTCATTGCCCCGTATGGCTCGCGAAGGTCTACAGACGTTGGCCCCTGTAGTGATTCATACGGCAGACAACTGTATGCATATATATGATTTTATACATATTGAACTAATGTAGCGAGTCATCTTAGGTTCTGGCGTTTGTCACCCTCAAACGGTCTCAATCCAGCGTGTATAATTCGTCGGATCAGGGCACGCCTTTGATCTGGAACGAGCAGCCTACGGAGCAGTGAAGGGCTGGGACACGACCAGACTCCGCCATGAAGACGATCACGTCGCTCTTCCCACGCAAAGTCATCGAAGAGGCGCACCCGAGCGTCAACAAAGAGGCCTTGCTCCAAACCATCGGTCTGAGCCGCCACGAACCCGTAGACCCCGCCCGGATGGTGCCGGTCGGCGAGTTTTTCGGGTTCCTGGAGCGCCTCGTTCGCGCCGACCCGCTGGGCATCACCATCCCGCTTAGGGTCGGTGCAGCGATGCGCTGCGACGACTACGGCGCTTTCGGGCTCGCCTGGAAGTCAGCCACGACGTTGCGCGGGTCGTACGACCGCGCCGAGCGCTACGCCCGCGTGATGGGGAACGAATCGACGTACGACGTCGAGCTAACGGCAGAGGGCGCGTACATGCAACTCCACCGGTTCGGTGAGCGGCAACTGGGCATGCGGATCTCAAATGAAGCGCACTTCGCGAGCATCATGGCGATCAGCGGGCAGGTCGCGTCCACGTCGTTCCAGCCGCTGGCGGTCTTCTTCAAGCATGCGGCCCCGTCCACCGTGGAGCACCACGAGGCGTTCTTCGGGTGTCCCGTGCACTTCGGTGCGGACCGCGATGCCCTGCTGGTTTCGAATGAAACCTTGCATACGCCAAACAAGCTGGGTGACCCAGGCCTCTCGCGCTTCTTCGAGACCCACCTCCAAGCAGAAGTCGAAATGCTGGGCGATGTCGTGCCGCTCGACCGCCAGGTCCGCGACCACGTGGCGACCCAACTCAGCGAAGGGCTGCCTACGATTACCGATGTGGCGTCTCACCTCGGCATGAGTGCCCGCACGCTGCAGCGGCGGCTCGGTGAGCGCGGCCTCGCGTTTCAGACGCTCGTCAACGAGGCGCGGCGGCAACTCGCGCACCGTCTGCTGAAGAAAACCGATTTCAGCCTAATCGAGGTGGCGTTCATGACGGGCTATTCCAGCCAGAGTGCTTTCACGCGGGCCTTCAAGCGATGGGCGGGGCAGACACCGCGTTCGTATCGGATCCAGTTCCAGTTAGGGTCCTAGCCGGTGTGCGTTGGCGCGTGTCCGTCCATGATGAGAGACTCCCGGACACCATCCATGCACGATAGCCCAGTTCTCGAAGCGCTTGGTTGACGATGGAGCTCATCGACGTACCGCAGGGATCGTCGCCGCGAGCGGCGGCGAGCTTGAGCGCGCGGCTCACCTCCTCGTCGAGGCCGATGGAGTGCTTCACCACGATACCGTCTCGGCGGCGATAGCGGCTCTAGCCCTCGTAGTAGTGGTCGGGGGTTTCCTCGGCCGCTGTAGCGCTGTGGAGATCGGGTAACGCCGGTGTTCGCTCAGGGGATGAGGGCGCGGGCGTGGGTCGTATGGAGGTCTCTTCCGTCGTGGGTGCGTATGGCTCCTCCTTTCGCTCGGTCGAGCGGCTGGCTCGGCGCGGGCGCTTTGACCTCGAAGGCGCTCTCGAAACCCACAGCCGGGTTCCAGCATAGCCTTCCACCCAGCTTGGCTCCGTGAGGAGTCATGACTGTGACCGGCCCCGGCGTGGTGCAACACGTCGGGGTTTTCTATTTGAGGCGACGCAGCTTGAACATGCGGGGCTGTTCATGAGCAGCGTAGCCCGTGACGTAAGCAAACACGTCGAGGAGCGTGGCAAGAAGCGCGGTATCCCCTGCCAGCGCCCGTGAGAGCGCGGTGCGGCTTTTCCCAAGAGCGCGAGCCACCTGGGCAGCAGAGATGCCTTCGGCCTCCATCGCTTTCGACGTGGCCTCGACGAGTTCGGCGTGCGTGAGCGTCTGTCCGGTTCGCATGACTATGCGGGGGGGGTAGTGGAGTCAGGAAGGTAGAGGCTTAATGTAAACCAAAAAAGTTTGCAGAGCAGTAGGCCTTGCCCCATTTGTTTACTATATTGGTTTACATAAACACAGGGCGTTGCACCGCCCTCCTTCTCAACCCTTTTGGTCACTTTCATGACGATCAGCCTATACATCCCCAGCACGCGCTACGGTCAGATCCGCGTCACCGCCGACATCGCCACCGACGATTACCGTATCGACTTCCTCACCGACGGGAGGGGGCGGCCTTTCCCCGGCACCATCGAAGCCGACGTGCTCGAAGAGGTTGAGACGGCTATCGAGTTTGAGTTGCAATGCGCGCGCTATGACGAGGCTATGCGCAACATGGACGACATGGCGCTCGCGTCCCTTCACGCCTAGAACCTTGATGGGGCGACGGCTTCGGTCCTTGCCCCATCGCTTCTTCCGACCTCAGACCAAGCTGACCATGCCTATATGCCCACTCCGCACCCTAGACGACCCCGCCGATCTCGACCGCTACCTCGCCATCAAAGCAGAGATGAAGCGACTCGCCGCCGAGATGAAGGCTCTCGAACCCGTAATCCTGAACAGCCTCATGGATGAGGATGGTGACCGCGCCGAACACCTCGGTTGTATGCTCGAAGTCAGGAGCCGCCGCCGTTGGTCGTACTCCGGTTACGTGAACCAACTCGCCGCCGAACTCAAAGCGACGAAGAAGCTGGAGGAAGCCAACGGAACCGCCAAGCTCGAAGCCATCACCTCGCACGTCGCCGTGACGCTTCCTCGCATTGCTCGAAATACCGCCTGAGCGGCGAAATCGAGCGTTTGTTGTACCTATGTTGTACCCACTAAAGCAAAAGACCCTGTAAACACGAGGCTTACAGGGTCTTTTTGTGGGCTCTACTGGATTCGAACCAGTGACCTCTACGATGTCAACGTAGCGCTCTAACCAACTGAGCTAAGAGCCCGGCTTGCTGACGCGTGTGCTTCTGGGGAGGCGTGGCGCGTACGGCAGGCGGAATCCCAAATATAGCGTGAGCCAGAGACGAGCGGCAAGCGAACCGTACGTGAAGCACCGCGCGGCGTTGCCGGGCTTCTGCGTTACGAATCGGTGCGGCCGACGCGATCCTCCCACGTGTCAGCAGCGGCGGCGGAACGGCCCGCCCGCGATTACCCTCGGCGCAGTGGTCGGCTTCGTGACAATTCGGCAGCGGCAAAGGGGTCCACGCCGCTCCTCGGTGCTGACATAGCCGGGTGGCACAGGCTTTGGAAACGGTCACGGCACCCCGCTCTCACTTCCGGCTCGATCCCCACCACCCTGGCCGCTGCGCCTCTGCCTGCCGCGCGCGTGCCCTACCAGAGCCTCGCGCCCCGATCTTACCATGCAGCTCCTTTGCACGCCCGCTGTGCCCGACTTCACCTTCATGCCGCGCCCCGCCGACTGGATCGCGTCTGCCCTCGACCGTGCCCACGTCGCTGCCCGTGACGTGGCAGGGAACTACGCAACGCCCCCGTGGCGGTTCGTCGTGGCGCAGGGAGAGACGACGCAGGCCTTGTCGAGGCTCTATGCCCAGCATGCTCGCGGCCAGCAGGGCGATCAGGCCTCGGGTGTGCTTCGTCCGTTGAGCAGCGAGGTAGGGTGGGTCGTCGTAGCCTGCGAGCGCGCCGACCACCCGGACGAGGCCGAGCACCTGCTCGAACGCAGCCTCACGGCCGTCCAGCGGTTCGCCCTGTCGCTCTGGTCCGAAGACCTGCACACACGCTGGGCCCAGCCCGCCGTCAAAGACGACCCGGCCGTCGCCCACCTGCTGGACATTGATCCGGCGTCTGAGTCCGTGATCGGTGTGCTGTGGTATGCCGAGGACGCCGACGCCCTACCGCCTGCGAGCGACGTGCAGGCCGTCTGAGACGATTCCCGGAGCAGAGGTAGGCACTCGCAGGGACGTAGGCAAGGACCGAGACGCGGCTCGGGACCGGGGGCGACCGGTGCGGCGTAGGGGCCGTCTTCCCCCCCGTTGCATGCCCCTTGTCCTCCACCACGCCCACCCCTGGAATCTCAGCCCGCGCGAGGCCATCGCTGTGCAGCAGCAGCTCGCCGGGGAGGTGCGCCAGGATCCCCTCGCCGAGCGCCCGGCGACCATCGCGGGCCTCGACGTGAGCGTGCGGGGCGACCAGGTGCGGGCCGCCGCCGTCGTGACGCGTACCGACACGTGGGCACCCGTCGCCACAGCGCTTTGGGAAGGGCCGGTCGCGTTTCCCTACGTGCCGGGCCTGCTCTCCTTTCGCGAGGTCCCGGCGCTGCTGCCGGTGCTGGAGCGTCTCGTGGAGGACCACGGTAGCCTCCCCGATGTGCTCATGCTCGACGGCCACGGGCTGGCCCACCCGCGCCGCTTTGGGCTGGCCTGCCACCTCGGCGTGCTCCTCAACCGACCGACGCTGGGCGTGGCGAAGAAGCGGTTCGTTGGGGCGCACGAGGAGCCCGACGTACTGAAGGGCGCGCAGACGCCGCTCGTACATCGCGAGGAAACCATCGGGACGGTCCTGCGCACCCGCAGCCGCGTCAAGCCCGTGTTCGTGTCCGTCGGGCACCGCCTCACCCTGACGGATGCGGTCGCGCTCACGCTGGAGGCGGCCACCCGGACGAAGCTCCCCGAGCCTACGCGGCTCGCCCATCGGCTGAGCTACCGCGGGGCGCTGTGAGTTCGCTGCCCTGCCGAGGCGTCGCAAGCTGTGGCCCGCGAACTCAGTTCACCCGCTCGCCCTGGGGCTCCTTGCCCCCAGGAATGTTGGTGCCTTCGAGCGACTTCACGTAGGCCATCACGCCCGCGCGCTCCTCGGCCGTGAGGACGTTGCCCCAGGGCGTCATGCCCTTGTCGAGCACGCCCTCCGTGATGACGCGGAAGATGTCCTCCGGCTCGTTGCCGTGGATGGCGTAGGCGTCCGTGAGGTTCGGCCCGATGAGGCCCTCGCCCTGCTGGCCGTGGCAGGCGGCGCAGTTGGCCACGAAGAGCTCCTGCCCGACCGCCATCAGCGCCGCATCGCCCACGTAGCCGTCGAGGGCCCGGGCATCCGTCTGGAAGCCTGGGTTGGCCGCCGCGTACGCCTCGCGCATCTCGACGAGATCCGTCTGCGAGAGCGCCAGGTTCTCCTCGTAGGAGGGGATCCAGTCGAAGACGTAGAGCCCGAGGACGTAGACGGGCGCGAACGCGATGCCGAGCACGAAGAGCCACACCCACCAGCCCGGCATCGGGTTGTCGTACTCCCGGATGCCGTCGTACTTGTGGCCCTGGATGATCTGGTTGTCGCTACCGCCACCGTAGAGGAGCGATCCGAGGTTGGTGTCCTGTTCAGGGACGTGTTTCGGCGCGTTGGGGTTGGGAGGCACAGGGCTCATGGCAGGAGGTAGCTGGGCTACTCGGTCGGGGTGAGGACGTGGTCGTCGTCGAGCGGGAGGCTCTTGTACGTCTCGCGTTCGCCCTTCGAGAAGGCGAAGAAGGCGATGGCGCAGGCGCACACGAAGGCGAGGACGAAGGCAATCAGGCCGATCTCGGAGAGCGCGCCCACTTCGAGGGCACGCACGGCTTCTTTCATCATGGCAGTCTCAGGTCGTAGGTCAGAGGTCGCACGTCAGGAGCATCGCGTTAGTCCGCCACAGCCACGGCGGCGTCCTCGCTCTTGGGCGAGTCGTCAAACGTGGCCTTTGCGGCGACGCCGAGACTCTGGAGGTAGGCCACCATCGCGACGATCTGCGTGCGCTCGAGCGACGATGGGCCGCCCTGCTCAGCGATCTCGGCCGCGATCTCGGCCGCCTGCGCCTGCGCGTCGGCGACGGCGCTCGCGATCTGCTCGTCGGTGTAGGGGAGGCCGAGCGTCTGGAGCGCGCCTAGCTTCGCTGGGAGGTCGTCGATGCGCATCGGCTTGCGCAGCATGTGCGCGTACGGCGGCATGATGGAGTTCGGGCTCGTCGAGCGCGGGTTCTCCATGTGGCGTACGTGCCAGAGGTGCGGATACTTCCCGCCGACGCGCGCCAGGTCGGGTCCGGTCCGCTTCGAGCCCCAGAGGTGCGGCGTCTCGTAGACCGTCTCCTCAGCGCGCGAGTAGGGGCCGTAGCGTTCGACCTCCTGGCGGAACGGCCGCACCATCTGGCTATGGCAGTTGTTGCAGCCCTCGGCGATGTAGATGTCGCGCCCGACGAGTTCGAGCGGGGTCGGCGGCTCGAAGTTCTCCAGCTGCTCCACCTCGGTCGGCACGAGCAGGATCGGGGCCAACTCGATCACCGTCCCGACGAGGACGGCCAGGACTGTGAGCACCGTGAAGATGATGGGCCACCCTTCGAGCTTGCGGTGGAAGCCGTGCGTGTCAATGAAGCGTTTCATCGGGGTCGGTGTTAGGCGTAGGGAGTGGGGTGTGGGGGGCGGCGCTCCAGGTTGCGGGAGTCCGAAAGCGCCGACGCCCCCTCACACACCCAGACTCAGGCTCAGGCGTTGGTCAGCTGCTGCTTCGCCGGGGTGTTCGAGACGCGCGGGACGGCCACAGCCGGGTCGGGGAGGTTCTTCGGCGCGTTCTTGATGGTCATGTAGGCGTTCACCATCAAGAAGACCACGCCCAGGAGGTACATCGAGCCGCCGATCAGGCGCACCCAGTACATCGGCACGACCTGAATCACGGTCTCCATGAAGTCGGGGTACATCAGGCGGCCGGCGTCGTCGAACGCGCGCCACATGAGGCCCTGCGTGATGCCGGAGACGTACATCGCGAGGACGTACATCAGGATGCCAATCGTCCCGATCCAGAAGTGCGCCGTGGCGAGGGCCTTGCTCCAGAGCTTCGTCCGCCACAGGCGCGGCAGCAGCCAGTAGATCATCCCGAAAGTCATGAAGCCGTTCCACCCGAGCGCGCCCGAGTGCACGTGGGCGATGTTCCAGTCGGTGTAGTGGCTGAGCGCGTTGACTGACTTCACCGAGAGCATCGGGCCCTCGAACGTCGCCATGCCGTAGAACGTGATCCCGACCACGAACATCTTGAGCACCACCGAGTCGCGGAGCTTGTGCCACGCGCCGCGCAGCGTAAAGAGGCCGTTGATCATGCCACCCCACGACGGCATCCAGAGCATGACGGAGAAGACCATCCCCAGCGTGGCCGCCCACTCGGGCACGGCGGTGTAGTTGAGGTGGTGTGGGCCCGCCCAGATGTAGATGAAGACCAGGCTCCAGAAGTGGACGATGGAGAGCCGGTAGGAGAACACGGGCCGCTCGGCCGCCTTCGGGAGGAAGTAGTACATCAGCCCGAGGAACGGCGTCGTCAGGAAGAAGGCGACAGCGTTGTGGCCGTACCACCACTGCACGAGCGCATCCTGCACGCCCTTGTAGATCGGGTAGCTCTTGAACAGGCTCGCTGGCATCGCGAGCGAGTTGCCGATGTGCAGCACCGCGACCGTCACGATGGTGGCGATGTAGAACCACAGCGCGACG
>JBCDFO010000002.1:0-53945 GCA_039177895.1 Bacteroidota bacterium
GGTCGAGGCGGACCCGGCGGTGGTCAACCTCTCGCAGTTCGAGAACTTCTTCCAGGAGCGCCGCCCGTTCTTCGTCGAGGGCGTGGACATCTTCCAGTTCGGCAACACGCGCACGTTCAACGTCGACTTCCGGCCGACGTTTTTCTACAGCCGCCGCATCGGTCGCAGCCCGCGCCGCAGCCTCGGCAACGATTTCGAGGGCGTCGACTTCGTGGATGCGCCCAACGAGACGACCATCGCGGGCGCGGCGAAGCTCTCAGGTCGGATCGGAGCCTGGTCCGTGGGCATCCTCGAAGCCGTCACCACGCGCGAGGTCGGCCAGTACACGGTCGGCGACGGAGCCATCGAGCGCGCGCCCGTGGAGCCGTGGGCGAACTACGCCGTGGGCCGCGTCAAGCGCGACTTCCGGGGCGGGCAGACCGTGGTCGGTGGGCTCCTCACCGCTGCCAACCGCCGCCTCGCCGACGACCCCGCGTTCGTCGACCTCATGCCGTCGAGTGCCTACGTCGGCGGCCTCGACTTCGAGCACCAGTTCGGCGACCAGACCTACGCTGTCTCGGGCGTCGGCGCGCTCAGCCGGGTCAACGGCAGCACGTCGGTCATCACCGGCCTCCAGCGCGCCCCGCAGCACAACTTCCAGCGCCCCGACTTCGCCGCCCGCGACGTGGACTCGTCCGCGACCTCCCTCAGCGGCCACTATGCGCAGCTCTCCCTCGCCAAGATCCGGGGCGAGCACCTCACCGGCTCCCTCACCTACACGGAGGTCGCGCCCGGCTTCGACGTGAACGACCTCGGCTTCCAGTTCCGCGCGGGCGTCCGGGCGCTCTCGTGGGCGGGGAGCTACCAGGACAACGACCCCGCCTCCGACCGCGTGCTCCGCTGGCGCTTCAACACCTTCGGCGGCTACGGCCAGAACTGGGACGGCGACCGGATCAACACCTACGTCGGCTATTTCAGCAACATCCAGTTTCGCTCGCGCTGGGGGCTGTTCACCAACGGCGTCTACATCCCCCCCGGCACGAACGACAACCTGACGCGCGGCGGCCCGAAGGCAACCTACCCCCGCGCTGCCCGCCTGCGGTTCGGCTTCTTCAGCGACTTCCGGAAGCCCCTCGCCATCGAGGCAGGCATCAACCAGCGCACCGACACGTCGGGCGAGTACGACCGCTACCTCTTCGGCGACGTGACGTGGCGGCCCAACTCCACGATCGAGATCCAACTCGATCCAGAATTTGGCTGGGAGCTCGACACCGATCAGTACATCGATGCCATTGACGCGCCGGCGATGACTGCGACGGGTGGGACGCGGTACCTCTTCGCCGATGTGACGAGCCGCAACGTCTCGCTCGGGATGCGCCTCAACTGGACGTTCACGCCCATGCTGACGCTCCAACTCTTTGCCCGCCCCTTCATCGCGGCGTACCGCTACGACAATTACAAACAGTTCGCCGAGCCCGGCACCTACGACTTCACCGTCTTCGGCGAGGACGCGGGGACGATCACCCGTGGCCACGTGGACGACGGCACATTCCGAGCCGATGCCAGCGGCGACACCTTCGAGGTGAACCCTGGCGACGGCGGGGAGGTGTTCCGCCTCGACCGGCAGGACTTCACGTTCCGCTCGCTGCGCGGGAATGCCGTGCTGCGGTGGGAGTACCGCCCGGCCTCGGCGCTGTTTTTCGTCTGGCAGCAGCAGCGCGCCGGGTCGATCAACGGCGGTGACTTCGAAGCGGGGACGCTCAACTTCGGGCGCGATCTGGGCGACACCTTCCGCGACGAGGTCGAGAACGTGTTCCTGATCAAGGCGACGTATTGGTTGGGGTCGTGACGGAAGGCCGAGGGGCGCAGCACCGAGGTCGGTAGGGGTCGTTTGCAAACGACCCCTACGGGCGCGATGCGACGGGCGCGATGCGACGGGCGCGATGGTGGGATGATGGTGCGATTTGGACCGGTCTGACAGGCAATGGGGCGTTATCTTTGGCGTCGCTCCTCACCACCACCGTCTTCCGGATGACGCGCCCTTCGCGTTTGTCACACGCGGTCGCCCGCGCGTGCTTGCTTCTGTGCTTGGCCGTCGGCAGCATGTCGGCGGCGGCGGCGCAGGCCGTCGACTCAACGCGGGCGGCGGACATGCGGGTGCTGGACGCGCGGGTGCTAGACGCGGTAGAGCGCAGCGGGAGCCTCAGCATCGACGGGCGGATCGACGAGGCGGCGTGGGAGACGGCCCCGATGGTCAGCGGCTTCACCCAGCAGGAGCCCGACGCCGGGCAGCCCAGCACCGAGCGCACCGAGGTCCTGCTGCTCTACGACGACAACGCGCTCTACGTCGCCTTCCGCTGCTACGTCGAGGACCCCGCCACGCTCGTCGCCCGCATCACCCGCCGCGACGGCTTCCCCGAGAGCGACCGCGTCTCCGTCGATATCGACAGCCGCGACGACGACCGCACGGCGTACTTCTTCGCGGTCACCGCCGGCGGGACCCAGGAAGACGGCCTCCTCTTCAACGACACCGACGGCGACACCAACTGGGACGCGGTCTACGTGACCGGCACCGCGCGGACGTCTTATGGCTGGAGCGCCGAGTTCCGCATCCCCCTCTCGCAGCTCCGCTTCGACGAGGGGGCGGAGACGTGGGGCATCCAGTTCCAGCGCGACATCGCCCACCGCGACGAGATCACGTTTTGGGCCCCGATCCTCCCAGACGTGCTCGGCTACGTCTCCCGCTTCGGGACACTGCGCGGGGTGCAGGACCTGCGCCCCCGCCAGCGCGCCGAGATCGTGCCCTACGCCGCTACCCGCCTAGCCCGCCTCCCCGGCGACACGGCCGATCCGTTCTTCGAGGCGAACGACGTTGGGCTCAACGCCGGGGCCGACTTTGAGCTCGGCATCGGGAGCGGGCTCACGCTCACGGGCACCATCAACCCCGACTTCGGGCAGGTCGAGGTCGATCCCGCGGTGCTCAACCTAACCATCTTCGAGGACTTCTTCGAGGAGCGGCGGCCGTTCTTCGTCGAGGGCGCCGAGGTGTTCGACTTCGGCCGCACGCGGACCCGCAACAGCGACTTCGCGCCGCGCGACTTCTTCTACAGCCGCCGCATCGGCGCGGCCCCGCGCATCGGGGTCGGCGGCGACTTCGACGCCATCCCCACGGAGACGACCATCGCAGGTGCGGCCAAGTTCACCGGGCGCATCGGCAACTGGGACCTGGGCGTCCTCGAAGCCGTGACGACGGACGAGATGGGCCGCTTCGCCACGTTCGGCGACGACGGCGAGATCGTGGAGGGCGAGGAGACGGTGCAGCCGTGGGCCAACTACGCCGTCGTGCGCGCCCGCCGGGGCTTCCGCGCGGGGCAGTCGGTCGTGGGCGGCCTCGTCACCGCCACCAACCGCGCGCTCGGCGACAACCCCGTGCTTCGACAGAACCTCGCGGCGAGTGCCTACACGGTCGGCCTCGACTTCGAGCATGCGTTCGGCGACCGCCAGTGGATCGTGAGCGGCGTCGGCGCGGTGTCGCACGTGCGCGGCAGTACGGACATCATCACCGACCTCCAGCGCCGCTCGATCCGCTACTACCAGCGCCCCGACGCCGACTACCTGGAGGTCGATTCCGCCGCGACGAGCCTCTCGGGCCTCTACAGCCAACTCTCCATCGCCAAGCTCGGCGGCGCGTGGCGTGGCTCGCTCACCGCCACGACGGCCACGCCCGGCTTCGAACTCAACGACCTTGGCTTCCAGACGCGCGCGGACGGGCTCTCGCTCGCGGGCAACCTCGCCTACCAGCAGCCGCGCCCGCGGGTGCCGTGGCTGCGCTACTGGGAGCTGTCGTCCAACCAGGGTCTCACGTGGAGCTACGGCGGCGACCTCGTCACGGCGTATCTCCGCACCTTCGCCGACATCGTGTTTGAGAACCGGTGGGGCGTCTTCGCGAGCGCGGTCGTGCGGCCTGAGGTGTTCGATATCCGCCTCACGCGCGGCGGCCCGCTCATGCGCGAGCCCGCTGAGTTCGGCGGGCGCCTCACCGGTTACACGGACCCCGGGCGTACGGTCTACGCCGAGGTGCAACTCGACGGCGAGATCACGGGCTTGGACGGCGCGTCGGCGGCCGCTGAGGTGGAGGTGGGCTGGCGGCCCACGCCGTCGGTGCGGTTCGAACTCGTGCCTGTAATCCAGTGGGCGCGCACGCCGCTGCAGTTCTACCGCAGCGCCGCCGACCCCAACGCGACCGCGACGTTCGGGCGGCGCTACGTTTTCTCCGAGACGCGTACCACCGAGTTCGTCCTCGGCACCCGCCTCGACTGGACGTTCACGCCAACGCTCTCGCTCGAACTCTTCCTCCGCCCATCCATCTTCGCCGTGGACTACGGGCGGCTCTACGCCCTCGCCCGCCCGCGCACCTTCGACCTGCTCGAGTTCGAAGACGACGCCATCGAGCGGGGCGGCTTCGACGAAGCGGGGGGCTTCGTGCCCGACCCCGCCGGCAGCCAACTCCGCATCGACGCCGACGGCGACCCGGCGACGGCCGACACGTTCACGCTCCGCCGCCGCAGCGACTTCAACGACCGCTTCCTGCAGGGCGCGGCCGTGCTGCGCTGGGAGTACCGCCCCGGCTCGACGGTCTTCCTCGTCTGGCAGCATCAGCGCTTCGGCTTCGATACCGTCGGCGACTTCGACGCTGGCCGCGACCTGCAGGCCGTGTTCGACGCCCCCGCTGAGAACATCTTCCTCGTTAAGGCGACCTACTGGCTAGGACGCTGAGTTGGCTCCCCGGAGGTGGGGAGGCGGGGAGGCCCCAGGGCGTTGCATCTTGGCACGTCTTGCTCTTCAGCCCTCCTGATGCGGTGCGTGTACTCGTTGGCCTCGTCTTGTCCCTGCTCCTTGCCCCCGCGCTGCTCGCGCAGACGCCGGACGCGCAGACGCCTGACGCGCGACTGCTGGACGCCGCGCTAGCGGGCGACACCACCGCGGTGCGCCTGGCGCTCGACGCGGGCGCAAACCCTCAGGCTACGAATGCCGATGGCGTCACCGCGATCATGGTGGCACGAAACGCTGGCCACTATGACATCGCCTTCACGCTGATCGAGGTAGAGCAGGCGAGGGAGGACGCGCGTCTGGGCAAGAAGGCCCGCCGTAGTCCCGACCCGCAGCTTCGGCAGGCCATCGCGGCGAACGACCTCACCGCCGTGCGTCAAGCGCTCGCAGCAGGCGCGAGTGCGCTCGATCCCGCGCTCCTCCGCGAGGCAGAACGAGGCGGTAGCGTCTCGATGGTACAGACCGTGAAGCTCGCCCACGCCGAGGCGGCCATGACGCGCGCCGTCGAACTCTACCGACGCGGCGACTATGGCGACGCCGAGGTAGTCGCCCGCTCAGCCGTGGCGGCGCAGCAAGACGTGCTCAGCGACACGCACCCGGACCTGGCCACGAGCCTGAACAACCTGGCTACTATCGTCGAGGCAGGCGGTGACTACGCCGCAGCGCGCGGCTACCACGAGCGCGCGCTCGCCATCCGTGAGGCGGTGCTGCCGTCCGGCGATCCGCTCGTAGCGCAGAGCCAGAGCAACCTCGCCGCAGTGCTCTACCGCATCGGCGACTACGCCGAGGCCCGGCGTCTCTTCGAAGCGGCGCTCGCGGCCCGGGAAGCGACACTCGGCGCTGCGCATCCAGACGTGGCGCTGAATCTGAACAACCTGGCGCTGGTCGTCTACGAACTCGACGGAGCCGCAGCCGCACGACCGTTGGCGGAGCGCGCCTACGCCCTGCGCGAGGCCGCGTTGGGGACGACCCATCCGGCGACGCTCGAAAGCATGAGCAACCTGGCGGTCCTCCTCACCGCCCTAGGTGAGCACCAGGGCGCCGTCTCCCTGCTCGAACGCGCGCTGACAGGCTACCGGACGACGTTCGACGCAGCCCACCCGATGATCGCCACGGTCGAGAACAACCTGGCGCTGGCGCGCGAGCAGGCCGGTGCTCCTGACGATGTGCTCGCGGCCTACGAGCGCGCGCTGGCAAGCGCGGAGAACACCTACGGGCCGCATCACCCGCAGGTCGCGTCGGCGCTCAACAACCTCGCGCTCGCACGCCTGGACGTAGCCAGCCGCGAGGACGATAGCAACGGCGTAGAGGCCGCAGCGAGGATGTTGCTCCGCGCCGCACGCATCCTTGACCGGCACGCCGACGAGGCGCTCGGCACGCTGAGTGCGGCGGAGCAGGCGCGCTTGGTCGAAACCGTCCTGCGCCCGCAGACGAGTCTGCTGCTCTCAGCCTGGCGGGCGCTCACGGCGTACGACCGCCCTGCGCTTCTGGCCGAGATCTATCCGCTCGTGGCGCGCTGGAAGGGGCTGCTCCTCCACGGTCTCCGGCGGGAAACGGCCATCGCGGCGCTTGCCGACGACCCGCAATACGCCGACGACGTGGCGGCGCTAGTCAACGTCCGAGCTGGTCTCGCAGCGTGGGGCCAGGAGGCCGAGACGGGACCCCTCGAAGACAGGCGAGCACGCCACGCCGACCTCACCGCCACGAAGGAGGCCCTCGAACGCCGACTCGCGCGTGCGCTGCCCTGGGAGGCGCAAACCGATCCGCTTCGCCACCGAGACGCCCCCGCGCTCACCGAGGTGCTCGCGCCTGGCGAGGCGCTGGTGGACCTCTACCGCTACAGCCACCTCGATGGCGAAGGCCACCAAGGCGACTACTACGGGGCCGTCGTCATCGGAGCCGGTGCGTCTGAGCCGCACTTGATCAGCTTCGGTGCCGCGTCCCTCACAGACCGCGACGTAGCTGCCTGGCACGCGGCGGCCTCAGCCGGAGACGCCGCCACAGACGAGGTCGGGACCCTAGTGCGACGCCTCTGGTGGCGCATCGCCACGGCCCTGCCCGAGGGTACGGAGCGCGTGTGGATCAGCCCGGACGCTATGCTTTCGCGCGTGCCGTTTGCGCTGCTCGCCGAAGAGGACGCTGATGCTGGCTCGGGGATACCGAGCTTGCTCGTGAGCGTCGTTGCCTCGCCGCGTGCGCTCGTGCGACTTCGGCAGACCGACAGGACCGATGCGGACGGCCTGCTGCTCGCAGGCGGGGTCGCCTTCGGGACGAATGCCGCCGGGGAGGCGCTCCCGTTCGCGCCGCTACCAGGAACCGAGGCGGAGGTAGAAGCGCTGGCCACCATCGCCGCGCGAACTGGCCTCAACGCGACGGTGCTCACGGGCGCAAAGCCGACCGCCGCAGCTGTTCGTGCGACGCTCCCCGGCACCCGCTACGTGCATCTTGCCACGCACGGCTTCTTCGAGGCCACCGACCCGGCCTTGGAGATGACCTCGCCGTCGCGCAGTGGTACGCTGGGAGATGCGACGCCAGAGCAAAGCGAGCCGCGTGGTCTGGCGCGCAGTCCGCTCGTGGAATCCGGGCTGGCCTTCGCGAACGCCAACGCCGGGCCAGCTGGACGTCTGACGGCTGAGGAACTGGTCGGCCTCGACCTGAGCAGCGCCGACTTGGTGGTGCTCTCTGCCTGCGAGACAGGGCGCGGCAGCGAAGTTGTCGGGCAGGGGGTGCTCGGCTTGCAGGCAAGCCTGCTCGCAGCCGGAGCGCGCGGGCTGCTGATGAGCCTCTGGGCCGTCCCGGATGCCTCGACGGCGCTGCTGATGGAGCGTTTCTACGAAGGCCTCTGGGAACAGGGGCTCGAACCCGCCGCAGCACTCCGAGCAGCGCAGCGCGCTGTCCGGGCCGAGGGCTACGTGGCACCGCTGCACTGGGCCGGGTGGGTCTTCGTCGGCGAAGCTTGGTAGTGCAGGGCGGGGCAGCTTGGGGCGGGGGAACTCGGGGCAGGGCAGCAGTCGCTAGGGAGGTCTGCTAGCACTCGAACAAAATGAGTGCTCAATCCTATTAATGCTTAGAAGTTTAGTACAAAATGGCAAGCGGTTTGCGTTTGTGAGGAAGCGACCCGTACTCAAGGTCTGCCCGGGCGATTCCTCCGCCCTGGATTTCGACCTCGACACTGCAGCCCACGCCTGCCATGTCCACCACCTCCACCCGCCTCACCCTCGACCTCTTCGCCTCCGACGACGCCGAGCTGGTGCAGTACCGCCTGCTCGCAGGCCTGCAGCGCGCCCGCCAGGCGTTCGACCAGACGCGCGTCTACCCGCACCTGGCCGACCTCATCCGTCTGCGTCGGGCGCTGCTCGACCTGCGCGGCCAAGCCGAGGCGCTGCGCAACGCCCAGCCGGGTCGCATCCAGCGCATCGACTGGGAGAAGCAGGAGGTCGTCTACGAGCGTCCTGACCTGCCGCCCGTGCTCCCGATGGACGACCTCGTGGACTGGACACTGCCGCGCCTCACCACCGCCATCGAGGAGGGGCAGGCGATCTACGAGTTTGTGGAGCAGCACACCGCCATCGAGGCCGTGGGCGTGGTGCCGACCTACCAGGACGAGGGCTACCTCCTCGTGCCGACGACCGACGGCTACCGCGCCGTGCGCTACACCGTGAGCGTCCTCGTGGGCACCGACGCGGACGCGGGGTGCGAGCGCTACCGCAGCCTCCGCACCAGCGAGGTCCCGCTGCCCGCCGCCGCCACCGAGCCGGGGGCCTGCAAGCACGCCCTCGCCCAGCACCACCGCGACCTGCCCAACCCAGCCACCTACTGCATCCGCGCCGACCTCGACGTGCCCACCGAGGCGACGCTGATGCCCGTCGCGAAGCGCAAGCTGCTCCACTACCTCGCCTCCGGCGGCCCTTTCGGACAGGCTTAGCGGCAACGGAAGGCTGGATGCTCGAGCGGACGCACGTGCTAGGTAGGACCAAGTCCGCAGCAGCAGCGCGGGAGTAAGCCTGGACATACTGGGCCTAGGTCGGGTAGATTCCGGGGCTTCGGAACGCAGAGGCCGCTCGTGGCTTCTCACCTTTCCGCCCTTCACCCTAGTTCCGGCGTCCCTCCGTGACCGTCTCTCGTCTTCCCGCTGGCGTGCGGTGCCGCGCTGAGGCATGCCCTGGAGCCGGGCTGCGCGTCCGGGTCGGGCTGCTCGCCCGAGCGATGGTGGCTGTGGCGCTCGGCCTGGGGATGGCGCACGCTCCGGCGTTGGCGCAGCGCGCGGTGGCCGACACGAGCGGCTTCGCGGAGGTGCGCGCCCTGCTCAGTCCACAGACATCACCTGCAACGCTGGGTGCCGAGGGGAACCCGGACGCGGCGCTCGACCGGGCCGATGCGCTACTGCCAGCGCTGCTGGCGGGAGGGGATCGCGTGGCGGCGTCCGAGGCGCTGGTGCTGCTCGGCCAGGTCCACCGGGCTCGGGGAGCCTATGCCGAAGCGCTCACCGCGGCCGAGCGCGCCCAACTCTTCGCCGACCAGAGCGGCGAGACGCTGACGCAGGCGCGGGCCTACCGCGACCTCGGCGAGGCCCTGCGCAGCCTGGAGCGCTACGACGGGGCCGCCGTCCACTTCGGGGCTGCGGCGCAGTTCTACGAGGAGGCGGACGAGCCCGTCGCCCAGGCGGCGATGCTGCGTGCCCAGAGCCGCGCCTACCTCCTGGCCGAGCGCAGCGAGCAGGCCCGTACGGCCGCCCTCGCTAGTGTGCGGCTGGCCGAGCGCGCGGGGCTGCGGCCCGAGCAGGCCGAGGGGCTCCGGCTCGTCGCCGCCCTCGCGGCGCAGCAGGGCGACTATGCCACCGCCTACGAGACGCTGAACGACGCCGAGGCCCTTCAGGCGGCCCAACTCGAAGACCGCATCGCCGCGCAGCGCACCGACCTGGAGCAGAGCCTGCTCGATGCGCTAGCGCTCCGTGAGGCCGAGCGCACCCGCACCGACGAGCGGGTACGCGACTTCATCGCGGCCGAGCAACTTCGGTGGCGTCGGCAGGCGGCCCTCGGCGTCGGCGCGCTCACGCTGGGCGCGGTCGGGATCGCGCTCCTAGTGTGGGGGAGCGGCGTGTGGCGTCGGCAGCGCCAGCACGTCGAGGTGCGTCGCCGTCAGCGCGCACGCGCGCGGGAGCGACGGGCGCGTGGCTTGCCCCCCATTCAGGAGCCTGCGGCGTCGGAGAGCCCGCCGCCGTCCTCGCCTGGAGCGCAGGCAGACCTCTCACCGCTCACGGTGGTGGCGCCATCAGACCCGACGCCTCCTGGCGCACGTCTACCCGGCACCGTGCCGCGTGCAGCATCGTCCGACAGCGACGGCCCGCACACCCTCACTTCCGCCGATGCAGAGCCCGTCCTTGCGGCTGAGGCGGCCTTCGAGGCCGAGCCGCCGCTGGAAGACGTGGCGGTCGTCCCTAGCACTCCCGGCGTGTCCTCCCGCAACGAAGAGGCTGGCTCCCCCGACACGCCCACACGTGCGTCCGTGACGCTGGACGCGGCTGAGCGCCAGCGGATCGCCGCTGCTGCCGCCATGGCCCCCGAGGGCTTCTCCGCGCGCCAGCAGGGGTCATCGCGAGAGGGCCTCGCCGAGACCGAGGAGACGGGCCTCGCCCTCGCGGCGCTGCTGCTCGACCAGCAACTCGGCACGTTCTCCGGCGACGGCATCGCGGTGGTGGACCGGGGCCGCGTGCAGGGCCGCGCCGAGGTGCTGCGCATGCTCCGCCACCGCGTCCTCCGGCAGGGCGTCGAGGTGGACATGCAGGGTTTCGGCGAGGCGCTGCGGGACTACGTGCTGCTGCGGCGCGGCAGCCTCGCCACCGGCATCGAGATTGCCGTCGAGGCGCCGGTGGCGGTGCGGGTGCGCCACGCCGCGCCGCTTGGCCTCATCGCCTACGAGTTGCTCACCAACGCCGTCGAGCATGCCTTCGTCGGGCGGCGCAGCGGGCGCATCGATGTACGGGTGCGTCGGGACGCGGCGCACGTGACGCTGACCATCGCCGACGACGGGCGCGGGCTCCCGGCCGGGTTCAGCCTAGAGCGCTCCGGCGGGGAAGGGCTCACATTCGTCCGGTCGCTGGCGGGATTCCTGCGTGCGGCCGTCGAGGTGCGCAGCAGTACCGGGACGCGGTGGAGCGTCCACGTGCCGCTAACCACAGCGGTGCAGCCTCCGATCCAGGCCGCGCCTTGAATACAGGTGATGTCCCAGATTAAGACAAGATTGTGAAAGGGCTTGCGTGTCGCGCGGGACCGCTTTAGGTTTAAGATCGGTTTGCAAGGTGAGAGCCCGCCTCATGCTTGCGCTTGTCTCCCTCGATCACATCAACTGCACGCATGCGCACACTGATACTCCTTGCCTTTCTCATCCCGTCTGTCGCGCTTGCGCAGGTGAACTATCCAGCTAATGGAAACACCGGGTTTGGTGGGACGCTGGGAACTGGAAGCTTCGACATTCGCGACGATGGGACCACGGTAACGCTGACACTCAATCGTGGAAGTGACAACCTTGACAACGTCGTCGTCGTCTACCTAGACGTTGTCACTGGCGGCTTTGCATCCACGGCCAACTTCACGGATGCAGCCGATGGAGGTAGGCGGGCCATTTCGGGCACAGATGGCCCGAACCGAACCTTGGTCAACTTCCCCACGGGGTTCACGGCGGACTACGCAGTTACGATTGAGTCCGCATTCTCTGGTGTCTTCGAACTCGTGGAGAGTGGGTCGCACAACTTTATTACTTCGGCTAACCTGGACCCGACCGGTAATCCAAGTGCGGCCACGTTCACCATCGACTTCGACTTTAGCGAGATCGGCCTCACTGCGAACACCA
Organism: Bacteroidota bacterium; assembly: GCA_039177895.1. GTDB lineage: Bacteria > Bacteroidota > Rhodothermia > Rhodothermales > Rubricoccaceae > JBCBEX01. Next base: position 11,659 of record JBCDFO010000002.1, read on the forward strand.
CCAACACGATTGACTTCGTGGCGACGTACATCAGCGGAACTGCCTTCCGTTCTGATGAGGCTGTAGGGGATGGCGTGGGGCCTGGTAATCCCGAATCCAACGGGACGATCACCTTCACGAGTGGTCGAACCTATGTGTCCAGCCCGTCATCTGCGCAGACTCTCGGAGACGGCGCTGGCTGGCGCATGCTCGCGGTTCCCTCAACTGCCGTAGTGTCCAATCTCTCTAGTCAGAACCTGGTTCAGGGTGTGACGGGTCAGTATCCCACCGAAGACCAGAATATCTACGTCGCTCGTGATTGGAGTGGAGCCGCTTGGGCGACCGGAAATGTTGCTGACGGGACGGCTCTTCCGTCCGGAGAGGGCTTTATCTGGTACTTCTTCGACAATGATCTAGACCCGACGGACCCAACAGGTACGAGCAACAGTGTGGCGTTGCCAAGCTTGCTTACGGCCCCTGGAGCCGAACCGGTAAGTGATGTGACGGTAGACTACGCCTTGGCAGATTTCACGCCCCCAGACAACTTTTACCTGCTAGGCAACCCTTTTGACCAACCCATTGAGGTGGCTGATATCTCGGTCAGTAGCGACCCGACACCGGGGATCAACAACGACGTGCAGGTATACGATCCGGCGATCTCCAACTACCAAGTATTGTCGCGGTCGGCTGGCGATAACGCCCAGGTTTGGCAGGGCGTCTTTGTTCAGCTGAGTGGCACACCGGCGGGCCCGATCACCTTCACGATCCCAACTACTGCCCAGACTACGGACGGGACCTTCTACGGTCGCCAGGGCGCAAGCGACCTCGGCAGTGTTGGTTTTCAACTCGCAGGCACAGGGTCTGGAGCGTTTGAGGGGCGCACCACGACCGACGTGGCTGCGTTCTTCCGCATCGCTGAAGACGCCACCTTCGCATTCGACGTGTTTGACTCCTCGAAGCTCTACCCATTGACTGGCACGTACGGTCTGATCGGGTTTGTGGGAGCGTATGAGAATGGGGACAAGCTTCAGACTTCGTACTCGGTGCCGCGCGAGCCTGGAGCCTATTCCGTGCCGCTCCAACTGGTCACGTCCATCGAAGGACAGTTCGAACTCACCTGGCCCACGTGGGAGAACGTGCCAGAGACCTGGTCCTTCACGCTGCGTGATCTCGAAACCGGTGCCGAGGTTGACCTGAGGACAGCTACGTCGTACACGTTCGAGGCGGGCGTCACTCCGGGTGTCGCGTCCGCCAACGAGCAGGTGGGCTTGCTGCCCGAGACCGCAGGTCGCTCGGTACAGCGTAGCGAGGCAACCGACACCCGGTTCGAACTCGTCGTGGAAGCCAACGCGACGGCAGCGGAGGACGACAGCACTCCGCAGGCTGCGATCCTCGCAGGCGTGTACCCGAACCCGTTTGCAGGTCAGGCGCAGATCGACTACACCCTGGGTCGGAGTGAACAGACCCGCCTGGCGGTGTACGATGTGCTCGGCCGGGAGGTCGCATTGCTGCAGGAGGGAACCCTCGCGGCGGGCTCCCATACCGCTACCTTCGATGCGGCTCGTCTGCCGAGCGGTCTGTATCTGGTTCGCCTCGAAGTGGGTAACCAAGTACTGACGAGCACCGTCATGCACACACGCTAGCCGCATCCCCTCGCACACACTCGATTTTCAGCCCAGATACCCAGCCATGATCTACCGCTGCATCCTTTTCTCGCTCTTCCTGTGGGCTGCGCCCACAGCCTTCGGTCAATCTCTGCCCGAGTGGGCCGCGCCTCAGGCGGCACCGAGCTCTGTACCCGAAGCTCCTGCACCGCTCGAAGCTGGCCCAACCCTGCCTGGGCCTCCCACGCAGGTTCCCATTGATGGAGGCCTAGGGCTGCTGGCACTGGTAGGTGCTGGCTACGCGGCACGCAAGCTGCGGCATCAGCCAGCCGAGTAGGCTTGCTCTTTCATCAACGCTCTGAGCGGGGCGCGCGGCTACGGCGGCGCGCCCTGCGTGCGTTGAGGCTATTCCGCGAAGGAAGGAGCAAGGTGGGCATGGTTTCTGCGATTGTGGCGGCCCCTGCTGCTACCGGACGGTCATCCGGTCCCAGGTACGACGCCTCGAAACCCACCAGGCCGAAAACGTGCCGATGCAGGAGCCCCAACTCTGCCCGCCCTCGACGCCTCGACTCATGCGTTCCCTCCGCCTTGCTTGTTTGCTTGCCCTCGTTACTGTGCCCGTCGCCGGAGCGCAGTCGCTGCCTGACTGGGCCGCGCCGCAGCCGTACGTCCCAGTTCCAGATCCCGAGCCACTCAATGCTGGGCCACAAATACCCGGGGCTCCGGCTCCTGCGGGCCCCGCGCCTGTCCCCATTGATGGCGGTCTTGGCTTGCTCGCGCTTGCAGGGGCAGGCTATGCCGCCCGGCGCCTCCACCAGCAGCGCGCGGACTGACGGTGCGTCCGGCTGGTGGCTCTCAGCCGTCGGCGCTCGGATGCATAGGCTGTACCGGCGCACCCGGACCTGACGCAGCACCCGCATCTCTTTTGGGGTGCTAGGCACCGGTGCGACGGGAGGCCGGGGTGATACCAAATCCGGGAGCATCGTTGCGATCAATCCGGAATGCGGAGGCCGAATTTGGTGCTGTTGGCTGTCAGCTATCGGCTTTTGGCTTCGCACGTCGCAACGCAGCAGGCGGACTTGGTGTGATACGCACCTGTGCTGCGGGTTTGCGGGATGTGGCTCGGCTTGGCACCCCCTGTCCTGCGTCGCCTCCGTTCTGCCGACGTCGCCTCCGTTCTGCCGAACTCCGCTCCTCGGACTGTCCCCCTCGCGCTCGAGGGGGACAGCTTGACCGCCGTCCAGGCGTGTCAAGCGGGGGAGTGAGGGCCGGGCCCGCTGAGGTGAGGGGTCGCAGAGCGAATGAGCACCTGCCCATGGCGTGGTACGTCCGGCCTCGGGAGGCGGGCTGAAGTAGGCGGGGCTCCACGAGCCGCCAGCCGAGAGCTGCCAGCCCGTTGTATGGAGATCGGGAGGAGGGGGCTCCTGCGGGCACGTTCGGTTGACTTGGGCAGCGACCAAAGCTATACTCGCATACGCTGCGTTTTAGACGAGTTCGCGCCGTCCATACACTCGTCTTGGAGGGGAGCGCAGACGTGCTGGGACGGCCTCGCGCTAACCCGCCTCTCAGTCCAGTTGGGTGTAACGATTTCGTTACATCGGGGCTGTCTAAAGCGGGTTGGAGCCGCGGTTGCACGGCCGCAGGGCGAGACTGTCCCTCCCATCTTCCGAGCACGGCTCCGGCCCCTGGCTATGGTAGCTCCTGCTGACCTCGCATCTCCGCTCCCGCGTCGCACCGCCGTGGTGCACGACTGGCTTCCCGTCTACGCTGGGGCCGAGCGGGTCCTGGAGCAGATGATCGCTGTGCTCCCCGAGGCGGACCTCTACAGCCTCATCGAGTTTCTGCCGGACGACCAGCGGGGATTCCTAGGGGGGCGCGAGGTCAGCACGTCGTTCATCCAGCGGCTGCCGTTCGCGCGCAAGGCCTACCGGAACTACCTCCCGTTGACGCCGCTCGCCATCGAGCAGTTCGACCTCACCGCCTACGACCTCGTGCTCTCGTCGAGCTACGTCGTGGCCAAGGGCGCGCTCACCTTCGCGGATCAGCTGCACGTCAGCTACGTCCACAGCCCGATCCGGTACGCGTGGGACCTCCAGTTCCAGTACCTCCGTGAGGGGGGACTCGAACGCAGTCTCAAAGGCAAACTTGCCCGGCTCATTCTGCACTACATGCGGACGTTCGATGCGAGCACGGCCAACCGGCCCGACCTCTACGTCGCCAACTCGCATTACGTCGCCTCGCGGATCCGCAAGCTCTACCGCCGCCCGGCCGCTGTGGTGCACCCGCCGGTGAACGTCGAGCGCTTCGCGGTGGGCTACGACCGGGACGACTACTACTGCACCGTCTCGCGCCTCGTGCCCTACAAGAAGATCCGCGTCATCGTGGAGGCCTTCGCGCAGATGCCGGACAAACGGCTCGTGGTGGTCGGCGACGGCCCTGAGATGGAACGGCTGCGCGCCATCGCGACGCCCAACGTGGACCTGCTGGGGCACCAGCCACAGGAGGTGCTCGAGGCCACGCTGCGCCGCGCCCGCGCCTTCGTCTTCGCCGCGCTTGAGGACTTCGGCATCGCGCCGGTCGAGGCGCAGGCCTGCGGGACGCCCGTGATCGCCTACGGCCGAGGGGGTGCCCTCGAGACCGTGCGCGAAAACGAGACTGGCACCTTCTTTGACTTTCAGACCCCCGACGCGATCGCCGCCGCCGTTTCTCGTTTTGAGAAGAGCGCCGACCGCTTCGACCCCGACGCGATCCGCGCTCACGCGGAGACGTTCGCTGCCGAACGCTTCCGCGCGCGCCTCGGGGACCTGCTCGACGCTGCCTGGGACGCCTTCCAGCGCCACGGCGACGCCGAGGAGGCCCTCCGCGCCCACGCGCCGTATGCCACCGCCGCGCGTACCCCCTCCGACGCCCTCACCCCGCTCTCTCAGGTCTCATGACCCCGGTCCTCGAACTGCTCCACCCCGACTCGCCCGCGTACGCGCAGTCGTCGGCGAAGACGCTGGCCAAGATGCGCTCGCTCCGCGGCCCCGTCCGCCCCTGGGCGCGGACGCTCGTGCTGCTGCTCTTCGATGCGGTCACGCTCGCGCTCTGCATCGGCACCGCGATGGTCTTCATGGAGGCCATCGGGGCCGCGCAGGAGAACCTCCGCGTGGCAGGCGCGCTGCTCGGCATGGCGCTGGTCATGTTCGCGGCCTTCGGCTGCTACGCCACGTTCCCACTGCCGCCCGTCAAGGAGGTGCGCAGCCTCACGATTGCCTCGACGCTGGCCTCGCTGATCGTGGCGACGGTGCTCGTCTCGGTGCTCGGCAAGGTGTCGCCGATGGTGGCGACGCTCGCGCTGGCGTGGGTGCTGGCCGTCCCCGCCGTCCCGTTCGCCCGGGCGCTGGCGCGCTACTTCTTCGGCTCGAAGCCGTGGTGGAGCTGCGCGGTCGTCGTCTTCGGAGCTGGGCGCACTGGCCAAGGGATCGTGCGCATCCTGCAGGGGCGTCCCGAACTCGGCCTGCGTCCCGTGGCCGTCTTCACCGACACCAAGCGGGCCCCGTCTGAGATCGGCGGCGTGCCCGTCGTCGGGCGTCTCTCGCGTGCCTCTACGTACGCCCGTCGCCTGCGCGTCCCCTACGCTATCGTGGCGATGCCCACGGCCGATCGCTCCAAGCTCGTCGCGCTGATGGAAGAGCACGCCCAAGGGTTCGCCCGCGTGCTCGTCGTGCCCGACCTCTTCGGGTTTGCCAGCCTCTCGGCCACCGCCCGCGACTTCAGCGGCGTGCTCGCCTTCGAGATCCGTGACCACCTCCTCAACCCGATGCACCAGCGCGTCAAGCGCACCATCGACTTCGTGCTCGCCCTCCTCGGGGTGATCGTGCTCGGGCCCGTGCTCGCGCTGATCGGTCTCCTCGTCAAGCTCGACTCCAAGGGGCCCATCTTCTACGCGCAGCAGCGCATAGGCCGCGACGGCGAACTCTTCCGCTGCCTCAAGTTCCGCAGCATGTACGTTGGGGCGCACGAGCGGCTGCAGGAAGTGCTGGCCCGCGACCCCGAGGCTGCGGCGGAGTACGCCGAGTTCAAGAAGCTCACCAACGACCCGCGCGTGACGAAGGTGGGCCACTGGCTCCGCAAGCTCAGCCTGGACGAGCTGCCGCAGCTCTTCAACGTGCTGCGTGGCGAGATGAGCCTCGTCGGCCCGCGCCCCTACATGCCCGATGAACTCTCCGACATGACCGGGAAGGAGCGCATGATCCTCCGTACTTTGCCCGGCATCACCGGCCTCTGGCAGGTCCTCGGTCGCAACGAGTTCTCGTTCGGCAGTCGGTGCGATCTCGACGTTCATTACGTGCGCAACTGGTCCATGGCACTGGATTTGTACCTGCTCGCCCGTACCGTGCCAACCGTGCTTTCCCGCAAGGGTGCCCGCTAGGCCGACGCCCAAGCCTGCCCGACTGAGAAGCCCGCGCGACCGAAGACGTCGCACGACTGAGAGCCGCCGCCGCGTTCTGCGTGAGGCCGGCTGTCCACTCGCCCTCTCGCGAACCCCCTCCCTGTATGTCTACCCCGTCCAAAAAGACCACGGCTGCCACCGCCGCGTCCACGACCGCGACGACGTTCAGCGCTGCCGCCTTTGGGCAGATGCTCAAGCGCAACTGGCTCGTGATGCTGTTTGCCGCCATCGTGACCTTTGGCGCGGTGGCGGTCTGGACGTTCCTCCAGACGCCGATCTACCAGGCCAGCGCCGTCGTCGCCATCGACACGCAGCGCACCGGCAGCACGCCGACGGCCAACATCCTCGGGCTCCGCGAGACGCGGACGCTCGCCAACGAGATCGAGACGCTACGCCAGTCGCTCGGCATCGGCGAGCGAGTCGCGGAGCGGCTGCTCGAGCGCTACGACCCCGAGGAGCTCATCAAGGATGAGGACATGATCGAGCGCCTCGAACTGATGATGCGCAACCCCGAGACGGATGTCAACCAGGCCGTCGCCATCGGGATGCAGCAGCTCGGCTTCGTGAACATCACGCCGCTCAACCCGCAGGTGGACATGATCCGGATCGTGTCCAAGAGCCACAACCGCCGCGTGGCGCGCGACCTGGCGCAGTTCTACGCCGAGGAGTACCGCACCTACGCGCGTGAGAAGTCGGCAGCCGGTCGCATCGCCGCGAGCGAGTTCCTCCGCGAGCAGGTCAACCGCAAGCGCGCTGACCTCCGCGCCCTCGACGCGCGCATCCGCGACTTCAAGGAGAACAACGACATCGTCGTCCTCGACACGGAGGCGGAGACCGCGATCCAGCGCTCGACGGAACTGAGCGTGGCCGTGAGTGACGCCGACGTGGACGCGCAGATGGCGCGCATCCAGCTCGGCGCGATCAACAGCCAGCTGGCTAGCGTGGAGCCCTCGCTCGTACGCGCCACCGCCTCAGGCACCCAGCGCGAGATCGACGCGCTCAAGGACAAGATCACCGGCTACGAGACGACGCTGAGTTCGTACTACGCCAACAACCCCTCGCTGCGCGAGAGCCCGGAGAGCGTGCCGGAGGTCGTCCAGCTGCAGCGTCAGATCGACCAGGCCCGGCTTCAGATCCGGGACCTGAGTGAGCAACTCGTTGCGGAGAACCTCGCCCTCGCCGGCGTCTCCGTCGATGGAGACGCGCTGGCCGGGCTGGCCCTGAAAAAGCAGGAGGCCATCGGGCTCGAACTCGACATCGAGCGCTTGCAACTCCAGCAGGTCGCCCTGCGCGCGCAGCTGACTCGCAACGACCGCCGCCTCGCCGAGCTGCCGGGCCAGCAGGCTACGCTGGCCAGCTACGAGCGCGACCTCAACGTGGCGACGGAGTCGTTCCTGATCCTCCAGGAGAAGTTCAACGACGCCGTCACGCAGGCGGAGTCGGAAGTCAGCTACGTCGAGATCCTGCGCCGGGCGCTCACGCCGCAGGCGCCCATGTCGCCCAACATCCCGCAGAACCTGCTCCTCGGCGCGATGCTCGGGCTCGTGCTGGCGTTCGGCCTCGCCCTGCTGCGCCACGCGACCGACCACCGTATCCGCGTGCCGGAGGACGTGAAGAACCACGGGTTCAGCCTCCTCGGCACGGTCCCCGACCTGCGCGGCCTCGTCAAGAAGCACTTCAGCGGTCAGGAGTTCGTCAGCGTCGAAGGGCGCGAGGTGTCCACGCTGGTGGTCGCGGCGATGCACCCGCTGTCGTCGGTCACCGAGGCATTCCGCCACTTGCGCACGAGCGTCCAGTACAGCCTCCCCGACTCGAAGCTCCAGGCCATCATGGTGTCAAGCGCGGGGCCGGGCGAGGGCAAGAGTACCACGGCTGTCAACCTCGCCATCGCGCTCGCGCAGGCAGGCAAGCGCACGCTCTACATCGATGCCGACCTGCGCCGCCCGACGGGCCACCGTCTCCTCGGCGTCAACCGCGACCGTGGCCTCGCCGAGCTGCTCTTCCAGGACACGCCCATCGACTGGGAGAACTACCGCCGCCCGCTCCACATCGACTGGGGCCGGTTCGACAACCACCTCGACAACCTCTACGTGCTCCCTGCGGGCCAGGTCGTGCCTGACCCAGCCGAGCTGCTCGGCTCGCAGAAGATGGAGCAGCTGCTCGACGCCGCCCGCGAGGAGTTCGACGCCGTCATCCTCGACACGTCGCCGATCCTCGCCGTGACGGACGCGGTGCTGCTGGCGACCTACTGCGACGCGGCGCTGCTCGTGGCCCGCGCCGAGGAGACGAGCTGGCGCTCGCTCCAGCGCGCCCGCGAACTCCTCCAGACGACCGGCGAGGCAGGCGCCCCGGTGATCGGGGCCGTCCTCAACCGTCTCAAGGACAGCGGCGAAGCGTACGGCTACGGCTACGGCTATGGCTACAAGTACGGCGACAGCTACGGCGGACGCTCGGCGGACTTCGCTGACTTCATGAAGCTCCAAGGCGGCGTCAGCGGAGACGGCGCGAAGACGTCGCTGCCTGCCCTGGAAGAAGCCGAACGTTCCTGAGCCTCGCCCCGCTCGATTCCCCGCGGCGGGCGAGAGGCCGCTCTCGCCCGCCGTTTTTGCTCCCCTCGCATCTGACCGCACCCCTGATGCCACGTTTCCTCGCGCCTGCGCGCGTCCTGGTTCTCCTATGCGTCGCCCTCGCGACGCTGCCCGCTGCTCACGCCCAGTCCGGCACCCCCGGTATCGACGGCGGCACCGGCCTCGCGGCTGTCTTCAGCTACGTCCCGCCCGGTATCCCTGCCATGGAGGTCGACCTGTGGGGAGCCATCCGCCAGCCCGGCCGCTACCGCGTCCCGCGCACGATGGAACTGCTCGACGTGCTCTCACTCGCGGGTGGCCCCGTCATTGGGACTGACGAGGAGGGCCGTACGCAGGAGGCTATCGTCCGCGTCTCGCGCGATGGCGCCAGCGGGCGCGACCTCATCTTCGAGGCCCAACTCGCCGACGTGGAGCGGGGCACGATGGTGCCGCCTGACATGCTCGAAGACGACATCGTCTCGGTGCAGGTGCGCGTCCGTGCGCGCCTCTACTGGCGCGATGTGCTCTCCGTCACCACGTCTGTGGCCGCGCTGACGCTGCTGTTTCTCAACATCTTCGACCGGGGCGGCTGATCGCCCCGCCCCACGACGCCTGATCCACCGCCGCTCGGCTTCATCCCTCCGATCCGACCCATGCCGATCCCGGATTTCCTCATCGTCGGTGCTCCGAAATGCGGCACGACCGCGCTCTTCGAGTACCTCAGCGAGCACCCTGAACTGCACGTGCCGTTCAAGGAGCCGCACTACTTCGGCAGCGACCTCCGCCCCGAGTTCTACCGCGGCGGCCGGCGCAACCTCGACTGGTACATGGGCAAGCTCAGCGGAGCGCAGCCCGGCCAACTCGTGGGCGAGGCGTCGGTGTGGTACCTCTACTCCACGAAAGCCGCCGAAGAGATTTACGCGCACAACCCCGACGCGCGGATCGTGATCATGCTGCGCGAGCCGTCGAGCATGATGTACTCGCTCTACAACATGTTCATGTGGGTGCGCGACCTCGTGCCCAACGGCGTGCTCTACGAGAACGGCGTCGGCGCGGTGAAGCCACTCACGTTCGAGGAGGCGCTGGCCAACCAGGACGAGCGCAAGGCCGAGTTTTCGGCGATGCGCGACCTCGACGCGGAGCGCGGGGTGCGGGCGCGCCGAATCTTCCACACAGAGGTCGCGAAGTACTCAGAGCAGGTGCAGCGCTACCTCGACGTCTTCCCGCGCGAGCAGATCAAGATCGTCCTGCTCGACGACATCAAGACCGATGTCGCGAAGGTGTACCGCGAGACGCTCGAACACATCGGCGTCCGGGATACGGCGTTCAAGGCGTCGTTCGAGGTGGTCAACAGCAGCCGCGACATCAAGAGCTACACGCTCCACCGGCTGATGCTGAAGCACGACTCGCTCCCGGCGCTGCGGGCCGTCATCAAGGCTGTCACGCCGCGTTCGCTGCGCAAGAAGGTCTTCATGAAGGTGCTGCGCAAGAACGTCACGCACAAGAAGCAGCCGAAAATGAGCGCGGAGACGCGCGCCTGGCTGAAGGCCCACTTCCGCGACGACGTGGAGCGCCTGGCCGAACTCGTTGACCGCGACCTCGTGAAGCTGTGGTACGGCGACGAGCCTCGGCCTGCTATGCCGCCCCCTGCGAAGTTCGATCTCGTGGAGGCCTAGCATGTCCGCGGCCACCCTGTCTGGCGCAGCCACCAATCGCGAGGTACCCGTCGCACGTCCGTCGTTCTTCATCGTCGGCAACTCGAAGAGCGGCACCACGGCGATGAGTCGCTTCCTGGAGCAGCACCCAGACCTCTTCGTGTGCCGCCCGGAGGAGCCCAACTTCTTCGCCACCGACTTCTGCCGCGACCCTGATCCGACGGGCCTCTTCCACCCACGCCCGGAAGCGGACTACCTCGCGATGTTCGAGGAAGCCCAGCCCGGCCAACGGTGCGGCGAGGCGAGCGCATGCTACCTCTACTCCGAGGAGGCTATCGCGAACATCGCCGCATTCGACCCGGACGCGCGGCTGATCGCCATTTTCCGCGAGCCGGTGAGCTTTCTGCGCTCGTATCACGTGCAGTTGCTCAAGAACCCCATCAAAGAGGGCGAGTCCGAGCAGGATTTCGAGCGAGCCCTTGCCCTGGAAGCGGCCCGCCGGCGCGGCGAGCAGATCCCCGAGGGCTGCCTCGTCCCCGAGTTCCTGTTCTACAGCGAGCGCGTCAGGTACGCCGAGCACCTCGCTCGCGTCTACCAGCATGTCCCGAAGGAGCAGGTGCTGGTGCTGATCTACGAGGATTTCCGCCGCGACAATCCCGGCACCGTGCGCCGCGTCTTCGAGTACCTCGGCGTCGATCCCGACTTTGCGCCAGCGTTCGAGCAGCACAACAACGGGGGCCAGGTGGTCAAGTCGCGCCGAGCGCAGGGGCTCGTGCACCAGTTGGAGCACGGGCGCGGTCCGTTCGGCGCGGTGAAGCGGCTGGCGCAGGCCGTCGTGCCCGCCCCCGTGCGCAAGCGGCTGGTCAAGGCCGCCTACCAGAAGGCCGTCCTTCGCACCGCAGAGCGCCCCGACGAGGCGCTCGTCGCGTACCTGAAGCAGCAGTTCTTGCCCGAGGTAGCGGCGTTCTCTACCCTCATTGGCCGCGACATGGTGGCGGAGTGGGGCTACGATGCGATTCCAAACAGCCGGTAGCCCCATGTCTCGCCCCGATGTCATCGTGAGCTGTGCGACCGCGCCCGTGGGCCGCGGCGGGCTCAGCCAGCACTTCGCCCAGATGATCCGCGAGGGTCGGGACGCAGGCGCGTCGGTACACTACCTCGCTACCGAGACAGCCCCGCTCGACGGCGTCACCGGCGAGTCCATCGCTCTGGCGCACACGCGGACGATCAACACGTTTACGCCGGTGCGCTTTAGCCGCGCCCTCAAAGACCACGTCGCCAACGAGCGCTTCGACCGCGCCGCAGCCGCGCGTCTGGAGCACGGCCCGACACGCCTAGTGGGGTTCGTCGGCAAGGCGCTGCGGACGTTCGCCGTAGCGCGGGCGCAGGGTACGGAGGTGCTGGAGGTGATGGCGGCCAACTCGCATGTGGACAACGTGCGCGCGCGGCACGCGGAGGCGCTCGCCCGGTACCCGTTCGACCAGTCGTGGCTAAGCGACTTCCAGCGGCGCAAGACCTTGAAGGAGTATGACACGGCCGATGTCGTAATCGCAGCCTCTCCTTACACGCGGGACACGTTCCTCGAACGCGGCTTCCGCGAATCCCAGGTGCGCCTCGTCGCGATGACGACGCTGCCGCGCTACGTCCCCCCGGACACGCGCCCCGATGACGGCGTCTTCCGTCTCGTCTTCGTTGGGAGCGCGAGCGTGCTCAAAGGCGTGCCCGTGCTGGTCGAAGCCTTCCAACGCCTCGGCATTGACGCGGCCGAGCTTACGATTGTGGGAGGACCGGCGACGCGCGGAATGCGGAAGTACCTCGACGAGGCGGTGGCTCGCGACCCGCGCATCCAGGTCCGCCCGGGCGATCCGCTCCCGCACCTCCAGCGCGCAGACGTGTGCGTGCACCCCAGCTTCGAGGACGGTCATGCATATGCGCCGATGGAGGCGCTCGCCTGCGGCGCGCCCGTCGTGGTGAGCGCAGACACGGGCATGAAGCAGCACGTCGTCGAGGGCGTCAATGGCTACGTGGCTCCGACCGGAGATGTAGACGCGCTCGTGGACCGGCTACGCCACCTCCACCAGCACCCCCTCGCGGCCACGCACCGGCTCGATACGGTCAGCGAGGCGACGCCGAGCCCCTGATGCGGATCGGCCACTACGTCGCGCATTGGTCGAAGGGCGGGCTGGAGAACTACGTCCGACGCCTCGCTACGACACAGGTGGAGGCCGGGCACGCCGTCCGAATGCTCCTGCTCTCGGGCACGCCGGGCATCGACGGGGCAGAGGAGACGAGCGTCGCCGACGACGGCTCCGCGCTCGCTGATGCTGCGCAGGACCTTGATGTGCTGCACCTGCACTACGCCGTGCCGCCTGCGGTCTACGACGCGGTCCCGGGCATTCGCACGCTGCACGTCCATACGTCCTACTGCCCGTCGGGCAAGAAATTTCTCGCCCGCGACGGGCGGCCCTGCGACCGGCCGTACAACCGGCTCACCTGCCTCGCCAGCCACGTCACGCAGCGCTGCGGCTCGCTGAAACGCGCCAACCTCCGTCGCCTTTTCGGGCAGACGCGCCACGACTACGACGCCCGGCACCGCGCCCTCTGGCACGCCATCAGCACGTTCCAGGTCGAGTGGCTGCGGCGCACCGGCTATCCCGAGGCCCGCACGCGCCTCATCCTCCACGCCGGACCCGAACCGCGTGAGGTGATGCCGCCGCCCGCCGAGGGCCTCCCGCGTTTTGCGTTCGTGGGACGGCTCAGCAAGGTGAAGGGCGCCGACTGGCTCCTCCGCGCCCTCGCGAAGACCACCGCGCCGCTCCATCTCGACGTGGTCGGCGACGGAGAGCTTTCCGGGAGGCTACCGACGCTGGCCGACGAACTCGGTGTAGCAGACCGGGTGACGTTCCACGGCTGGGTCGAGCCCGGTGACGTAGCGGGGATCGTAGCCCAGGCGCGCGCCGTCCTCGGGCCGTCGCTCTGGCCGGAGCCAGCCGGGTTGACCGCGCTCGAAGCCGCCGCCAACGGCCGCGCATTCGTGGCGGGTGCGTCGGGTGGCTTCCTGGACTCGGTGGTGGATGGCGAGACGGGCCTGCTCGTACCGCCCGGTGACGACGCAGCCCTGGCCGCCGCGCTGGACCGGCTCGCGGGCGACTACGACCTCGCGGTACGTCTCGGCGCGGCTGGAAGCGAGCGCGCCGCGTCTCAGTTTCGGTGGGCCGACCACGTCGCGGCGATGGGCGCGCTCTACGCCGAAGCGGCCCGCACTCACGCGCCAGCGCTGGCGAGGTAGCGGTCCTCCAGTGCGTGCATCGCGGCCTTCTGCTCCGGCGTCGCATCGTCGTAGCCGACGAGGTGGAGCACGCCGTGGACGACGTAGCGCAGCGCCTCCGTCTCGAAGGTGGTGCCGAACTCCGGCGCCCGTTCCGCCGCCGTGTCGAGGTCCACGTACACCTCGCCCTCCACGAACCCCTCCGCCAGCGCGTCCTCATCGAGGTTGAACGAGAGCACGTCGGTTGTGTAGTCGTGGTCGAGCCAGGCACGGTTGAGGTCCAGCACCGTCGCATGGTCGGCGAGCACGATGCTCACGTCGCGGGCGACGAAGCCTTCACCTGTGAGCACGCGTCCAACAGCCGCTAGGACGGCAGCGCCTTCGAGGGTGCGAGACGCGTGAGCACCTGTGATGTGCACCGCTTGCTCAAAGGTCCGCATACAACGAGATGCGCATCGAGTACACCTTGTCGTCGATCAACTCGAATGAGATGGGGAAGGGGGCGTATCCCCAAAACTCGTCGCTGACGGCGGCGGCATCTCGGGTTACCGTAGGCGTGCCCAGCACGCGGAGGACTTCGCTGGCAGGATCGCCGAGTCGGATCGATGAGAAGTCGTAGCCTTCGTGCATACCTGTCCCTGTGAGTTGGATAGCCACAAGGGTATCTTGGCGCACAGTCAGAACGATGTATGGGGGTGGTTCTACGTCTGCATCGAACAGATAAGCGAGTGAGACAGAGCTATCGCCTTGGGAGACCTGTTGCCACGGCTCACCCCATGATTCCTCAATGAGGGTCGCATCCATCCCAATAGAGAAGGGGCCGAGGTGGAGGCAATGAAGGTAGTCGGGGAGATGAGCGGGGCGGTCGACAAAGTCGTCAACAGACAGGCAGGCAAGGCCTCCACCCCAGCTACGGAACTCGTTGTTCGCTGCGGCTGCCCGCCACTCGGCTGGAGGCCCCTCTTGTGCGCGCGAAGAACCTGATACCACCAGTGCGAGACACAGGGCCATGAACCACCGTACCCTCGACATCACACCTTATCCCTTTCCAAACCCGCTCTCCTCGTCGAACAGCGATTCGCTGAGGGAGAGCGCGACGGCGCTCATCATCACCTCGGGCGGGAGCTGCGTGAAGTCGGCCGAAAGGAGGCGGTCAGTGACGTTGGCGTAGAGCGAGCTTCCGGCCTCGCGCTCCACGACGAGGCCGCTCGTCGCGCCGCGTCCGTCGCCAGGGCCGCTCTTGGCGAAGAAGATGACCTCGCCCAGTTCCTCGGAGGCGACGAAGCCCGTGCAGCCTTGCAACTGAAGGAACGAGTTGGTCGCGTAGACCGAGACGAGCGCGAGCGTGGCCGGGACGCCGTCGCCGCTGTCGGGGAGGCCGACCTCCGGCGTGATCTCCAGCGCCAGCGTGCGCCCGCTCGCCGCGTGCGTGAGCTCGTAGCGCACCAGCGTCCCGTCGCGCTGGACCGGCACGCCGAGCGCCTCAGCAATCGTGTCGAAGTCGGCAGCAGAGAAGGCGAAAGCCATGAGCGGAGCGGGGGAGGCAGCGGTCTAGACGAGAATGCGTCAATCTACGAAGCCTCCACGCGCCTTGCTCCCAAGCTGCGAGCGTGCAGCCGTCTTTGGCTCCCGGCGTTGCGCGTCACGCGCCATCGGGTAGGCACAACTCCAAGGAAACACAGCCCCACTGCAACACGGAAGCACAGCGAAGCCGGCTCACCCCGCGTCGCTCGGGAGTCCGGCGTCGGGGGCGGGCGGTGCGATGCGGGCGCGCTCGACGGCCTGCCGGAGCGAGTCGGCGTTGAGGCGGAAGCTATCGTCTTCCAGCGCGTCCGCGATCTCGTTCGAGAACGTGGCGACCTCGTCGAAGGCGTCGTTGGCGACGTAGGTCTGCTGGATGAACTGGGCGTACTGCATCCCCGTTCGGATATCCGAGTCGGAGCGGCCCAGGATGAGGTGGAGGGCTAGGTCCTCGCCCGCCTGCATCGCCTCGACGACCTGCTCGCGGTCACCGAGTGCCTCATAGGCCGTAGCGAGCGTGTAGAGCGAGAAGAAGTCCGGCGGGATCACGTCATAGTCGACCTCCTCACGAATGCGGTCGAGGAGGCTGCGGGCCTCGCTGGTGTTGCCCTGCTGGGCCAGTCCCTGCGCGATGGTGGCGAAGACCGCACGGTAGTTGTCGGCCATCTGCCGGATGTTCTCGTCGTAGTAGACATCCGGGTCGGCGAGGTTGGTGAACTGGAACGACCCCAGCCGCTCCATCGCGACCTCCGGCACGACGCGCCCGCCGGGTGTGTCGCTCGCGATGGGCACGACGCGGCGGGCGAGGCCCTCGTTCTGGAAGTAGCGCTGGAGTCCCAACTCGGACGCCCGCGCAATCGTGGACGCGAAGTAGATCGGGCGCTCCCAGCCGTTGCGGGCGTTCTCCTGGAGGATGTGGAGCGTCATCCGGTCCGAGATCTGCAGCAGCTCCGCCTCGTCGGTGAACGGGTGCGGGCGTCCTTCGATGACCCACGTCACCGGCGCGAGCGAGTCGCCCGCTAGCCCGGCCGCATCGACCATCTCCGACGAGAGCGCTGCGCCATCGACGGGCAGCGTCAGCGTAGCCCCCTTCGGGATTTCCTGGAAGCCGATGTCGTCAATCTCGCGGTCCGTGAGCGTGATCGGCAGCGGCGCGGACGAGTGGCTCCACTGATCGCGCAACTGCTTGATGTACCACGGGGTGTTGAGGAGCGACAGGTTCACCACGCGCACGTCCTGGCGGATGCCCTCGACCTCCTGGGCGTACCACAGCGGGAAGGTGTCGTTGTCGCCGTTGGTGAAGATGAGCGCATTCGGCGCGGTGCTGTTGAGCATGTTCGCCGCGAACTCCGGCGCGATGTAGCGGCCCGAGCGGTCGTGGTCGTCGTAGTTGGTGACGATCATCAGCGCGGGCACGGCCAGGAAAGCGACCGCAGCCACGAGCCCCGCAATGCGCAGGCGGCCCGCGTCGGCTGGCGCGGCGGCGTCCACGTCGGGGGCTTCCTCGTCGCTGTGCGCAGTCCCGTGGCGACCGAGCGCGAGCTCGATCAGGCCCATCACGCCGATCCCGCACCACAGGCTGAAGGCGAAGAACGACGCCACGTACGAATAGTCGCGTTCGCGGGGCTGGAAGGGCGTCTGGTTGAGGTAGAGGATGATCCCGATGCCCGTCATGAAGAAGAGCGCCAGCACCGAGAGGGCTCTTCGCCAGTCGCGGCTGAAGTGAAACGCCATGCCGAGCAGCCCGAGCAGGAGCGGCAGCCCGAAGTAGGCATTCCGCGTGGCCCGCTCCGACGGACTTCGGTAGAGCACGTCGTCCGTCTCGCCGGGCACGAGGCCCGAGATCCACCGCGCGTTCTGCTCGTCAGACGCCTTGCCAACGAAGTTCCAGAGGAAGTAGCGGAGGTACATCTGGTTGACCTGGTAGCTCCAGAAGAACTCCATGTCCGAGTCGAACTGCGCGTAGTAGCGCTGGTGGTTGGGGTCGGGTGACCAGCGGCGCGGGAAGACGACTTCGTCACGGCCCAGCGTGCCGGTCCGGTCGTCGAAGGTCGCGCCGGTGAGGAGCGGCGTGTTGCCGTACTGCTCGCGCTTGAGGTAGCTCACGATGGCCTCGGCCGTCTCCGGGTCGTTCTCGTCGATGGGCGGGTCGGCCGCGGAGCGGATGAAGATGAGCGCGTAGGACGAGTAGCCGATCAGGATCATCGCGAACGAGAGCGCGAGCAGGTTCGCGACCGGCATCTGCCGCCGCTGCGTGATCCAGACGGCCGCCGTCATCAGCAGGATCAGCAGGATCGTGAACGCCAAGGGGAAGCCCGATCGCTCGGCGAAGTCCGGCAGCATCTGCACGACGCCGGGGTAGATCATCCCGAAGAGCACCGTCGCTACGACGCCCGCCACGACGACGCCCAGCATACGTTGCCCGGTCGTCCAATCCTTGCGGTCGAACTTGACGAAGTAGACGATCAGCGCGATGAAAAACAGCGTGAGCACGTTCAGGAGGTGCACGCCGATGGCGAGGCCGAAGAGGTAGGCGATGAGCACGAGGTAGCGGTCGGAGCGCAGCCCGAACGGGTGCTCGCCGCGCGCACGCAGCTCCGCTTCCTCCGCGATGGTATCGTCGCGCCACACGAGCGTCAGCCACACCACGATGGCCGTGAAAAACATCGAGAGGGCGTAGACTTCGGCCTCGACGGCATTGAACCAGAACGAGTCCGTCGCTGCGAATGTGAGTGCGCCGATGGCGCCGCCCGCGAGTGCGCCGAGGCGCTGCCCCGGCGTCCAGCTATCTGGGTGGCCTTTCCAGATGCGCGCGAGCCGCACGATCACGAGGTGCGTGAGCAGGATCGTGAGCGCGCTCGCGACCACGCTCACCAGGTTCACCGCCAGCGCGATGTGCCGCGTGTCCATGAACAGGTCCAGGATCGGCGCGAACACCATCGAGAAGAAGCGCCCCACGAGCATGTAGAACGGCGCGCCCGGCGGGTGCGACACCTGCAGCCCGTGCGCGATGGCGATGAATTCGCCCGAGTCCCAGAACGACGCCGTCGGCGCGACGGTGAGCAGGTAGAGCACGAGCGCGACGAGGAAGACGCCAGCGGCGACGAGCCGGTCGATCAGCTTGCCAGACATAGCACGGACAGGGGTTTCGGGCGAGTGGCGCGGCGACGGGCGCGCCTCCATGATCACGGGTAAAGTAGAGCAGCCGAAGATAACCGACGGCTGCGGCCCGGTAACGCAATTCCACGTGGAGGTCGTGCCCGTCGGCCACGAACGCGCCGTGAAGGCCGCATGGGTGATGTTCCCCGTCGTTGGTACGAGCAAGGGCGAGGCACCGCAGCACCTCGCCCTTCACACGTCGAACGTCTACCTTCCCTACTCCTCGCCCATCCCAGTCTCGGACTCCATGGTCGCGTCCGACATCGGCGCGGCGGGGACCTCGATGGCAGCGGGTGGTAGGGTGTCGCCGTCGCCCTTGAGGAACGTGTCGAACCAGCGGAGGGCGCGCAGGGCGTAGTCGTAGCGCGCGCCGACGCGGGCGTTGCCATGGCCTTCGCCGGGGTAGAGCACGAGGCGGACCGGGGCCTCGCTGCGGATCTTGAGGTGGCGATAGAGTTCGTAGCTCTGCCCGGCGTCCACGCGCGGGTCGGCCTCGCCGTGGAGGATCAGCAGCGGCGTCTCCGATTGCCCCGCGTAGAAGATCGGGCTGCGCTCGAGCATGAACTGCCAGTCGTCCCACGGGCGCTTGAGCGCGTGCACGTAGAACTCCTCGTCAGCGATGTCCGTCGTGCCTACCTTCGAGATCTTGTTCGAGATGCCGACAAACATCACGCCTGCGGCGATGCGGTCGGAGTAGCGCGTCGAGAGCCACGCGGTCGCGTAGCCGCCGTAGGAGCCGCCGGTCACGCCGACGCGGTCGGGGTCGGCGAGGCCGATCTCGATGAGGTGGTCGGCGGCGGTGATGAGGTCGTCGAACTCCTTCCCAGCGGGGTCGCCCTGGCCAGCCTTGGCGAAGGCTACGCCGCGGCCCGTCGAGCCACGGTAGTTGGGGTAGAACACCGCGTAGCCGCGCGCGGCGAGCATCTGCGCCTGGCTATTGTAGTCCGTGATCCAGCCGTTGGCGACGAACGCCTCCGGTCCGCCGTGCACGTCGAGGACGAGTGGATAGGTCTGGCCTTCCGCGCTGTCTTCCTGATAATCGAGCGGGTAGAAGAGGGTGCCGCTGAGCGTGACGCCGTCGGGGGCCTCGTGGGTAATGACCTCCTGGCGCGCAAGCCGGATGCCGTCTAGCATCGGGTTGAGGTCGGTCGCCCGCATGGCCTCGTCCCCGCTCGGGCGGACGAACAGCTCGTCGGGGTGGGCGGGCGTGTCGGCGCTGAAGGCGAGCGTGCCGTCGTCTGCGAACGTGATGTCGCTCAGGATCAGCCCGCTGTCCCAAGGGATGTGCGTCGTTGCCTGACCGTCGAGCGTGTGCGATTCGAGCGCGGTCTGCGTAGCGAAGTTCGCACTCACGACCGTCCAGACCTCGTTGTTGGAGAGCCAGCCGTAGTCGACCACGTCGGCCTCGCGCATGGGGTCGAAGACCTCGCGGGCGTTCTCGAAGCTGGCGTCCTCAACGGGCACGACGAAGAGGCGGCCGTTCGACGGGTCGCCGAGGTCCTGCGCCGACTGGAAGGCGAGGTGGCTACCGTCCGGGCTGAAGCGCAGCTTGTTGGCCAGCTTGCCGGGGTTCTCGACCCGCCCGACGACCTCGCCGCTCGCCACGTCGAGCATCCGGATGCGCTTGTACATGTACGACGCGTCCACGTACGGATTCGGCGCGACACTCACGGCGAGCATGGCGCCGCTCGGGTGCCAGTCCACGGCATAGACGGAGCCCTCGATGGCGATCCGCTGCGGCATCATGCGCGTCGGCGGCTGGTAGACGTAAAGCGCACGGTTGGGCCGGTTCTCCTCGTAGACAATCGGTGCACGGTTGCCGAGCGGGAGCGGGTTCTCCGGCTCCTCCAGCACCTCGTCGGCGATGAACGCGACGCGGCCTGACGACGGGTCCCAGTCGTAGGCGCGGACGCTCGTCGGGTGGGCGACGACCACCTGCGGCGCTTCGTCGCCCGGTGTCATCGCGTAAAGGGCGGTCGCCGAGTCGTCCTCGCCGCGGTAGAGGAAGCTCAGGCGGCCGTCCGGCGTCCAGGCGAGGCCGCGCACCGAGGCGTCGAGCGCCATCGCGTGGGTGCCTTCGGCGACGTCGTAGAGGAAGAGCGGAGCGCTGGCCGACGCGTTCGACTCGTACGGGTCGGCGGGCGTGCGCACCGTGTAGGCCACGGTCGCGCCGTCGGGTGAGACGGCCACCTCGCCGATCGAGCGCAGCATCTCGACGAGGTAGGGGGTGAGCGTGTTGGCGGGCTGGTCGGCCGGCTGCGCGAGTGCCGTGGGTACCAGAAGCAGGGCGAGCGCGCCAAAGGCGAGGGCGCTCAGCCAGGAGCGAAGGAGACGAGAGCGTAGCATGGACGTTGCGTGAGGCGTCAATGGAACAAGAGGTCCAAGCTACCCCAGGCCACGAGACCCGTTCCGAGCGCCCCCTGTGCCGCCGTCCGGTGCCCCTCTACTCGATCCCCGAGAGGAATGCGGAGATGGCCGGGACGAGGTCGGGGTGCAGCGTCAGCGTCGGGTCGCCGTAGCTCGGAAGCTGCTCCGTGAGGGAGCCTGTGACAGCCTTTAGGATGTGGTTCATTCCCTCGATCACGACCAACTCTGCGTTGTCGGCAGCGGCCAGGCGCTCCCCGTCGGCGACCTCCACCTGTACGTCGGTGGTCCCGTTGACAACCAGAACCGGAGCCTCGAGATCGGCGACGAGCGTGGCAGGGTCATAGGCCATCACCGAAGAGAGGTAGGGCTGGACGCTTGGGCGGAAGGTGGACACCAGCATAGGGGAGAGCGCGTCGGTGGTCTCACCGCGTTCGAGGGTGGCGAACAGCGAGTCGGCCTCCGCCATGACGTTGTCTGGGAGTTGCGCAGCGAGTTGGCGGCGGAGCACGACCTGGATGGGGCGGCCCAGCCCGGCGAGCGCCACGAACCCGTCGGCATCGAGGTCCTCAGCAGCGAGCACGCCCACGAGGGTGCCTTCGCTGTGGCCAATGAGCGCTAGCGCGTCCGTCGTGCGCGCGTCGGCGCGGAGCCAACGACCCCACGTTGCCACATCCTCTGCGAAGGTCTCCACGCGCAGGTCCACCTCGGCGATGCTGCTCTCAGCGCTGGCCGCAACGCCCCGCTTGTCGAAACGCACCACGGCAAAGCCCTCGGCGGTGAGCGCTTCGGCGAGCAGGCGCAGGCTGTTGTTCTTGCCCGGCAGCATGATGCTGTTGCCGTCTCGGTCGGTCGGTCCGGAGCCCGACACGAGGACGACCCCCGGCACGGGCTGGGCCGCCTCCGCAGGCCAAGTGAGCGTGCCGTGCAAGGTGCCAGTCGGCGTATCGACGGTCACGGTCTCGGCGAGCACGCCCGGCGGGAGCGGCTCCGTCTCAAAGGATGCTTCTGGCTCCGCGGATGCTTCGGGAGGAGCCGAGGCCGGGTCCTGCCACGTGACGGAGAAGGTGCCTGAGGCGGGGCTTTGTGTGAACGCCCCTGCGATGATGTCGCCGTCGCGCGTGCCCTCGAAGACGGCGAGGCCCGGCCCGGCCTGCAACTCGAAGCGCACCGCGGGCAGGTCAATCGTCACGTTTTGGAGCGGCAGGCCCATCGCCCCTTGCTGCGGGATGTCGATGGTAGCTGCGGGCGGGGTGGCATCGCCGAACGTGACCGTGATGTCGAGCGTCACCGCACCGATGGAGATCGCGCCGTCCCAGGATCCGGCTAGGTTGTCGGGTTGGGCGAGGGCAGCGGGTGCGAAGGCGATGAGGAGACCGAAAAGAAGCAGGCGCATGCGGATGGGAGGGAGAGCGGGCGAGAAGCGGGATCGAGTGTCAACCGCCCCCTACGGACGGCCCGCCGAAAACGTTACCCGCCGCCGACGAGCGCGAGCAGCCACGCGCAGCCGAGCGCGGCGTAGATGCCGAGAATGTAGCCCGCAACGGCCATCAGCACGCCCACGGGCGCCATCGCCGGGAGGTAGACGCCTGCCACCACGGGTGCGCTCGCGGCACCGCCGACATTCGCCATGCTGCCCGTCGCCACAAAAAACAAGGGGGCCTTGAGCAGCTTCGCAGCGCCAAAGAGCAGCAGGATGTGGATCGAGAGCCAGATCACGCCCGCGAGGATGTAGACCGGCGTATCGAGGACCGCCGCGAGGTCGGCCTTGGCCCCGATGGAGGTGAGCAGCAGGTAGAGCGCGACGTAGCCCACGCGCGAGGCCCCGTCCCGCTCCAGCCGCCGCATCGGGGTGAACGAGAGCGCGAGGCCGACCGTCACCACGACGAGCACCGCCCAGGTGCCGTGGCTGATAATCGTCGGGTCGCCGAGCTTCGGGAGTGCGTCGCCCGCGAGGCGACACAGGACGGCCGCCGCCATGCCTAGCCCGGCGAGGATGCCAAAGGCTTCGAGGCTGACAGGATTCCGCTCCCGGTCGAGCGCGGCCAGCGTCGCGTTGACGCGGTCCATCACCTTCGTGTCGGCCCCGACCCACCGGTCGAAGCGCGCCTGGTAGCCGGAGAGGAAGAGCAGCACGGCCATCCACCCATAGCCCACCACCGTGTCCACGACGATGATCGGCCCGAGCGCGCTGTCGGGCGTGCCCACCGACTCCTTGATGGCGAGCATGTTGGCCGTGCCCCCGATCCAACTGCCCGAGAGCGCCGCGAAGCCTTTCCACGCCTCAGGGTCGTTGAGGAGCCCACCCGTGACGAGCAGCGCAATCGGCCCGCCGATCACGATGCCTACCGTCCCCACCACCATCATCGCCAGGGCGACCCAGCCGAGCGAGAGGATCGCGCGGAGGTCTACCGACAGCATGATGAGGAAGAGCGAGAACGGCAGCAGGTACCGCATCATCCAGTCGTACGTCACGGCGCTCGCCGGGGTGATCCCGAACGTCGTCGTGAGCATGGGGACGAAGTAGGCCCAGAGGACCGGCGGCAGGACCGCGAAGAGCTTCTCCAGCGCCTTCACGCGGCTGAGCGCGAAGACGGCCGCCAGCACAGCAGCGAGGAACGCAAAGAGCGCCGTCGGCTCGGTGATCAGGGCGGTGGGCACGTGGGAGCGGTGGGATGGCGGGACGAGAACGCGCTCGAAGGTAGGGCACAAACGCATAGCCGCAGAGCACAACCGAAGCGCACGCGTTCGCCTGGACACGGCCCGCCGAGGACACGAACTTGCAGCACGACGACAGCGCGTCCCGAGCGAGCAGGGCGACACGCTCGCCTTCAGACCGTGACGCGCCTGTTGACTGCGTATGGCCATCGTAGCGGGTATGACTCACGAACGCCAAGCCCACATCCACCGCCTCTTCGGGGCGGCGCTCGACCAGCCCCCGGCCGAGCGCGCGGCGTTTCTGCGCGCGGCGTGCGGCGACGACGACGCCCTCTACGACGAAGTCTGGGCCCTCCTCGACGTGGAGGTGCACCCGCTCCTCGACGAGGACACGGCCTTTGGGGCGGCGGCCTTGCTCGACGACCTCGACCCGGACTGCGTCGGCCCGTGGCGGCTGGGACGGCGGCTGGGGACCGGCGGCATGGGTACGGTCTACCTCGCCGAGCGCGCCGACGGGGCGTTCGAGCAGGTGGCGGCGCTCAAGCTCGTCAAGCGCGGCATGGACACCGAGGCCGTGCTCGCGCGCTTCCAGGCCGAGCGCCAGCTCCTCGCGCGCTTCGACCACCCGAACATCGCCCGGCTCCTCGACGGCGGCCAGACGGAGGATGGGCGACCGTACTTCGTGATGGAGTACGTGGACGGCGAGCCCATCACCGCCTACTGCGACCGCCGCCACCTGCCCGTCGCCGCGCGCCTCGCGCTCTTCGAGGTGGTGTGCGAGGCCGTCGAGCACGCCCACCGGCGCCTGGTGGTACACCGCGACCTGAAGCCCTCCAACATCCTCGTCGCGGACGGCGACGACGGCCAGCCCGTCGTGAAGCTGCTCGACTTCGGCATCGCGAAGCTCCTTCTGGGGTCCAACGACGGGAGCGAGGACGGCGTCAACACGCAGACCGGGCAGCGGCTCCTCACGCCCGCCTACGCGGCCCCCGAGCAGCTGCGCGCCGAGCCGGTCACGACCGCCACCGACGTCTTCGGACTGGGGCTGGTGCTCTACGAACTCCTCACGGGACGGCACCCGTTCAGGCAGGCGGCGCTAGAGGACGCCATCCTGCACGCCACCCCGACCCGCCCGAGCACGCTCGTTCAGGAGCCGACGACCAGCGGCACCGGGTCCCTCAACGCAGGGGCCGACCAGGCCACAGACAGCACCGAGGCCATCGCCGAGGCGCGCCGCACCTCGACGGACCGCCTCCGCCGGCGGCTGCGCGGCGACATCGACACGATCTGTCTGCACGCGCTCGAAAAGGAGCCGGAGCGGCGCTACCCCTCGGCGGCGGCGCTCCTCGCCGACCTGCGCCGCGAGCGTACCGGCGTCCCCATCGAGGCGCGGGCTCCCAGCGCGGCCTACCGGGTACGGAAGTTCGTCGAGCGGCACCGGGCAGGAGTCGGGGTCGCGGTGGGCGCCGCGCTAGCCCTCGCCGTCGTCGTGACGCTCTACACGTGGCGGCTGGCGGCCGAGCGGGACCGCGCCCAACTCGAAGCGGCGAAGGCGCAGGAGGTGACGGCCGTCCTCACCGGCCTCTTCGAGCAGGCCAACCCGCTCGTGGCCCTGGGCGAGTCGCTCACGGTCCGCGCCGTGCTCGACAGCGGGGCCGTGCGCATCCCCCGCGACCTGGAGGCGCAGCCCGAGCTGCAGGCGTCGCTGCTGATCGTGCTCGGCGATATCTACAGCAACCTCGGCGATCCGGAGCGGGCCATCGGGCTCTACGAGGGCGCGGTAGCCCTCCGCCGTGCCGAGGCCGACCCAAGGCTGCTCGCCGGGGCGCTGTGGGTCTCCGGAACGACGCTGCGCAGCCTCGACCGCACCGACGAGGCGCGGGGCTCTCTGGAGGAAGCGCTACGCCTCAGCAGGCAGGCGTGGGGGCCCGAGCACGCCGAGACGGCGCGGGTGCTCAGCGACCTCGGCATGCTCGACGTGCAGACAGGCGACTACGAAGCCGCCGAGACCCGACTACGCCTAGCCGAGACGCAGCAGCGGGCCCTCGGCGATGCCGCGGTGCCCGACCTCGCCAAGACGCTCGGGCGCCTCGGCCTCCTCTACGAACGATTCGGTCGGCTAGACGACGCCGCGCCGATCTTCGCGGAGTCGCTCGCCCTGAACCGCCAGGTCTTCGGCGACGCCCATCCCAACGTGGCCGCCGCGCTTCAGAACCTCGGCATCGTCCAGCGGGAGCGGGGCGACGACGACGCGGCTGAGACGGCCTACCGCGAGGGCCTCGCCATCAACGAGCACGTCTACGGCGCGGACCACCCCGAGACGGCCACCGCGATGCGCAACCTGGCCTCCGTCCTCCGTGACCGGGGGGCGTACGACGAGGCCGAGGCGCTCTACCTGCGCGCGTACGACATCCGAGCCCCACGCCTGGGGCCGACGCACCCGACCATCGCCAACTTGCTCAACAGCCTCGGCACCCTCTACGTGCGGCGCGGGGACCTCGACCAAGCCGCTGCGACCTACCGCCGCGCGCTCGATATCTACCGCGCCGACCCCGACGTGGAACCCTCGCGCCTCGCCCCAGCCCTGCACAACCTGGCAGGGATCCACGAAGACCGGGAAGCCTACGACGAAGCCGAAGCCCTCTACCGCGAGGCCCTCCAGACGCTCCGGGCTGGGGTGGCACCGACCAGCACCGACCTCGCCTTCCCGCTCACCAGCCTCGGGTCGCTGTTGGCCAGCCAGGGGACACCGGGCCAGGCGGTGCCGCTGCTCCGCGAAGCCGTCCGCCTCCGCCGCGATGGCTTGCCTCCGGACCACCGCTATACCGCGCGCTCGGAAGTCCAACTCGCCCGCGCGCTGCAGGCCACGGGGCAGACGGACGGGGCCCGGGATCTACTCACGGAGAGCCTGGCGCGCCTCCGCGTCGCCGAGGCGGACAGCAGTCTGATCGCGAGCGCGGCGCAGCACCTCGCAGCGTTGCCGAGCGTCGCCGAGTAATACCAAATCCGGGAGCGGACTTGCGACCGATCCTGAGCACCGAGGCCGGATTTGGGCCGTCGGCTGCCAGCTATCGGTTTCCCAGGTCGCAACTCATCAAACGGACTTGGTATAAGGTCCGCCGCGCCCCAGGTCCCGCTGCGCCCGTCTGAGCGACTACCCAGTAGTCACACCAAGTCTGCTTAACGAGTTGCAGAAGCCGACAGCCGACGGCTGACAGCCGATAGCCCCCAATCCGGCCTCGTTGCTCCGATGCGGTCGCAGTGCTGCTCCCGGATTTGGGATCACGCGTCCCAGTCCGGCCCAAACCCTGGGTCCACGATGCGCCCGTCCGGCCGCGCGAGGCCGTGGATGCGCGCCATCTCGTCGTCCGAGAGCGCGAAGTCGAATACGTCGAAGTTGCCCGCGCGGTGCGTATCGGACGAGGCCTTCGGGATGGCGAAGACCCGCTCCTGCTGGAGGTGCCACCGCAGCACCACCTGTGCCACGGATTTCCCGTGCCCCTCCGCGATCTCAACCAACGTGTCGTCCTGGAAGAGCCGGCCCTGCGCGAGCGGGCTGTACGACGTGAGCGAGAGCGCGCGCGTGTCCACGATGCCGAGCAGCGCCGACTGGTCAAGGTAGGGGTGGTATTCCACTTGGTTCGTCGCCAGGTCGGGGACGATCTCCAGCGCGCGGCGGAGCGTCCCTGGTGGGAAGTTGCTCACGCCGATGAGCCGCGTCTTGCCGTCGGCGCGGAGTTGCTGGAACGCATCGAGCGTCTCGGCGAGGTCCACGGCGTCGTTGGGCCAGTGGATGAGCAGGAGGTCGACGTAGTCGGTGCCGAGCTTGCGCAGGCTCTCCTCGGTCGAGGCGATCACGTCGGCGTGTGCGAGCTTGTCGTGCCAGACCTTGGTGGTCAGGAAGACGGCCTCGCGGTCGACAGGGCTCTGGGCGAGCCCGCGCCCCACCTCCGCCTCGTTGCGGTAGATCTGCGCCGTGTCGATGTGCCGGTAGCCGAGGTCGAGGGCGTGCTCGACGCCGCGCGTGCCGTCCGCGCCGGTGAGCTTGTAGGTGCCGAGGCCGAGCTTGGGGATCGAGACGCCGTGGACGGGGAGGTGCATGGGAGCGAAGCGCAGGGAGAGCGAGGAAGAGCAAGGTTTCCACGCGAGCGCGGTATGCGAGGTTGCCGCATGCGAGTCGTCGCGAGCGCTACGCAGTAACTCCGCCAGGCCTCGAGCCGTCAGCGCGCTCACGGCTGCGACCCTGCCTGTGCGGTCCTTCCTCGGCGGGCCAAAGCCAGTGGGCGGTGCTTGTCGATCCCGTTGGGGTAGCCTGCGGTGTGATTCCGGTCGTGTCTGGCGGTCCGGACGCGGCTGCGTCGAGCCAGCACCGCAGTGATCCGGGACCCCGTGGGTGTCGCCCTGGCACTGCGGGGTGGAGAGTCGTCCTTCGTGCCCAGCTAGGAGGCCGCTCGTGGGATAGCTGGTCCGTTGGTTCTATCTCGGGTGGGCGGAACGATCCCAATGCTCCGCCAAGGGCAAGGCCAAGCGTCGGCCAGGAACGTGGGCTGCCTCCGCGCGTGACGGCACCAGGCCGCAGACCTGGTGACCGCAGCAGAGCGGTCCCGTGTTCTCCCTCGAAGATCGTAGTCCAATGAACCGACCCTCACGCGTTGCTCAGATCGTCCTCCTGGTCGTCGCGCTCACCGCGCTGATGGCGTGTGACTCGTCCGCCCCCATCCGGGCCGGGTCTTCGCAGCCCGACCCGGCTCCCGCTCCGGTCTCCAACCCCGAGCCCGACGTCGAGGCGATGGTAGCGCGGATCGACACGACCGTTGACGCGAGCTTTGCCTACGCGTACGAGCAGACCAAATTCGTCCCGCCGCCGGGTCAGACGCTGCTCATCATGGGGCAGACGCTCCAGGAGGCCGATGCCTTCGCGGCGAGCTTCCCGGACGCACCGCCGCCCGCAGGATGGGCGGCCTACTGGGGCATTCCCAGCGCAGACGGACTGGCGACTCGCTCCGTCAACGAGCACGGCGACATCCACCACCACCAGGGCCTCGCAGATCGCTTCCCGAACACGGTCCTACAGAGCGCGCTCTGGATGGTGGGCACGTGGGACGTCGCCTACCGGACCACCCAGGGCGAGTTCGACCCGGTGATTCGGGAATTCAGCGCGTGGGCGAAGGCGGTAGGGCGGCCGATTTACCTGCGCATCGGCTACGAGTTTGACGGCCCGCACAACGAGTTGGAGCCGGGCGAGTACGTCAGGGCCTACCGCCGGTTTGTCGACATCACGCGCGCCGAGGGTGTCGAAAACGTTGCGTTCGTGTGGCACTCGTACGGTTCGCCGCCCTACGATGGCCACCCACTTTCGGCCTGGTACCCCGGTGACGACTATGTGGACTGGGTCGGGATCTCGCTGTTCGGCCACCTCTACGCGAGCAGCCTGAACCCTGCCGCCGACGCCGTCTTCGAGTTCGCGCGGACCCACAAGAAGCCGGTCATGATCGCCGAGACGAGTCCCGTGCATGGCATCGCGCGCAGCGGCGTCGAGGTGTGGGACGACTGGTTCGTGCGCTTCTTCTCGCTGACCTACCGGAAGAACGTGAAGGCGATCAGCTTCATCAACGCCGACTGGTCAGCGTACCCCATCGCCGTGGACCTGGGCTGGGAGAACGCGCGGCTGCAGAACAACCGCTTCGTCTCGGCAGCCTGGTTCGCGGAGACGAGCAAGGATCGCTACCTCAAAGCATCGCCGGAGCTGTTCGAGACGCTCGGCTACGCGCCGTAGCCCGAGCCTGTCACGATGTCGTCTTGCGGGTGAGGAGGTAGAGCAGCGGGCCGAACGCGCCCAGGAAGAGGGTGATCGCGATCCACGGCCACGGGCTCCGTCCGAGCGCTTTGGCGTCGTGCCAGAGCCACACCAGAATGAGCGAGCAGGCGATCACGAGGTCGACCAGCACCTGCGTCCCCGCCCAGTTCGCGAACTGATAGGTTAAGATGCCCACATAGCCGTGCTGGACGACAGCGACGACGGTGAGCACGGAGAACGCTGCCGTCACAAGAAGGAGAAGCGTGCGCTGTAGAGGGGAGATCGGGGTAGGTGCCATGGAGCCGTGGGCGTTGGTGGGGAGAGGCGATATCCACCAGTTTAGCCGGGCAGTAGGGGCCAATCAATTACCTCGGAGGTAATAGCCGTGCCTACCCCGCGCCATTATTTTCTCGCATGACTTCCTTCGGCTCGTTCCTCCAGACCTGGCGCAAGACGCGCCGCTACAGCCAACTCCACCTCGCGGGCGAGGCCGGGGTCTCGGCGCGTCACCTGTCGTTTCTGGAGACCGGGCGCGCGCACCCGAGCCGCGAGATGGTTGAGCGTCTCGGCGAGGCGCTGGCGCTGCCGCTCGGCGCGCGCAACCAACTGCTGAGCTATGCCGGGTTCGCCGCGCGCTATTCCAGGCACCCCTGGGACGCCGACGAGATGGCCCCCATCCGCGCCGCCGTAGCCTACACGCTCGACCGCCACGCCCCATATCCGGCGCTCGCCCTGGACCGGCTCTGGACCATCGTACGCCTGAACGCGCCAGCCCAGGCGCTCTACGCGCAGCTTGGCATCGGCGTGAGCGACAGCCTCCTCGACCTCGTGATGTCGGATGTGATGCCGGAGCACGTCGAGAACTGGCCGCAGGTGGCCCACCAGACCGCGCATCAGCTGTGGAACGAGAGCGCTGCTCAGGGCGGTGTCCCCCAACTCGACCGCGCCGCCGCCCACTTAGCACAGCAGGCCGGGCGCTCCATGGCCCTCGGGGATGCCGATCTCGGGCCGGTCACGCCAACGATCTATCGGTATGGCGACGTGCGCCTCTCCCTCTTCTCCACCATGTCGCACTTTAGCACGCCGCGTGACGTGACGCTGGACGACTTCAAGATCGAGCTGTTCTTCCCCGTCGACGAGGCCACGAAGGCGGCACTCCATGCCTTTTCCACGTCCAGCTGTGAGGGCGACGAGATCGAGGCAGAGTAGGGCGGTGCAAAGCGTCACGCTGCCGTCCACGCGATCCAGCACCGGGCAGCCGCCCACAGCACGAGCGGCAGCGCGAGCGCGCCGACGGCAAACGAAGCCCACCCAGCCAGCGCCCCCGCCACGAGGCCCACGAGCAGCAGCCAGATCGGCGCGCCGAGGCCGATGTAGGCGATCTCGAGCGTGGAGCGGAAGTCTGCCCGCGGATGCGTCCGCACGGCCCGCCGCGTGAACAGTAGGACCGGAAACAGTAGCACGAGCGCCACGACGAGCGCAGGCAGCCCGGCGATGCGCCACAGCCTGTCGCGAAGGCGCCGTTGCGCCGTGATCTGCCGATGCCACGCCGCGATAGCCTCGTCGTCCGCGATCAACGCGTCGAGGGCGTCGTACAGCCGCTCGTTCATCGCATTGAGATGACGCGGAACGTCCTTGTCGGCGGGAGCGAACGCAATCGGTTCGCCGAAGACGACGCGAACACCGGGGCCCCAGGCGTCCCAGTCGGAGTACTCCAGCGCGGTCGGTACCACGACCAGGTTGGGCGCCTCGGGGAGCGTGTCAAGGACGAGCCGCGCCCAGCCTTTCTTTAGCGTCCGCAGCGTGCGCGACGGGGCGGAGCTGCCCTCAGCCATGAGGGCGAACGCGCCGCCTGCGACGAGGTGGCGTCGGAGGCGGTCCATCGTCTCTGGCAGCCGGTCGGCGATGGCGCGGCGGCCGTGGTCGGCGCGGTACATCGGGAGGACGCGCAGCACCGCGAAGCCCCGGGCCGCCGCGGGCGCGCGGAAGAAGTCGGCGCGGGCGGCGAAGACCGGCGTGCGCTCGGAGGCGAAGAGCACCGAGAGCCCGTCGGCTAGGTTGTTCTGGTGGTTCGTCACGAACACCACCGGGCCGTCCACGGGAACGTGCGCCCTGCCTTCGACCGTGAACGTGCGGCAGTAGCACGCCGTGTAGAGCCAGCGCACGTAGGCGTGGAGGATCCGATGGGCCAGTGACCGAGGGACGCGCCCGCTCATGCCTCCACGGGGACCGCCTCGGCAGGGATCGGCCGACCGAGCCACCAGCCCGCCACGGTCAGCCCCGAGA
This sequence comes from Bacteroidota bacterium, assembly GCA_039177895.1. Lineage (GTDB taxonomy): Bacteria > Bacteroidota > Rhodothermia > Rhodothermales > Rubricoccaceae > JBCBEX01. Next base: position 42,952 of record JBCDFO010000002.1, read on the forward strand.
GGATGTGCCAGATGCCCCACCAGGCCGCAATCGCCGCCATGCCGCCGATGGGGAGCGTGGACGGGAAGATGGCCGGGTTGAGCAGCAGTACCAGCCCGAGCCCCGTGTTCTGGATGCCGACCTCGATGCTGAGCGTCCGCCGCTCGCGCAGCGCGAGCCCAGTCAGCCGCGCCCACTGCCAGCCCGTCGTCAGCGCGAGCGCGTTGTGCAGCAGCACGATGGGGAAGAGCGCCGCGATATGCGCCACGAAGGCGTCGAGGTTCTTTCCGAACGCGACCACCACGATGGCCGCGAACAGTACGATGCTGGTCAGCCGCACCGGCGTCTCGATGCGCGCGACGAGCGTGGGGAAGTACCGCCGCACGAGCATCCCGAGCACGAGCGGCACGCCGAGCAGCAGGAACACGACGCGCCCGACCTCGACCGGGTCGATGGCGAGTTCGCGCAGCAACGGGTTGTCGCTCGCGGGCAGCACGAACTGCGTGTAGAGCGTGCCCCAGAGCGCGAAATTGAGCGGCGTGAAGAGGAGCGCCCCCGCCGTGCTGAGCGCGGTCAGGCTCACGCTCAGCGCTGTGTTGCCGCGCGCGAGGTGCACCATGAAGTTGGAGACGTTGCCGCCGGGGCAGCACGCCACCAGCACCATCCCCATCGCCACGCCGGGCGTGAGCCACGGGCCGAGGAGCGCCACCAGTAGGAGCGTCACCGCCGGGAGCAACACGAGCTGCCCCGCCAGCCCGACGAGGACCGCCTTCGGGCGGCGCAGCACCCACCGGAAGTCGTCCGTCGTGATGCCCATCGCCACGCCGAACATCACGAAGCCCAGGATCAGATTGAGCAGCGTGAGGTTGCCCGCGCTCAGGTTGAGCTCGAGCTGGTCGAGGCCAATAAGTCGGTCGCGCATGGGTGAGAATGGAGGCGCGAGGGTGGAGCCTACTCGTCGAGAAGGCTGCTAATCTGATTGGGGTGAACCTGACGAAGGCGGCGCCAGTCCGCGATGGCTACGTCGTCGATCAAGACCGTCGGTTTTAGTAGGAAGGCGACGAAGCAATCAGCAAGGCCAAACTCGGCCGCGCTAGCCTGGGCGTAGTCAGCACCGCCGCTGCTCCAGCAATACAGCTGGACACCGGCATCGTGCAAGCTGCGAATGGCCTCGATGACTTCAGGCATCGGAATACGCGCAGCGCCCGCACTACGAACGAACGTGTCGTCTACGTCAACAAACAGAATGTCGCGGTGAGTAGCACGCACGGGTCTTCAAAAAGGCCAGCACCGTGACCGATTGAGATTGTCAAGGGGCCTTGGCTTTGATGTCGCGTTTGAAGTTCCCCTCCTGGACAGGAGGGGACAGGGGTGGTTGACCGGGGTAGCACTGAGCCCGACAAGGTGAGGCTGTCAGCGTACTGGATGGCTTAAACCCAATCGAACATTGCCAATCGAAAAGTGCACCTTCTCTCATCCTTCCCACTCGAACACGGTGACGCCGAGCGGGGGGAGCGTGAGGACGACCGAGTTGGGCAGGCCGTGCGACGGGATCGGGACGGCCTCGACGCCGCCGCTGTTGCCGAGGTTGCTGCCGCCGTAGCGCTCCGCGTCCGAGTTGAGGACCTCGCGCCACCGCCCGGCCAGCGGGATGCCGACGCGGTAGTTGTCGCGCGGGACCGGCGTGAAGTTGAACACGAAGAGCAGCCGCTTCGGCTCCTCGCCTTCGTCTTCAACAGCACTCGTGCGGGTGTAGGCGAGGACGCTGTTCACATTGTCGTCCGTGACGATGCCGTAGAAACCCGAGCCGTCGTCGTTCCAGAGGGCGGGGTGCTCGCGGTAGAGGCCGAACACGTCCTGCACCCAGTTCTGGACGCCCGCGTGGAGCGGCTCGTCGGCCTGCTCCCAACTGAGGGGGTTGTCGTGGCTCCACTCGCCGCGCTGGCCCCACTCCTGGCCCATGAAGAGCAGCTTCTTGCCCGGGTGGCCGACCATATGCCCGTAGAGCAGCCGCATGTTGGCCGCCTTCTGCCAGTTGTCGCCCGGCATCTTGCCCCAGATGGAGCCCTTGCCGTGGACGACCTCGTCGTGCGAGAGCGGGAGCGTGTAGCGCTCGCTGAAGGCGTAGACGAACGGGAAGGTGAGGTTGTTGTGGTCGTACTGCCGGTAGATCGGGTCCTTGGAGGCGTAGGTCAGCGTGTCGTGCATCCAGCCCATGTTCCACTTGTAGAGGAAGCCGAGGCCGCCCTCGAACGTGGGCCGCGAGACGCCGGGCCACGCCGTCGACTCCTCCGCGACCATGATCGCCGTCGGGAAGTCCGCGAAGACCGTCTCGTTGATCTGCTTGAGCGTGTCGATGGCTTCGAGGTTTTCGCGCCCGCCGAACATGTTGGGCGTCCAACGGTTGCCGCGCGAGTAGTCGCGGTAGAGCATGCTCGCCACGGCGTCGAAGCGGAGGCCGTCGATGTGGTACTTGTCGAACCAGAAGCAGGCGTTCGACACGAGGAAGTTCTTGACGCCGGGCTTGTGGTAGTCGAAGACGTAGGTGCCCCAGTCCGGGTGGATACGCATGATGGGGTCCTCGTACTCGTAGAGCGGGCTCCCGTCGAAGTAGCCCAACCCTTGCGGGTCCGTGGCGAAGTGCGCGGGCACCCAGTCCAAGAGCACACCGATGCCGCGCTGGTGCATCGTGTCGACGAAGTACATGAAGTCCTCCGGCGAGCCGTAGCGGTGCGTCGGCGCGAAGTAGCCGACGACCTGGTAGCCCCACGAGCCGTAGTACGGGTGCTCCTGCACGGGCATCAACTCGACGTGCGTGAAGCCGAGCTTCTCGACGTGGTCGGCCAGCGGCTCCGCGATCTCGCGGTACGACATCGACTGCGAGTGCTGCTTGTGCTTCCACGAGCCGAGGTGCACCTCGTAGATCGAGACAGGCTTGCCAAGCGTCTCCGGGCCCTGGCGGCTCGCCATCCAGTCGGCGTCCTGCCAGTCGTAGCCGTCGAGCTTGGTGACGATCGACGAGAGGCCGCGGATGGGGTGCCCGTCGGGGTCCGGTGCCTCCAGGGCGAAGGCGTAGGGGTCGGTCTTCTCGAACGTCGCGCCGCGGTTGCCAATGTGGTACTTATAGGCGTCGCCCGCCTTTGCGCCGCGGACGTAGCCCTCCCAGAGCCCCGCGTCGGTTTTGCGCAGCGGGTTCTCGGACGTGCTCCAGCCGTTGAACGAGCCGACGACCGAGACGTAGTCGGCGTTGGGAGCCCAGACGGCGAACCAGGTGCCGCCGCGTTTGGGGTGCGCGCCGAGCTTCTCGTAGGCGCGGGTGTGGCTGCCCTGGTTCCAGAAGTAGAAGTCGTCCTTGGTCAGATGCGGCATCGGCGGGGTGGAGCGATGTGAGGGAGACGGAGTCGCTTAAAAGTAGAACCGCCGCACGGGTTTTCGCAGCGGGCGATTTCTCAGAGCCTACGGCCTTGAAGCGCTGCACGAGCGCGCAGTGAGAGAAGCGGGCATCCAAACCACAAATCAAGTCATCCTCGCGAACGCGGGGACCCACCAGATCATACCAACGGCCGCATCGCTGCGCGCTCACTCAAGCGATACGATACCCCAAACCATGGCCTTCCTAATCTGTCATACGCTTTCGGTTCGTCGATGTCAGGATAGCCGAGGAGGTGTTGCGTGTTGCGTAGTGCGTGTTGACCTCGATCCGATACGCAACACGCAACACAGAGCCATGCTGACATCGTGACGCCGAATCCGTATCATGCCTCCGCGTTGTGTCCGAGTCCTCGGCAAACGTGTGGGTCCCCGCCCCCGCTCCCCGCGTGCGCGGGGACATGCTTCGCGAGGGCAGGCTCTGCGCGGGGATGACCGTAAGAAATGGGGAGAGGCAAACCGTTGGCAAGCATAGCGCCCCACACAGCCTCCCGACCTGCTCAGAGCTCCTCCGACGCCCCAGCGTCCACCGCTGCCAGCGCCTCCACCGAACGGGCGTCGCAGGGGTGGCGGTCGCAGAACGCGCGCAGGCGCTCAGCGGCCTCCATCGTGCGCGCACTCTCTGCGCCTAGGGCCGCGGCAATGATCTCGTAGCCCTCGCGTAAGGCCGGCTCGGCCTCGGCAGGCCTCCCCAGTTCCGCGTCGCAGGCCCCGAGGTAGGAGAGGCCACTGCCGATGATCCAGTGGCCGGGTGGCACCATCGTGCGGCGAAGTGCGAGGCTGGTCGCGAGCGCCGGGCGCCCCTCGTCGGGACGGCCCGAGCGGCAGAGCACGCCCCCGGCAGCAATCAGCGCGTACGCCTTCACCGGCAGAATCATCGATGGGTCGGCGGCGGTGAGGGCGAGCAGCGAGTCGGCTTCCTGCAGTGCGGCGTTGGGTTGGTCCGCCAGTTCGAGGTGCAGCGCAAACGTCGCGCGCGCAGCGACCGCTTCGGGGTGGGTGGGGGTCAGCGCGCCCGCGAGCGTCGCAGCCGCCGGGCCGGATTGGGCCACGGCCTCCGCGTAGCGTTCGGAGTTGGCATAGCCGATCGCGAGGTTGATCTGGGCGACGCCGTACTCGTAGCTGTCGGCCTTCCCCTGAGCGTCCATCGCCGACAGCACGCCCTGGAGCGCCTCGATGCCGCGCGCGTCGTCGCCGCGAGCCAGGTGGATGGCCGCGATGTTGTTGTGCGTCGAAGGCAACTCGTCGAGGTCGTACTCGGCGAGGAGCGGGATGGCCTCCTCCAGCACCGCCAGGGCGTCGTCGTAGCGGTCGGTGTCGGAGAGCGCGGTGCCGTAGCTGTTGAGCGCCCGCGCGAGGGCGGCGCGGGCCAGCGAGTCCGGCTGGGGACGCAGCACGGCGATCGCGCGCTCGTAGTAGGGGAACGCCTCGGTGTCGTCGCCGCGGTAGTCGTGGGCGAGCGCGATGAGGTAGAGGGCGCGCCCGAACGCGAGGGTGAGCGAGTCTGGAGCGAGCGCGAGAGCGCGCCGGGCGTGGTGCTCGGCCTGCTCGGTGGCGCGGAGGCCGAGGTAGATGTCGCTCATCGTCGCGTGGACCTGCTGGGCGACCGTGGGGCGGCCTGCCAACTCGTCGTCGATGCGCAGAGCGGCGCTGTCGAGGACGGCGCCGATGGGGCGCGAGGGGTCGGCCTCTTCGAGGTCGGCCTGAAGCATCACCGATTCGAGGAAGTCCATCGTGGCCTCGGCGTCGCGGAGGGCGGTCTGCGCCGTGTCGCGCTCGGCGGCCGCGATGCGGGCCTGCCACACCGTCCCGGCCAGGCCCAGCAGGAGCGCCCCGAGCAGAGCCGCGCCTGCCACTACGCCCGCCCGGTGCCGTACGGCGAACTTGCGGAGGCGGTAGCCGGTCGTGTCGGGCCGGGCCGCGACGGGCAGGCCTTCGACGTGGCGGCGGAGGTCGTCGGCGAGGTCGGCGGCGGAGCGGTAGCGCCGCTCAGGCTCCTTGCGCAACGCCTTGAGCACGATCGTGTCGAGGTCGCCCCGTAGCTGCTTGGCAAGGCGGGCCGGGTCCACGTGGTGGGCAGGGGCGGCGGCGCGGACGGCGGTGCTGGGCTTCGTCGGCGTCGTCTCCAGGACGGCCCGCTCCAGCGCCGTCGCGGAGCGGTCTTCGATGGCGTAGGGGCGCTGTCCGACGAGCAGCTCATAGAGCACGACGCCGAGCGCGTAGACGTCCGTCGCCGTCGTGATGGCGTCGCCGCGGATCTGCTCGGGGGCGGCATACTCCGGCGTCATGAGGGCCTGTCCGGTGAGCGTCACCGGGGCTAGCTCCTCGGCCTCGTCGTCGGCGAGCAGCTTGGCGATGCCGAAGTCGAGCAGCTTCACCACCGGCTGCCCGTCGGCCGCCTCAGCGACGAAGATGTTGGACGGCTTGAGGTCGCGGTGGACGACGAGGTTTTGGTGGGCGTAGGCGACCGTCTCGCAGACGGTGCGGACGAGCGCGAGGCGGCCTGCGAGCGGGAGGTCGCGCTCGCGGCAGAAGGTCGTGATCGGTACGCCCTCTACATGCTCCATCACAAGGTAGGGCTGCCCAACGTTCACGCCGGGCGTCGGCGCGGTCACGCCCCCGTCGAGGAGCCGGGCGATGTGGGGGTGGTTGAGCCCGGCCAGGATGCGGCGCTCGGCCCGGAACCGCCGGTGCCGATCTTCGGAGACGAGGCCCGCCTGCATGAGCTTGACGGCCACGCGCTGCTCGAAGAGGCCATCGGCACGCTCGGCGAGCCAGACCGTGCCCATGCCGCCGCGCCCGATCTCGCGGACAAGCCGGTAGGGGCCGATGTCGGGAAGCGGCGCCACCTCCGCCAGCGCCGCCGGCGCGAGGTCGAACACGCCGCTCGCAAACCGCTGCGACGACACCGCCGCCTCGTGCGCCGCGAGCAACCGCTCGACCTCCGCCACGAGCGTCGGGTCGTCCGCACAGGCCGCCTGCAAGAACGCCGCCCGTTCGTCGCTCTCCCGTTCCAGCGCGTCGGCGAGGAGGTCGGAGAGGCGCGCCCAGCGCTCGGGGGTCGGAGTCATCGTCGGCATAGAAGGCAGGGGTTTCCTAAGAGCTACGCAGGAACCGGTGCGATCTCATCAGCCGCCCCACGACTCAGGAGGCACATCACGATCGCCCCGCTCAGCCAGTCAGCACAGCGGTTTGTTGCGTATTGCGTGTTGCGTATCGGATCGAAGCCAACACGCAATACGCAACACGAAACATGTCCTGAGCTAATCGTGCATCTCTGTGTTGAAGGCAAAGAGGCGTCCCGCGTCCACACGTTCACCCCTCACCAAGTGCCTGCTGGAGCCACGCTTGCGCGGCGACCCAGTCGCGCCACGCCGTCGCGGACGAGATGCCGAGCAGGTCGGCCACCTCGGGCAGCGTAAACCCGGCGAAGTAGCGCAGCTCCACCACGCGGGCCTGCCGCTCACTGAGCTGGGCGAGCTGGACGAGCGCCTCGTCGAGGGCGACGATCTCCTCCGGGCGGCTGTCGGGCGCAAAGCCCCCGTCCTCGAACGTGGCTGCCGCATCGCCGCCGCCGCGCTTGGCGGCGAGCCGTCGCCGCGCATAGTCGACGAGGATTTGGCGCATGGCCTGCGCCGCGATCCGGAAGAAGTGGCTGCGGTTGGCGTAGCGTCCGTCGGCGTGGGCGAGCTTCTCGTACGCCTCGTGCAGCAGCGCGGTCGTGTTGAGCGTGGCGGGGCCGCGCTGGCGCTGGCGCTGGCGGTGGGCGAGCGCGTGCAGCTCGGTGTAGAGCAGCGGCAGCAGCGCGTCGAGGGCGGCGTCGTCGCCATCGCTGGCGGCGGCGAGCAGGCGGGTGACCTCGGAGGACGCTGGCATGCTGGGGCAGCCCTGGGGTGATCTGGTGTCGCAGGCCCCGGAAGGTATGCGCCGACTCCAAAGACGAACAAGCCGCTCGGGCGTGCGAATGCAGCGCGGGGCCAGTCGCGCGCGCCTTGACGGTGCCCCCGGGGATGTGTGCAGGATATGCCCAGGAGAATCCTGGGGGTCGATTCCATGAAAACGTTTGCAAGGCATCCCGCCAAGCGGCATATTGTCGCGGCGAAAGCGCTTTCTTGCGCGCGCCCGACTTCTCATACCTGTCTGGGTGCCCTGCACCGCACACGTTCATCCTGCCCCCCTCCCTCATGATCCGAGCCTTACTCCTAACCTGTTGCCTGCTCGCGGCCCCGCTCGCCAGCGCGCAGATCGGCCTCCCCATCACGTTCGAGCCCGACATCGAGTACGAACTCGTCGACTTCGGCGGCGCGATGTCGATGCTCACCGTCGACCCGACCGACGCGGGCAACACCGTCGTGCAGACCGACCGCCCCGCCGGCGCCGCCTGCTTCGCGGGCACGACCGTCGCCGACATGACCGGCTTCGTGCAGCCGATCCCGTTCGCCGAGGGCGCGACCACCATGTCGATCCGCGTGTGGACGCCCTTCGCAGGCACGACCGTCCGCTTCAAGGTCGAGAATGTCAACGACCCTGGCCAGAGCGTCGAGACGCAGGTCGCCACGACCGTCGGCAGCGAGTGGGAGACGCTCGTCTTCGACTTTGCCAACCAGGTCCCGGGTACGGCCCCGCTCAACTTCGGCTTCTCCTACACGAAGGGCTCGATCTTCTTCAACTTCCAGTGCCCGAGCGAGGCGCCGGTGGTCGCCGAGACCTACTACTGGGACGACGTGAGCTTCGGGGGCACGCCCACCTTCACGAGCGTGGCCGCTGCGCGGGCGCTCGGCGACGGGGCTGAGGTGACGGTCATCGGCACGGTGACGCGCGCCAAGGGCGACTTCGCCTACGTCCAGGACATCACCGGCGGGCTCACGATCCGCCAGACCTCGGGCGCGTTCTTCGATCAGGTCGCCGACGGTACCATCGCGCCGGGCACCAACCTGGTCCTCACGGGCACCCTCTCGTCGTTTAACAACCTCACGCAGCTCAACGGAGGCAACCTCGCGAACTACACCGTCGGCGGTGATGGCGGATCGCCCGCGCCCACGACCATCACGGTGCAGCAGCTCCTCGACAACGGGGAGAACTACGAGGGCGAGGTCGTCTCGGTCTTCGGCCTGACAACCACCGAAACGGGCACCTTCGAAGCGAGCACCAACTACAGCGTCACCGACGGCGGCGGCACCGGCACGCTCCGCGTGGTCAGCGCTGACGACTCCGACGTGGACGGCCTCCCGATCCCAGGCGGTCCCTTCGACTTCACGGGCGTCGTCGGGCAGTTCTCGTCGAGCGACCCGTTCGGGGGCTACCAACTCCTCGCCATCAACGAGACCGACATCACCGTCCCCAACGCGGGCCTCCCGCTCCCGATCACGTTCGAGGACGACATCGACTACGAGTTGGCCGACTTCGGCAACGCAGCTTCAATGATTGTCGCTGACCCCGAGGACCCGGAGAACACCGTCGTGCAGACGTTCCGCCCGATGGGCGAGGCTTGCTTCGCGGGCACGACCGTCGCCGACATGTCCGGCTTCTCCGAGCCGCTCCCGTTTGCCGAGGGCGCCACGACCATGTCGGTGCGCGTCTGGTCGCCGGAGGCAGGCATCCCGGTGCTCCTCAAGGTCGAGAACGTCAACAACGCGGGCGAGAGCGTTGAGACGATCGCCGTGACGACTGTGGCGATGGCCTGGGACACACTCGTGTTCGACTTCGCCAACGAAGACGCGGGCACGGCCCCGCTCAACTTCGACTTCAGCTACACGAAGGCGTCGATCTTCTTCGACTTCTGGTGCCGCCCGGGCACGCCGCGCCCCGGCATGATGGACGGGACCTACTACTGGGACGACGTCACCGTCGGCGGCGTGCCGGCCGACCCGATCTCGCTGCCGGTCACGTTCGAGGAGGACATCAACTATGAGCTGACCGACTTCGGCAACGCGGCGTCGATGATCGTCGCGGACCCGGAGGATGCCAGCAACACCGTCGTGGAGACGTTCCGCCCGATGGGCGAGACCTGCTTCGCGGGCACGACCGTTGCCGACGTCAACGGCTTCACCGAGCCGATCCCGTTCGCGGAAGGCGCCACCACGATGTCCCTCCGCATCTGGTCGCCTGAGGTCGGCATCCCGGTGCTCCTCAAGGTCGAGAACGTCAACAACGGCGGTGAGAGCGTCGAGACGGTCGCCGTCACGACCGAGGCGATGGCGTGGCACACGCTCGTCTTCGACTTTGCCAACGAGGACACGGGCACCGCGCCCCTGAACCTCGACTTCACGTACACGAAGGCGTCGCTCTTCTATGACTTCTGGTGCCGCCCGGGCACGCCGCGCCCCGGCATGATGGACGCGACGTTCTACTGGGACGACCTCGCCTTCGGCAGCGGTGACATGGGCGGCCCCATCACCATCGCCGACGCCCGCGCGCTCGGCGACGGCGCGGAGGTGACCATCAGCGGCATCGTTACCCGCGCCCGTGGCGACTTCGCCTACATCCAGGACCCCACGGCCGGGCTCACGATCCGCCAGACCGAAGGCATGTTCTTCGACCAGGTCGCCGACGGTACCATCGCGCCGGGCACCGTCCTGACGCTCACCGGCACGCTCTCGTCGTTCCGCGGCCTCCAGCAGATCAACGAAGGCGGCCTCGCCTCGTACATGGTCGGCAAGACGGCGGGCGTCCCGGCGCCAGTCGCCATCACCGTGGCGGAGCTGAACGCCAACGGCGAGGCCTACGAGGGCGAGCTCGTCCAGATCACGGACCTCACGACGGATGCCTCCGGCACCTTCGCGTCGAGCACCAACTACGATGTCACCGATGGGACCGGCGACGGCGTCCTCCGCGTGCCCAACGCCGATGACTCCGATATTGACGGCACCGAGATTCCCGAAGGGGTGTTCAACTTCACGGGCGTCGTGGGGCAGTTCACGTTCGACGACCCGGCGACGAACGGCTACCAACTGCTCGCCATCGAACTGGCGGACATTGACGAGCCGCCGCCGCCGGTCGCGCTCCCGATCACCTTCGAAGAGGAGGTCGACTACCAGCTCGTCGACTTCGGCAACGCCATGTCGATGATCGTGGAAGATCCCGAGGACGCCAGCAACACCGTCGTGGAGACGTTCCGTCCGATGGGCGAGACCTGCTTCGCCGGCACGACCGTGGGTGACGTGACGGGCTTCACCGCGCCGCTGCCGTTCACGATGAACGAGACGATCATGACAATGCGCGTGTGGTCGCCCGAGGTGGGCATCCCGGTGCTCCTCAAGGTCGAGAACGTCGACAACGCGGGCGAGAGCGTCGAGACGGTCGCCGTCACGACCGAGGCGATGGCATGGCACACGCTCACCTTCGACTTCGCCAACGAGGACATGGGTACCGCGCCGCTGAACCTCGACTTCAGCTACACGACGGCGTCGAACTTCGTCGACTTCTGGTGCCGCCCAGGCACGCCGCGTCCCAGTAGTAGGTCGCGTCGACCATACCGGGGCGCGGCGTGCCTGGGCGGCACCAGAAGTCGAAGAAGATCGACGCCTTCGTGTAGCTGAAGTCGAGGTTCAGCGGCGCGGTGCCCATGTCCTCGTTGGCGAAGTCGA
>JBCDFO010000003.1:0-49979 GCA_039177895.1 Bacteroidota bacterium
CCGCGCCACGAGCGGGATGTCGAGGTCGCGGCTCTCGCGGATCGGCTTGCCGTTGTCGAGCGACTCCAGCACGGCGAAGAGGCGCGCGTGCTTCTGGATCGCCCGCGCGAGCGCGTAGAGGTGCCGCGCCCGCGTGTGTCCGTCCGTCTGGCTCCACGCCTTGAACGCCTTCCGCGCCGCCTCCACGGCTGCGTCTACATCGGCCCGGCCCGCCTCGGCCACATCAGCAAGAGCTTCACCTGTGGCGGGGTTTGTCACGGCGAACGTCGCACCCGACTGCGCCGCCTGCCAGCGGCCGCCGATGAACAGGTCGAAGCGGCGGTCGTGAGCGTCCAGCCACGCCTCGGCAGCGGCGGGCGACTCGGGCGCGGGGCCGTAGGGTATCGTGGCAGTGAGATCAGCGACAGAGGGCATGAGGGGAAGGGAGAAGTTCGAAAGGAGACGTCAGAAGTAGGCACTAGACGGCCTACTTCCACACGTGTCATCCTGAGTGAATCAGCCGTCGGCTACGGAATCGAAGGATCGCTGTCTGCCTCGGTGCCTCAGCCGAGGCTCGGAAGCTGACCCGCAGATCCTTTACTGGCGTGAACCTGCGGCTTGACTCGCTACGCTCGCTCAGGATGACATAGACTTGATGGCTGGGTTTGCTGGTTCTTGGCTAAGAGGTCGGCCCCATTCCCATTCGTCTTCGTGGCAGTAGAAGGCAACCCACCAGCCTGCTGCGTCAATCAGGATGGCGTCATCGCGAGAGGGTGCCAAGAGGTTTAGCCACTCGCTCACGAGGAAGTCTGCGGACATCACAGCGACATCGTCTCGGCCATAAACAACGTACACCGAGTCCGATGAGTCGATGCGCTCACGCAACCATGCCGATGCCTCAGCTTCATGGCCGCGAGCGACGAAGCGCTCAATGGCGTCAATATGGTCTGGGTCGAGGCCGTACCGCTCATTGTTGTTAAAGTGGGAGGCGTACGCGTACATCTCCCTCGCCTCAGAGCTGGGTAGCCACTGAATCGCTAACGCGTAGTGAGCAAATTGGTGCTGACGCCAAGTGGATGCAGAAGACATCGAGACAAGGTGTTCAGGCACGGACGAAGAGATCAGCGACGGGCAAAGCAAGACCGTCAAGTGCACCGCGTCCGTGCAGCGTATCGGCGGCAGCCCAGGTCTCAGTCGAGCCGTCGGAGAAGTGCGTGGCGATGGTGCGGCGTTGCGGGCGGACGATCCAGACTTGTTCAGCTCCAGCAGCGAGGTATTCGCGGGTCTTGGTCGTCATCTCCTCGGCGGGGTTTCCGGGCGACACGACTTCGATCACTACCTCAGGCACCACATCGAGGAAGCCGCTCGCGGTGTCGACCTGGGCTAGGCGGCCGCGTGAGATCACTGCGACATCCATCTCGCGCACCGTGTCGGGGTCGCGCTCGGTGTAGACGCCGACCTCGCCCGAGAGCACGCGCAGCCCGCCGCGCTCGGTGGCGAAGGCTTGCAGCCGTGCAACGAGCGCGGAGGCGACGAGGCCGTGGAACCATCCGGTTGGGCTCATGGGCACGACGGTTCCACGGACCAACTCATACGGCCCGATGTCTTTGAGAAACGCGAGCGCCTCGCCGGGAAACGGCGTCGGGAGGACGGTCGCAGCGCGCTGGGCGGTGACGGCTTCCATGGGGCAACGGGCATGAGCTAGGACAGCGCGATCTCGACGGGCTCGCCGAGGAACTTCGGGTCGGTGCGGAGGACGTAGACGTCGAGGACGGCCTTGACGCGGGCGAGGTATTCGCGGAGGTAGGTCTTCGCCCCGGCGGCGGCGCTCACGTCATCGGCGCAGTAGGCGACGGCATCGAGGCCATGGGCCTCAGCGAGGAAGACGGCGCGCTCGGCGTGGAAGCGCTGGCTCACCACCACGAAGCCGTCCTGTCCGAACACCTCGTGAGCACGAACGACTGAGTCAAGGGTGCGGAAGCCCGCGTAGTCCTCCGTGATGGCTTCTGCCGGGACGCCGAGCGCGATGAGGTCGTCCCGCATCGCGGTGGGCTCGTCGTAGTACTTCGTCGAGTTGTCGCCGCTCACGAGGAGGTGCTGCACGGTGCCATCGTGGTAGAGGTCGGCGGCGGCCTGCATCCGCGCGGTGTAGAAGCGGTTCGGTCGTCCCTCGACGGTCCGCGCCGTCCCGAGCACGAGCGCCACGGGTCGTTCGGGCACCGCCTCGGCACGTTCGAAGACAGCCCCCACAGCGCGCTGCTCCACGAGCGCGTGCGACCCTAGCACGAGAAGCGCGACAGCGAGCGGCCCCGCCCAAAGCAGGTGCCGCCACGTTCTCGAAGCTACAAAGCTGCGCAGGCCGGACATCATGCCCAAAAGAGGAGATCCTGAATCAAGTTCAGGATGACAAAAATAGAGTTTCGAAGCAGGGCGGTGGGTTCAGCGAGGTCTCTCGCACACCCATACCCTCAAACTCCCACACCCCCTCACCCCATCGGCTGGTGGTGGCGGGCGGCGTAGCGGCCGGTGACGTGGTGCGAGAGTTGGCGCTCGACGTCCGCGAGGAGACTGGACGCGCCGAAACGGAAATAGCCGGGCGTGAGCCAGAGGTCGCCGAGTTCCTCCTTCATGAGGCTTAGCCAGACGAGCGATTCCTTGGCCTTGCGGATGCCGCCGGCGGGCTTGTAGCCAGCGCGGTGGCCTGAGCGCGCCTCGTACTCCCGGATCATGCGCGTCATCACGAGGCCGACGGGCAGCGTGGCGTTGACCGCCTCCTTGCCGGTGGAGGTCTTGATGAAGTCGCTCCCGGCCATGAGCGCGACCTTGCTAGCGCGGGCGACGTTCCAGAGCGGCCCAAGGTCCCCTGTGCCTAGGATGGTCTTGAGCGAGGCGGTGCCGCAGGCGTCCTTCATGGCAGCGATCTCGTCGTAGAGGCGGTGCCAGTCGGCGGTGTAGACGAGGCCGCGCGTGATGACCACGTCGATCTCGTCGGCCCCGGCCTCGACGGACGCCTTGATCTCGGCGAGGCGGAGCGCGAGCGGGCTCTGGCCGTGCGGGAAGCCCGTCGAGACGGCCGCCACAGGGATGCCCGAGCCGTCGAGGGCGCGCTTGGCGGTTTCGACGTGCGCGTGGTAGACGCAGACGGCGCCGGTCGTCAGGCCAAGGTCGGCGACGCCGAGCGCCTCCAGAATGTCGGGGCGGACGGGCTGGCGGGCCTTGGCACAGAGGCGGCGCACGCGCGCCGGGGAGTCATCGCCCGCGAGCGTGGTGAGGTCCATGCACGCGATGGCGCGGAGAAGCCACGCGGCCTGCCACTCTTTCTTGACGCTGCGCCGCGTGCCGAGCGTGGCGGCCCGGCGGCGCGTCGCAGGCGGGTTCACCCGCGTCTCCTCGACCCACCCGAGGTCGAGTGGGATACCGGGATTGCGTGCGTGGTCGTCAGCGTGAGCCGGGGCCGTGTCAGCGTGCCCGTTGGTGAGGGTCTCCATCGTCGTCCGCATCGTGAGAAAAGCCGTGAAACAAGGTACGCGGTCCCTCGCCGGAGGCTCCGAGAGGTTCCAAACCAGCGTGTGTCGCGACCATCCTCGATACGATCGTGCACGCCTGAACGGGCGCTGCGCCCGCGAGCGGGCAGACGCTGAAATACTGACGTACTGAATCACCGATCCACTGGCGCTTAGGGTTCCAGCAGCGTGCGCGTCCAGACGGTGTCGTCGAGGTCGTAGCGGGTGCGGTGGTGGAGCCGTCGTGCTCCTGCCTGCCAAAACTCGATCCGCTCGGGTACGACGCGGTAGGTGCGCCAGTGCGGAGGCCGCGCCACCGGCTCGACATCGGCGAAGCGGTCGTCGTGCTCGGCCATGCGGTCTTCGAGGCCAGCGCGGTCGTCCAGCGGGGCGCTCTGCACCGACGCCCACGCGGTGATGCGGCTGCGGCGCGGGCGCTCGGCGAAGTAGGCGTCAGCCTCGGCCTCCGTGCCAGGGTCCACGGTGCCCTGGATGCGCACCTGCCGTTCGAGCGGCTCCCAATAGAACATCATCGCGGCGTGCGGGCGTGCGGCGAGGTGCTGCGCCTTGGGCGAGCGGGCATCGGTCATGAACGCGAAGCCGCGCGTGTCGAAGGCATGGCACAGCACGATGCGGGCGTCGGGCATCCCCTCAGCGTCGACGGTAGCGAGCGTCATCGCGTGCGGGTAGCGGATCGCGGCGTGCGCCTCGGCGTCGGCAAACCAGTCGGCGAAGAGGGTGAAGGGGTCGGTCGGCATGAGACAGGAGCACCGTAATCGGGGCTCAAGGCTATACAATTCCACTCTTGTCATCCTGAGCGGAATTCGCGCGGCGGATGAAGTCGAAGAGCTTGCCCTCGCGAAGGCGGGGGATCTGTGGGCCAGCATCCAGGCGGTGCACCGAGCACGCAGTTAGACGAAGACCCTTCGACTCGCTATGCTCGCTCAGGGTGACAAGAAGATTGAGGGGCACCCAAGAGAACGCTCTAGCCATGGACAAGAGCGCATGAGGGTGAAGCAGAAGGTCGGGCTTGCGAACCACGCCCGGGG
The DNA here is from genome assembly GCA_039177895.1 of Bacteroidota bacterium. Taxonomy (GTDB): domain Bacteria; phylum Bacteroidota; class Rhodothermia; order Rhodothermales; family Rubricoccaceae; genus JBCBEX01. The sequence continues at coordinate 4,532 of JBCDFO010000003.1, forward strand.
CGAGGCGTTGAGCACCGCCGTTTCTTCGTCTTCCGATTCCCCGATTCATGTTCACAGGCATCATCGAAGCCGTCGGCCGCGTGGCCCGTATCGAGCCCCTGGAAGGCGGACGGCGGTTCACCTTCAAGGCCCCGTTCGCATCCGAACTCAAAATCGACCAGAGCATCGCCGTCAACGGCGCGTGTCTCACGGCCGTGGTGGTCACCGACGCGACATTCGAGGTCGTCGCCGTGGAGGAGACGCTGGCGAAGACGAGCCTGGGCGATCTCGCGGAGGGCGATCCGGTCAACCTCGAACGTGCCATGCGCGCCGACGCCCGCCTCGACGGCCACTTCGTGCTAGGCCACGTCGACGCCACCGGCACTGTCCGCTCTATCGAAACGCTCGCCGACTCGTGGATGGTGACGATTGCGTTCGACCGGCAATTCGCGCCGTATCTCATCCCGGTCGGCTCGGTCGCGCTCGACGGCATCTCACTGACGGTTGCCCGCTTGGCTACCATCGAACAGGGGGGCGACCACCTCACCGTCGCCATCATCCCCTACACGTGGGAGCACACGACGATGTACGCCTGGCAGCCCGGCCGCCGCGTCAACCTCGAGTTCGACGTGCTCGGGAAGTACGTCGTCCGCGCGCTGGAACTGCGGGACGCCGCCCCCGCAGGCTCGTGAAGACGCTCGGCATCACCGGCGGGATCGGCAGCGGCAAGTCGGCCGCCGTGGCCATGCTGGACGCGCTGCCTGGCGTACGCACACTCCGCGCCGACGACCTCGCGAAGCGGCTCATGCACGAGGATGCCGCCCTCCGCGCGGCCCTTGTCTCCGAGTTCGGCCCGCAGACCTACGACGCCGGGGGCCGTCTCGACCGTGCGTGGCTTGCCAGCCAGGTCTTCGGCGACCCTGACCGCCTCGCTCGGCTCAACGCACTCGTCCACCCGCGCGTCCGTGACGGCTTCCTCGCCGCGAAGACCCAGGCCGAGGCCGAGGGGGTCCGGCTGCTCGTCTACGAGGCCGCGCTGATCTACGAGACGAACGCCGAACGCCACCTCGACGCCGTAGCCGTCGTGGACGCGCCCGTCGAGACGCGTATCGCCCGCGTGATGGCGCGTGACGACGTATCGCGCGCACAAGTCGAGGCGCGGATGCAGCACCAACTCGATCCCGCCACGCTGCGCGAGCGCGCGGACCACGTCCTCGACAACAGCGGCGATCTCGCTCACCTCCGGGCGCAGGTCGAGGTGCTTTACAACGGGCTTCTCGAAATCTGAGCCCACTACTCGGTCAGCACGAAGTCGACGTGGATGTGGTCGTCGTGGCGCACCCAGGATGGGTTGCGGGAGAATCGCATCAGGCGACGTAGCCCGGGGTCGACAGCGAAGAGCCCGGCTTGCAGGTCCGGCGCGAAGATGACGCGCCCGATGCGGACGCCGTGCGCCGGGCCGACCGCGTGGAGCGCGCGGAGGTGCGCCGCCAGCGCAGGGTAGTCGATGCACATCGATTCGTCCGGGGTGCAGCCGTCTGTCTCGAACGCCATGTCGTAGCCGAAGCGCAGCCACGGCCACGTCGGGAGCGGGACGGAGCGGCCGTCGCGGTTCACCACGGGCGTCATGTAGTCCACCGAGACGCCGCTCCGGTGGGTGCGGTGCGGACGAAAGCGTCCGCCGCGTGGCCAGCCCGTCTCACCGTAGACGTAGACCGTCTCCGGACGCGTCGCCGCGAGCGTGTCGTAGGCAGCGAGCGTCGCGTCACGGACGGCGTCGTGCACGGCGGTGCGGCCGAGCAGCGAGCCGAGGCGCGAGTACGTCCGGAAGTTGGGTCCCGACGACGGCAGCCGCTTGCCGTGCTCTAGCCGCCCGTCCTGCGGCGTCCCGATGCTCACGCTCGGCGCGTCCGACTCCACGAGCCGCAGCGCATCGTTGCCGACCCACACCACGAGCGTCGCCACCGCGAGCAGCATGAGGAGGCGTCGTCCCCACCGCGCGAGACAGCCGGGGCGCTTGTCGCTCATGCGCCGCGCGCGTCGACCGTCCATTCGGCGACGACCTCCTCGCCGTCCTTGCCGGTGCGCTCGACGACGTAGAGGCGGTCCTGCGTCGCTACCGCCACGCAGGCGTGGTTGGGCACGATGCGGACCGTGTCGCCCACGTCGAACGTCGTCGCGCCGGGGACGCGCACCCAGCCGTGCTCCTCGCTCAGCCGCGTGATGCGCGCGTGCGGAAGCAGCTTCATCGTGTGCGGGCTGTGGAGGAGTTGGCCGTAGTCGCGAACACTCCAGCCGAGGTCGGTGGTCAGGATTTTCTTGCCCGCGTCGAGGTAGGCCACCTCGCCGCCGGTGGGCGTGCGGTGCTGCGCGATCACGGTGGCGCGGACGGTGAGCGCGCAGCGGTCGAGCGTCGTTGTGCCGAGCGCGACCTGCTGGCCGTCGTAGAAGACGTAGTTGCCCGGTCGTACCTCGGTAATAGAAAAGTGCCGAGCGGTGGCGTTCTCGAAGGCGCTCAGCGTGGGCGTCGAGCCCAGGGAAATAGTAGCGTCGCGGGGCAGCAGGTCGGCGTCGCCGAGTACGTCGGCGAACGCGAGCAGCCGGTTGCGTTCCTCGGTGGCATAGCGGCGCAGTGCGTTCTGCTTGGTCTCGCCCTCGTTCGGCCCGCCGTAGACCTGCCCTCCGTGCGTGAGCAGCCCGGTCAGCCTTACCGACGAGAGCCCGATGAGGTCGCGCACGAAGGCCGGCGCGTCGAGGTCGTTCCAGCGCACGCCCGTCCGCCCGTGCCCGGTGTCGACTTCCAGCAACACGTCGGCGGTCTGGTCCTGCTCGGCAAAGAAGGCGTCGGCCTGGCGGGCCCCGGCGAGCGTGTCCACGCAGAACGTCACGCGCGTCTTGCCTGCGATCAGTCTCGCCACCCGCGCAAGGTTGTCGCGCCCGACGAGCGGCTTCGCGATGCAGAGGTCCTCGAAGCCGAAGCGCGCGAACACCTCCGCCTCGCCGACGGTAGCGACGGTCAGCCCGACGGCCCCGCGCTCCCGCTGCCGCAGCGCGATCTCGACCGACTTGTGCGTCTTGACGTGCGGTCGCAGCGCCACGCCGTTCTCGTCGGCGCGCGCCTGCATCGCGTCGAGGTTGGCGTCGAGGCGGGCGCGGTCCACGAGGAGGACGGGCGAGGGGAGATCGGTAAGGAGCATCGAGGAACCGCTGAGAGAGGGAGGAGAGAAGGGAGGACGTCGGGGTCAGTTTTCGCCGAGCATGCCCCGGTGCGGGAGGCGCTCCGGCATCTCTGCGGCGACGTACGCCAGGATCGCCACCGCCGCCACGCACCGCTGCACCTCGCCCGCGTCGAGCTTGTCCACGGTGTCCGCGTCCGAATGATGGTACCAGAAATACTCCTCGTTGGCCGTGTTGAGGCTCATCCCCGGCACCCCGTCGCGGATCAGCGGGCCGATGTCGGCCCCGCCGCCGCCTTTGAGCAGGCCGAACTGCCCGTCGTAGCGGTCCGGGCGCGGCGTCACCACCGGCTCCAGGAGCGCGTCGATGGGCTTGAGCATCGCGAACGCCTCGTCGGTGGCGTTGAAGCCGAAGCCGATGGGGTCGAACACGCCGCTGTCCGACTCCAGCGCGAGTTGGTGGTTGCGCAGCGCCGTCGTGTCGAGCGATTCGCGGTACTTCAGCGCGCCGCGTAGGCCGTTCTCCTCGTTCGTCCAGAGCACCACGCGGATCGTGCGGCGGGGGCGCAGGCCGAGGTCCATCAGGAGCCGCACGGCCTCCCAGGTCACCACCGAGCCGCCCGCGTCGTCCATCGCGCCCGTGCCCACGTCCCACGAGTCGATGTGCCCGCCGACGACCACGACCTCCTCGGGGCGCTCGCGCCCGCGAAACTCCGCGATGATGTTGCGCGAGAGCGCGTCCTCGCCGAAGCGCGCGCCCATGTAGAGGCGGACAACGGGCGTCTCGCCCCGGTCCTGCATGCGCTGCAGCAGTTCAGCGGCTTCGATGGAGAGCGCGGCGTGCGGGATGCGCGGGTAGCGGTCGTCGTAGCGCATCGAGCCGGTGTGGGGGCTCTGGAGCGAGATCGGCCCGACGCTGCGGATGAGGCTGGCGACGGCCCCGGCGGCAGCGGCCTGGTTGGCCCCGAATACGCGGTAGCGGACCGTTTCGCCGTAGGTGGTGAAGGGCACGTTGTAGACGACGATCTTGCCGCGCGCGCGGTCGCCGAGGCTGGTGAGTTCGTCGAAGCTGGAGACGACGAGCACCTCGGCGGTGAGACCTCCTCGCAGGGTGCCGACGCTGCCGCCCAGGCCCATCATGGCGAGGTTGCGCTCGCCGCGCGGATGGAGAAGCGTGGCCTCCTCGCCGTTCCGCTGCCAGACCGGCACCATCACCTCCTGTCCTTCCACGCTGTCGAAGCCGTCGGCCTCCATCTCGCCCATCGCCCAGTCGATCGCGTCCTCCAACTCCTGGGTACCGCTGAAGCGCGGGACGAACGTGTCCGCGAGGTAGGCCAGTCGCTCGAACGCCGCGCTGTCGGCGAGCGCTGCTTCGATGATGCGGTCGGCGGCGTCCTGATAGTCCGCCGGGTTGATCTGCGCCTGAGTGGGCAGCGCGAGGAGAAGCGAGAAAGCGAAGAGCAGGCGCATCACGGTGCAGGCAAGACGGGTGAGAGCGTCGAAAGATCGGAAGCGTGGGACGAGTCAGGGAGCCAACAGCTTCGGTGGCTGGCAACCGCCGCTTCGTCCTTCTCACTTCTCACTTCGCAGTTCTCTTGCGTAGCCTCGAAACAGGATGTCGTTGCCGACGACCTCCCAGCAATGTTCGGCGAACGTCCGCGCGTCCGCCATGCGCAGGGTGCCGAGGTCGCGGAAGGCAGGCGTGCCGGTCCCGACGAGCTTCGGTGCGAGGAAGCAGAAGAAGCGATCGACGAGGTCCTGTTGGAAAAGCGCCGTCGCAAGCCCGGGCCCCGCCTCCACGAGGAGCGACTGCATCGGACGGTGCGTGCCGACGCCCATCCCGAGCGTTGCCAGGACAGCGCCCAGGTCGAGGTGCTGCTGTCCGTCGGTTTCGATGGTCGGCACCCACACCAGGGTCCCGCCTCGGTCGGTGAGGGCCGGTGCGTACGCTGGAACAGCATCCTCACCGACTACGACGACCGTGTGTGACGCATGCGCATCGGTGAACAGGCGCAGGTGCGGGGGGAGCGTTCCGGCCCGGTCGAGCACGACGCGCACGGGCTGGCGGCCGTCGACATGCCGCACCGTCAGCGCCGGGTCGTCCGCCCGCGCAGTGCCGCTGCCGACGAGGACGCCGTCGAGTTCGCTGCGCCACTGGTGGACGAGCGTACGCGCCGCTTTGCCGGTCACCCAGCGGCTGTCGCCTGTCCGCGTCGCGATGGCCCCATCGAGCGTCTGCGCGACCTTCAACGTCACGAGCGGCCGCCCGGTCGCCACGTGGTGCACGAACGCCTCGTTGAGACGCTGACAGGCAGCTTCGAGCACGCCGACCGTCACCTCGACGCCCGCCGCCCGCAGGCGCGCGATCCCGCCTCCGGCTACGCGCGGAAACGGATCCACCATGCCCACCACAACCCGTGGGATACCTTTCTTCAGGATGAGATCGGCGCACGGCGGCGTCTTGCCGTGGTGGCTGCACGGCTCCAGGTTGACGTAGATCGTGGCCGCCCGCAGCGCCTCCGCCCCATGTGCAGCCTCCGCCGCAGCGATAGCGTTGACCTCCGCATGCGCCTCGCCGTAGCGCTCGTGGAAGCCTTCGCCGAGCACGGTGCCATCGGGACCTACCACGACCGAGCCGACGAGGGGATTGGGACTGGCGGCTCCTGCGCCCTGCTCAGCCAGCGTGAGGCAGCGGCGCATACAGGCCTCCGAACTGGATGAGGGCGAAGTAGTGGAAGACACAGGGGTTGGCGGCTTTGCACAGGCATCATGGAACGGACGGTGTAGCCCGGCTGTGCAAGCGGAGTTCCGAGCGGTCGCGGTGGCCGTTCTCGCCACTCTCATCCCCGCCGACCGACTCTCATGGGTGCCCTTCGCTCTGCGCTGATCTGGCTCGCTATGCTCGGCATCATCATTCTGATGCTGCCCACGATGGCGCTCGTTCGCCTCTTCGACCGCCACCCTGTGCGCTACCGGACGGGCCGCACGTTCCGCCGGATGGGCTCGTGGATGACGCGCGTCAACCCAGCCTGGCGAATCGACACGCAAGGCGAGAACCCTTCCGACCTAGAGCATCCCTACGTCGTCGTTTCCAACCACCAGTCCAACGCCGACGTGCCCCTCGTGAGTCGTCTCCCCTGGGAGATGAAATGGATTGGCAAGAAGGAGCTGTTCGACATCCCCTTTGTCGGCTGGCTCATGAAGATGTCGGGCGACATCGAGGTGGACCGCAAGGACCCCCGTAGCCGCGCGACGGTGCTGAGCCGTGCGCAGGCCTATCTCGACCAGGGGTGCTCCGTGATGTTTTTCCCCGAGGGTACTCGCTCGAAGGACGGCCGCGTGAAGGCGTTCTACGACGGCGCGTTCCGCCTCGCGATCCAAGCCCAGGTCCCCGTGCTCCCCATCGCGCTCGACGGCACCACCGACGCGCTGCCGAAGCACGACTGGAAGTTTGGCAAGCCCAGTGATGTCTATCTGAAGGTGCTCCCGCCCGTCCCGACCCTTGGCCTCACAAAGCACGACGTGGCCGAGCTCCGCGAGCGTGTCCGCACGGCCATCGTGGAGCAGATCGCAGCGTGGCGCGGCGAACCAGCGGCCGCTGTGAGTGCGCCGCCAAAGGAGACCGCGTCGCCGACGGCAGCGGTCGAAGAAGCCGCCAAGACCGACGCGGGGACGGCCTGAGCGAACCTGCACGATTGCGCCCGGCACCAAAGCACCCTAGTTTTGCGGTCCTGCTCGTGCCAGCGTGCACGCTCTGATGCCCTATAGCTCAATTGGCAGAGCGCCTGACTCTGGATCAGGAGGTTCAAGGTTCGAATCCTTGTAGGGCAACTACATTTTATCCACAGAAATCGCCCGAAAACAGCTGAAATAGGCCGTTTTTGGGCTTTTTTGTGGATAGGGAATCCGAGTCACGCGCGTGTCCTAGTTCCCTCATGTGCCCGCTCAGAGTAGCTTGATGTAACGAATGATGTAGCGCTCAGCGACATCGACTCCTCCGTTCATCCTCACTACTCTACGGACATGGCCAGTCTGCGCAAGCGCAACGGTACCTACTCCGTCGTCTTCTCTCGTCGCCGTGAGGACGGGAAGCTCGAACAGAAGGTGTTCAGCCTTGGCACCAAGAAGAAGAGCAAAGCCGACAAGCTCAAAGATGAGTATGGGGAGCGCTATCGGCTTGGTGAGATCGATCCGTTCGGTGGCTGGCATCCGAAGGCTGACCTCGAAGCGAAGCGCAAGCGTTCTGTAGGACGAACGCTTAAAGCGATGGGCGAGGCCTTCATGGAGAGCCGTTCCCATGTCCGCAAACCCACCTGGATCGGGTATCGGCAGCAGCTCAGCCAACTTACCGAGCACATTCGTGCCTCCATGCCTGTAGGGCACATCACGGAGGACGACATTCGGAAATACGCTTTCAAGCCAGGCCTCTCCGTCTATACGCAAACGACTTACCTCCGCTTCTGCAAGATGCTCTTCAAGTGGCTGAGGGAAGAGGGTTTCATTGCTACGGACCCGACTGCGCGCATTGCCTATCCACGCAAGGACACACGTCTCTCAGGCAAGGTGATGAGCGAGGAGGAGTTCTACATGATCCTCGCAGCTTTCAAGCGTGAGCAACGTACCAAGATCAAGGAAGGACAGGTGCGTGGCTTGCACAAGTGGTTCAAGCCCTTCGCTATGACAGGCCTCTACGCAGGCCTACGTCGCAAGGAGTTGGTGGGACTTGACTGGAAGCATGTCGATCTGGCTGAAGGCATGCTCTACATCACCAGTACGAAGTCAGGCGATGAGCGCACGGTGCCGATGCGGTCTGCGCTGAAGCCAGTGCTTGCTGCCTGGCACCGGGCGCAGAAGTATCCCACCTCTGGGCCTGTGTTCTACTACAAATGTGTGCAAGGCTGTCCTGTACCCTTGAATAACGATCACGTCACATCCGTCTTCAAGTACTACGTCCGTGCGGCAGGAGTCAAGGACTCCGTCTCGCTCCACAGCCTACGTCACACGAGCGTGACCGAGTTGCTGCGTGGTGGGCTCGGTGACACGTTCACGATGAAGTACCACGGTCACAAGAGTAGTGAGACGATGAAGCCCTACAACCATATCACAGCCCAAGACATCCAAAACCGCCTTGACGAGGTGGGACTATGAACCATCTAATTCGACCGTACGAACGGAGATTTGTCCAAATAGCTCTTGTACCATCCTTGCAACATCGGGGAGTGTACCACAGAAGCTTGGAGCTTGAACTGGCAAACCCGCCAGCGCTTGGGAGTAGATCATCTGACCGCGGAAGAATACGAGAAGCTGCGTATCCTTCTCCCCTATCACGGCTCGGGCAACAGTACATGGAATTTTGCTCTGAGGATGGAATGGTTCGTAGAGCAGTCTTTGAGCGCCTTGGGAAGCTAGGCGGAGACCATGTTTTCGAGGGGCTAGAGGAGATGGGGTCTTCTTATAGTGAGAGGCTGAGCCTCCTCGACCGCGACTATCAAAGTAGGCTGGGCTGTACAAAGGTGAATAGATGGATTAGGGTAAGCGATGATAAGATGCGAAATTCGTTTCGGGAGGTTCGATATTCCGCACTTCATCATCTATATGTTTCCGCCCTTTATAATACAATGCAGTTCGATTCGCTCCGCGAGAGTGACAACATGCCTCATCTTATCGTTCCTTTGCTAGAAGATATTGATGTGATATGGTTTATGTCAGTATTTAAGAAGGCTGGAATGTGCAAGGTTAGGCTGGATACAATCTCGGAGGCTAGGAAGCAATTTAGGGCATATGGAAGAATCAAGGTGATGCCGAAGGTTGAACTGCCTACGGTAAGGACCGTGGGCTCAGCCGTGATGCGGAATCACTTTGACAAGCCGAGAGCCGTGCGGAAGCGGATCGCACGACAGGAGTACGTCGCTCGCTCCCACGAAGGCAGACCTGAGCAATACAAGAATGCAGTGGACGCGCGCTTTAGAGCGCTCGAGAAGGAATATCAAGTAGACATCGAAGGCAACCCAGTCTGATTGCCCCAAATAGACCTAGATGGATAATTATGGCTAGACCGCGAATCGATCGGACCTCAAAACAAGCGGCTAGGGCGTGGTGCCTTACTCCTTGTGTGAAGAACGTCTACTTCTGCACCAGGTAGCTCGATGCCCCCATTCCCTTCAGTCTGATACTGTCGGTGTCCCTCCGGGACTGGCTCCGTTCTCCAAGCAAACCAATCCCTTCATCCCATGAGCCGCGAAATCCTGAGTCGCATCGAGCGCCTTGAAGACAAGCTCGACACCATCATCACCACAATCCAGGCTACGCCTGATCAGCAGAAGTACCTCAACGCGAAGGAGGTAGGTCGCATGGTCGGCCTCGACGCACGGACGATTCTGAACCGAAGCAATCTGGAGCCGGACGCCCCCCGATATATCCCGAGCCTGAGCTTCGGCTCGAAGCGAAAGTACTTCGACCGCCGCGTGATCGAGCGCCTCTTCCGCGTCAATCGCTAACCAACCAGTTCGGCCTATGAGACACCTCGCCTCGGAGACGAGGCGCTAGGTCTACCTGACCACGGCCTCGCCGGAATACCCGGTTCGTCAGGTGGCAAAAAAGATGGGCACAGTCGGCGGCTACCGACTGTGCCCGAAGCTGGCTGCAGAATCTTCAATCCAACTCTTACTGCCATGCAAATCTATTGCATGGGCGACGGGGATCGCAAGATCCCGTCCCCGAATACCTTTGTCCGTACTCCACGGTCCATCGCCTACCCGATTCTTCGGGAAGTGGCAACGCTTCTTGCTCGCCACGGCTATGATAGCTGTACCCTGCCGCCCTCCATTGAGCAGGTCTGGCTTTCCCTCCAACAGCAAGCGCGCTGCGGCGGAGGGGACCAATGAATCGACACGGACAACTCCCCTGGATTCCCTTTCCTACGGACACACTTCCTGGTCCTGTTGCCTGTTACGTGCGCGGCTGTGCTGCAGCTGTTGGCGTAGACGAAGCCATGATTGGCGTTCCAGCGCTCACAGCACTGGCGGCAGGCGTCGGAAACTCTTTCCGGGTAGCGATCAGGCCGAACTGGTACGAGTCCGCCACCATCTGGGCGGTCACCGTCGCGCCCTCGGGTAGCGGCAAGACGCCGTCTATGGATGCAGCGCTCGGTCCAATTTTCGGGTTGGAACGGGAAGGCTTCGCGTCGCACGAAGCTGCCCGGACGGCCTACGAAGCAGAGCTCGCAGACTACCAGGCGCTTTCGCCGAAGGATCAGCGCCGCGCTGTAAAGCCGATACCTCCGACGCCGACTCGCTACCGAGTCGGCGATACGACTATCGAGAGTCTCGGAGTCATCCATGGCGAGAATGCGCGAGGCCTGCTTCTCGCACGCGATGAACTCGCAGGGTGGTTCGGAGGCTTCGACCGGTATACGAGCGGCTCGGGTGATTTGCAGTGCTGGATTGAGATGTACGGCGGAAAGCCCATCACGATTGACCGCAAATCGAGTAGGGTCCCTACGCTGTACATAGAGCGACCCAACGTGAGCGTGTGCGGAACGATTCAGCCAGGCGTGCTACGCGACCAACTGAAAGCAGCCCACTTCCAGAGCGGATTCGTTGCCCGCCTGCTTCTTGTGGAGCCGCCTACGCAGCTTCAGCAGTGGACCGATACCAGTGTCACCCGAGAGGTCGTACAGGGCTACGAAAGGCTACTGCGTAGCCTCTATGCCTTCCCTTACGGCGACGAGGAGTCACCTGCGCTTCCTCTGCACGAGTACGCACTTCCGTCGTACATCGCCTTCTACGACGAGAACCGACGGCTCGCCCACGCGCTGCCCGATAGCCCTCTGCGTTCTGCGTTGATGAAGCTAGAGGCTACAGCGGCGCGGCTAGCGTTGACTTTTTCGGTTGCAGAGTCGGTCTGCCGGGGAGAGCACCCCAACGAGGTGTCGCCTACCGCGACAGTGAAGGCATGCCGGTTGGCTACGTGGCTCCGCTATGAGACAGCCCGGCTCTACCAGAAGTACGGATTCGAGCGGGTCTCCATGAGCCGCGATCAGCGACTCACGCTCATGCTACCACAGAGCTTCAGCGCCGCCGACGTGAAGGAGGTGTGGCATGTCGGAAGGTCGGGAGCCTACAAGGTGATCGAGCGGCTCATCGGCGCTGGACTAGCCGAGGATGCCACGCACGGCACATACCAACGGCGTGTCGATCCAACGGCTAGCACGCTCGACTACCAGGCTTTCGTCCCTTCGTGGGTCAAACCGGAACCCGCGTAGAAGGCTGGGTGGAAAGTGGAAAAAGTGGAAATTGACACCAGCTAGGCTACGTTATTCCACAAATTCCACTTTCCACTCGGCTCTTTTCGTGCTGTACGAACGCTTAGGACGCGCACGAACACTCCGAAACTGCTGTATCGATGCTGCGTCTGCCCCCAGCATCATTCCTCGCTTGCCCCCTCACGGGTTTGCTTCCGGGGTTGTTACCTTGCGGTTACTTGCATCTCGCACTTTTTACCCTTCAAGCAATTGAGATTCATTGACCTTTTTGCAGGTTTAGGAGGCTTTCACATCGCATTAAAGCGTCTCGGACACACGTGCGTGATGGTCTCGGAGATTGATGAGCAACTGAGGCATCTGTACCGTCGAAACCATGACCCTGATACAGGGAGGCGTGGACCTTCCTTCCCCATAAATGGAGATATCCGAAGCATCGAACTGGAAGAGGTACCTGAGCACGATATCCTCTGCGCAGGTTTTCCCTGCCAGCCATTCTCAAAGGCCGGGAGCCAGCAGGGGCTGGAGTGTCCACAATGGGGTGATCTGTTTGACTTCGTCATCCGTGTGATAGGGTACCGCAAGCCGGACTACTTCATTCTCGAGAACGTACCCAACATCGAGAAGCACGATGGCGGCAAGACGTGGGCACTGATCCTGGAAAAGCTCAAGGATGCGAAGTGGGAGTACGAAGTGGACGTGCAGCGCCTATCGCCGCATGACTTTGGCTTTCCACAGGTACGAAAGCGCATCTTCATAGTCGGAAGCCGGAGAAAGGAACGACCTCTTGGGTGGGTTCGGGGTCTACAGCCTCCACCGGATGTCGAGCTCGACATCCGGCAGGTCCTCGATGTCAGCCCCAAAGGGGCACGAGGGCTACCTGATCATTACACGGACTGCATCAACGTCTGGCAGGAGTTCGTGGAGAAGCTCCATGAGCGAGAGCGGAGGCTCCCGTCCTTCCCGATCTGGTCGATGGAGTTCGGCGCAACCTATCCGTACGAGCAGACGACCCCTTTCGCCAGTTCAATCGACGAGTTGCGCCGATACAAAGGCTCCTTCGGTCAGCCTCTCAAAGGGGTCCGCCAGAAATACCTTAAGGACCGGCTGCCCTCACACGCGCTTCGTCGGCAGGAGAAGTTTCCCACCTGGAAGCAGTCGTTCATCCGACAGAACCGTGATCTCTACGAGCGGAACAAGGACTGGCTGGCGGATTGGATTCCGAAGATCCGCCCCTTTGCGACGAGTCTCCAGAAGCTTGAATGGAACTGCAAGGGGGAGGAGCCGGATCTCTGGAAGCTTGTTCTTCAATTTCGGGCATCAGGCGTGCGAGTGAAACGGCCAACGACGGCTCCTTCCCTCGTGGCAATGACGACGACGCAGATCCCTATCATTGCATGGGAGAAGCGCTACATGACGATGCGGGAGTGTGCGCGGCTTCAGGGAATGGGTGAATTACAGCATCTGCCAAGTTCGGAGTCGGCGGCTTTCAGGGCTCTCGGTAATGCTGTGAACGCTGACCTTGTGAGGTACATCGCAGCTGCCTTGCTCGACCACGAGCCCCCTGAGGATCTCGTTCAGATGCAGCCCAGCGGCTATGAGGGAGATGGCTACGCAGGAATGAACTACCAGATCGAGATGAATCTGTCTGGTGGGGTTTATGCCGATTGATGCAAATAGCGAACCGAGCGCGGGCGCGGTCGAGGTGGGCACGCTGTCCGGCGGCCGGGTAAACATCCGGCCGGGCGTGAACGTGTTGGCGATCCTTCAGCACGTCAGCTACGCGCCGTGGTACGCGCTGGCGGAGTACGTGGACAACGCCTTGCAGAGCTTCCTGAGCGAGCGGGAGCGGCTGGCGGAGGTCGGGACCGGCGTGCTCCAGGTCAATATTGACCTCGACACGAGCGACCAGCCGAGGCTCACGATCCGCGACAACGCGGCGGGGATTGCCGAGGCGGACTACCCGAGGGCGTTCCGCCCGGCGGAGGTGCCGCCCGACCGGAGTGGGCTCTCCGAGTTCGGGATGGGCATGAAGAGCGCCTCGTGCTGGTTCTCGCCACAGTGGACGGTTCGGACGTCGGCGCTGGGCGAGACGACGGAGAAGACGGTCGTGTTCAACATCGGCCAGATCGTCCGTGATAGCATTGAGGAACTCAACGTGTCGGCCGAGCCCGCGCCTGCGGACCGGCACTTCACTGAGATCACGCTTCTCGACCTGCATCGCGTCCCGAGGGGACGGACGGTCGGGAAGATCAAGGAGCACCTGGCGGACATCTACCGCGAGTACACGCGGAGCGGCGACTTGAGCCTCCGGTTCAATGGGGAGCTCTTGACATATGAGGAGCCGGACATCCTCATCGCACCGTTCTACAAGACGCAGGACGAAGAGCCCGTCACGTGGCGGAAGAAGATCGACATTGACCTCGGCGACGACCTCTACGCGCGGGGCTTCGCTGCCCTCCGCGAGACGGGGAGCACAAGCAAGGCGGGCTTCGCGCTGTTCCGACGGAAGCGGGTGATCCAGGGCAGCGGTGACGAGGGGTACCGGCCGCCGTTCATATTCGGACGGTCGAACAGCTACACCTTCCAGCGGCTGTTCGGAGAGCTCTATCTCGAAGGCTTCGGTGTCAGCCACACGAAAGATGGCTTTCAGTGGCAGGAGAGCGAGCAGGCATTCCTGGAACTCCTGAAGGAGCAGCTAAACGAGGACCCGGTGCCGCTGCTGTCGCAGGCGGAGGGGTTCCGCAAGCGGCCCCGCCCGGAGGACGTGAAGAAGGGGGCCGAGGAGGCGGCAGAGCGGACAGCCTCGGTGATTGAGCGAGATGTCGCTCCGGTGATAGAGCGGATCTCCGAGGATACGGCCCGAGTGTCGCCGAGCGAGACGCTATCGCCTGCGCAACTCGTGACGCGCCAAGTGAGAACGGTCCGTTTTAAGGATCAGACGTGGCAGGTGGTTCTTGAGCTCTCGCATGATCCTGCCGTTGGAGACTGGGTTGAGGTGTCCGACGGCGTCTTAGAAGGCACCGAGACTGAGAAGGGGATCCGACAGGTCGGCGTGCGAATGTCACTAGTTCATCCCTTCATGGAGCGATTTGGCGGGAGCGAGGCGCAGGATATTGAGCCGCTGCTTCGAATGGCGGTTGCAATCGCGTTGGCAGAGACGGCTGCCTATGACAGCGCTGTGGAGCATGCTAGCACTATCCGAAGGAACGTGAACGAACTCCTGAGGTACGCGCTCTCACGACCGAAGTAACGAACGAGACGGCACGACCGGTGAACATGGAACATGTAGAGGTAATCGTACAAGCTGATTCGACGGTAGGCGGGCGCTGGAGCCCAGTGCGTGGCTCCGAGTCCGAGCGCGCGGCCCAGGCCGTGCCTGACGACGGCGGACGTGAGCGTGTGCTGGCGGAGTCCGCTGCTGTACTCTCGCGCTGCGTGCCGCCCGGCGAGCAGGGCACTGGCACAGGGCTGGTGGTCGGCTACGTGCAGAGCGGGAAGACGCTCTCGTTCACGACGGTCACGGCAATGGCCCGTGACAATGGGTTCCGGCTCATCATCGTGATTGCTGGAAGTTCGGTGCCGCTCTTCGAGCAGTCGGGGTCTCGCTTGGCGAGCGATCTCGGGCCGTTCAACCACTGGTCGGCCTGGAGCCACTACGACAGCGAGATGCTGTCCACATCGGGCTCAGTGCGCAGCGCGATCCGCACGCAGCTAGAGGAATGGGAGGACGAGGAGGTGCCGGAGGAGGATCACCGGGCCGTGCTTCTGACCGTGATGAAGAACGGGGCGCACCTGGACCGCGTGACGAGGCTGCTACGGGAGATCGGGCCCATCCTGGACAGCACGCCGACGCTCATCATCGACGACGAGGCGGACCAGGCGAGCCTG
This sequence comes from Bacteroidota bacterium, assembly GCA_039177895.1. Classification (GTDB taxonomy): domain Bacteria; phylum Bacteroidota; class Rhodothermia; order Rhodothermales; family Rubricoccaceae; genus JBCBEX01. The sequence goes on from JBCDFO010000003.1 coordinate 19,838, forward strand.
AACACGCGTGTCAACGCGGACGAAGAGAGCGCGACCTACCGGCGGATCGGGGAGATCCGCGAGTTGTTGCCGCGCCACACCTACCTTCAGTACACCGCCACGCCCCAGGCCCCGCTGCTCATCAACATCATCGACGCACTCTCGCCCGACTTCGCGGAGGTGCTGACGCCAGGCGATGCCTACACAGGCGGGCGGACGTTCTTCGAGGGGGATCGAGAGTTGGTGCGCGTGATCCCTCAGCACGACATCTTATCGAGCAGTAACGAGCTTCGCGCGCCGCCTTCAAGCCTGCTGAGTGCGATGCGGATCTTCTTCCTGGGCGTTGCCGCTGGGGAGATTGCCGCGCGTCAGCAGCGGCGGCCGTCGCCTACGAACCGCTCGATGATGGTGCATCCCGACCGGCTTACCGACGTGCATCAGCGGTTTTACCGATGGGTCCGGGCGGTGAAGGACCGCTGGGCGGATGCTCTGGCTGGAAGGCAGACCGACCGCGACCGAGATGCTGAGCTTAACCGCTTCCGGGAGGCGTACGACGACCTGGCCGAGACGGTCGGGGATCTGCCTTCGTTCGACGACCTCGCCCGCCAGCTTCCCCGCTCCATCCGTAAGACGATGGTGTGGGAGATGAACGCGCGCGAGGGCCGGACGCCCGTGCCCGACTGGCGCAACCACTACGCGCACATCTTGGTCGGCGGGCAGGCGCTAGACAGGGGGTTCACGGTCGAGGGGCTGACGGTGGCCTATATGCCGCGTGGCCTGGGCGTGGGCAACGCTGACACCTTCCAGCAACGCGCCCGGTGGTTCGGCTACAAGGCCGACTACATTGGCTACTGCCGCGTTTACCTCTCGATGGCTGGGGAGCGCGCCTACCGACGGTATCTGGAGCACGAGGAGAACGTGCGGGAGTCGCTTCGGCGGCACCGCCAGACAGGCCAGCCGCTGAGGGAGTGGAAGCGTGCGTTCATTCTCGACCGGGCGTTCCGGCCCACACGTCGGGCCGTGCTCGATCTGGAGTACGGGCGCATCCGGTTCGGCAACCGCTGGCTCGACATGAAGGCCCCGCACGACGTACGGGACGCCGTTGATGACAACCGCGGTACGGTGGATGCCTTCCTCGGCGGGCTACAACTCGAGCCGGACGAGGGACGGGCCGAGCGTCTGGACTCGCACCGGCACTTAGTCGCACGCGATGTGCCGGTGCGCCAGGTGCTCTCGGAACTCCTCGCCAACCTCCGCTTCCCTTCCGCTGCCGACTCGCCGCGGTTCACAGCGCTACAGCTTCGTCTGGAGGAACACGTCGAGGCCCATCCCGATGCGACCTGTACAGTCCTCCAGATGCGTCCTGGCGTACAGACCCAGCGCGGCACGAACGACAAGGGCGAGATCATCAACCTGTTCGCGGGAGCCTATCCCGTCGAGAGCCGGGCCAAGGTGTATCCCGGCGACCGCGGGATCAAAGCCGACGAGGGCATCACGATCCAACTCCACCGGCTAGACGTCTACGACGGCATCGTCTCGGAGGGCAACGTGCTGCGTGAAGACGTGCCCGTGGTGGCCGTTTGGGTGCCGCGCGAAATGACGCAGGACTGGATCGTGCAGCAGACCAACGGGGGAGCCTAAGGTGAGCCCGGCGGAGCTTCTCGCGCGTTACCGCTCGCTCCAGCCGGGCGAGGCAGAGGACCGCCTCTCGGCGGTGCCTCTCCCTGGGCTTCGGCATCGAATTGCACGGGCAGCGAGCGGCGGCCCCGTGCTGCTCGTCGCGGTACAGCCAAGCGACAGCGCGCCTCCGCCTCCCCTCGTGCTGGAGCACCTGACCGTGCAGCACGACGTGCTGTGTCGCGTGGTTGCGCCGGACGGGACGGAGGAGACCGTCACGCTCACGGTCGTCCGCTGCACGAGTCCCGAACTCGGCGAGCACTTTCTCCGCGTCCTCCACCCTATCGTCGAGGCCGTCGGGCCGGAGCCGACGCGGCGGGACGCAGTAGGGGCAGTCCGTCGGCTGGCAGAGCTATTCCAGGCACTTCAGGCCCCGCCGCGCCAGTCGGCCCAGGCGCTGTTCGCGGAGCTATTGGTCATTGCCTCGTCGCGGGACCCGGTGGCGCTTACGCGGGCGTGGCACGTGGAGCCGGAGGACCGCTTCGACTTCAGCGGCGGACCAGAGCGGATCGAGGTCAAAAGCACCAGCGGAGAGACACGGCGACACCACTTCAGCCTGGAGCAGGTGCGCCCCGAGGCGGACGTGCAGGTGCTCGTCGTGTCCGTGCGCGTTGTTCGAGCTGCTGACGGGCTGACGCTCGGCGCGCTGCTTGACCGGGTTCGTGGGTTGCTGGCTGGCGATACCGACTTGCTGCTCCGTGTGGACCACGTCGTGGCTCAAAGTCTTGGCGGTTCACTCCGACGGGCACTGCGGGAGCGGTTTGACGAGGAGGTGGCGCGAGCATCGCTCCGGCTTTACCAGGCTGAGGATATGCCTGCCGTGGACCCCGATCTACCGCCCGGCGTGAGCGGGGTGCGGTTCACATCAGAGTTGGATCTTGTGCAGCCTCTTGGCTGTGCGGAGATCGGCGAGGAAGGACTTCACAGCATAGCAGCGGGATGCGTTGCGTGATAGGTCTTCCTGACTTGCCACCAATTCAGGATAGGCATGGCTGCGAACGCAGCCGGGGGCAAGTGACTAACCTTGTGGGTTGGTGAAATAGAGCATGGCGTGTGGCCATATCCAGGTAGGTACTAGCGCTCGTAACAGTCCTTCGGGACGCTCAGCAACACCGCTGTCGCTAGTGTCTCTGTGCTGTCCTGACATTCCCCTCTGCCCGTGTGGACCGTTTCATTTCACGAAGGGCTCTTTCAAGGCCATTGGTGGTTTGGGTGAGTCGGTGATGGCTTGACAGGAACGTCTCTGATGGCGTCACGGTCGCGGTCTTCGAGAGAAGCGGTGACGGCCTTAGTAAACGTGAGTCGCGTGTTGAGCTGAACATGGGTTGGCTAGACGCCAGTCGAGTCCTACGATGGAGTTACCACACATCCATCGAACTCACTGCGCCGCCAACCCATGTCCTCCAATCTAATCGATCAGGACACCCGCCTCTACGTCTTCGTCGATGACTTCGGCCAAGCCCATCCCACCCTCATGAACTGGCGGCGCTCCAACAACGACGCCCCCGCCTTCTCCGACGCCGAGGTGCTCACTATCGGCCTCATGCAAGGCTCGCTCGGCGTGCCGACGCTCCGCAAGACCTACGACCTCGTCCGCGACAACCTCGGCACGGCCTTTCCGCTCTTGCCCTGCTACAAGCAGTGGCTCAAGCGCTTGCATGCCCTCGCCTTCCTCACCGGCGAGCTCATGCGCGCAGCCGTCGCCCTCATTGCGCTCTCCCCGGTACGGCTCTACCTGCTCGACGCGAAGCCGATTCCCGTCTGCAAGCCGATCCGCCACGGACGCGTGCGCCTCTTGCGCGAGGCCGGAGCCTACTTCGGCAAGACCGCCAAAGGCTGGTTCTTCGGCTTCAAGCTGCACGTCGTCACGCACGTTGAGGGGCCGCTACTCGCGGCCGTGTTGACGCCCGGCAACTGGGACGACCGGCGCGTGGCCCCACTCTTGTGCGAAGCGACCGGCGGGGGCGGGGTAGCGCTAGGCGATGGCGGCTACAGCGGTCCCAACTGCCGGGAGGCGGTCTGGGAGTCGTCAGGGACCGTCCTGACAGGCCCTCGGGATGCCGAATGGAAGAGTGAGACGCAGCAGAGGCTCAGTGCGGTGCGCGAGCGGGTGGAGACGACGCTGCGGCAGTTGTGGGACCGCTTCTGTGACCGGGTGTACGCACGGTCGTGGCAGGGTCTGTGGAGCACGCTCTTGCTGAAGATGGCACACACGAACCTGTGTTATGCCGGTGTCGCCTCGATCTGACCAACCCGCGACTCAAGTTTAGTAATGCCGTCGTGGTTCATGTGAGACCCCGGCTGGCTTAACCCACAAGAGAACGCCACACGACCAAGAGGCTTGGTTGCGTCAAGCGAGGGTCGCTAGCATCTACGATAGCGGTACTTGCGACCTCTCGTGCCCCACTCCGCTGCTTTAGGGCATTTTCTTCCGTTTTCGACGCTGTGCGGTTAGTTGGGCTGCTTTGGCACCGAATCTGTAGTAGATGCGTACGATTCCTATCGCCGAGTTAATCGACAACTTGCAGGGGCGATTCATCAATACCTGCTAAAGCGTCGGGTTGTCCCTTCAGGCTCCGGGAGACCTCCTGACATCCACATCTATCCGGAGCTGTATGTCAGGAGGTACTCCTTATGGCTATGTACTATCGTTTCACTTCAGAATCGGTTGCAGAAGGGCATCCGGATAAGCTCTGCGACCAGGTCTCCGACGCCATCCTGGACGCGTGCCTTGCGCAGGATCCGCTGAGCCGCGTCGCCGTCGAAACCCTGGTCAAGAAGGACACCGTTGTCCTAGCTGGCGAGATTACTACGAACTCGGACATCGACTACGACAGGTTAGTCCGTACAGTGATCCGCGAGATCGGCTACGTCGATCCTAGCGACCCCTTCCATGCCGATGGGGTGCGGATCATCAACCTGCTCGGCACGCAGGCGCAGGAGATCAAAGAGGCGGTCGATGCCAAGCGTGCACGGGCTGAAGCCCTCGAGACTGCGGAGAGCAAATCCGAGGGAGCTGGTGATCAGGGGCTGATGTTCGGCTACGCGACGGACGAGACGCCAGAACTGATGCCGATGCCCATCTTGCTTGCGCATCGGTTGGCTGAGGGGCTGGCGTACGACCGCCGCAATGGCGAGTCATGGCTCGGCCCTGACGCCAAGACGCAGGTGACCGTTGGCTACCGCGACAACGTGCCATACCGGATCGAGAACGTGCTCGTCTCGACGCAGCACGCTGCCGGGGTGCCGCAAGGGCAGATCGAGGCCTATGTGCGTGAGGCGCTTGCCCCACGCATTTTGGGCGACTGGTATCGCCCAGACGTGAAGACGATTGTGAACCCTTCGGGCAGCTTCGTCCAGGGAGGTCCGTCGGCCGATGCAGGCCTCACTGGCCGCAAGATCATCGTCGACACGTATGGCGGTATGGGGCGCCACGGCGGAGGGGCCTTCAGTGGCAAGGACCCGTCGAAGGTCGACCGCAGCGGGGCCTACTTCGCCCGCTTCGTCGCGCGTCAGATCGTGGAGGCCGGCTTGGCCCAGCGGGCTGAGGTCCAGGTCTCGTATGCCATCGGACGCAAGGAGCCGTTCTCGCTCTACGTGAGCACGTTCGGCACTGGCGACGATATCGATGCGCTGGCCTTCGCCCAGCAGTTCGACTTCCAGCCAGCCAGCATCATCGCTCAGCTCGCTCTGCTGAAGCCGATTTACCGCCAGACGGCCGCTTATGGCCACTTCGGCAAGCCGTACCTGAGCTGGGAGCAGCCTACGGTTACGCGGGCAGCCTAGCCAGCGCACCACCGGTCCGCCTAGTTCGCGGCGACTGATCCCCGGGAGGCTTCCGACCTCCTGGGGTACGTCGCACGTCCGCACGTAATCCTGGAACTCACGATGACCCGCTATTTCACCACACCGATCTACTATCCAAACGACCGGCCACACATCGGTACTGCCTACCCGACGTTGGCAGCAGACATCGCCGCTCGATGGGCTCGACTCTGCGGGGACGAAGCCTTCGTGCTCACGGGTACGGATGAGCACGGAAAGAAGATCGAGAAGGCAGCGCGGAAAGCCGGTTTGTCGCCGAAGCCGTTTGTGGACCAACTCGCAGGCGACTTCAAGGAGACGTTTCAGACGCTAGGCATTGCGTATGACCGGTTCATCCGCACGACCGATGCCGACCACGTTCGCGTGGTCCAGGCTATTCTACAGCGCGTGTATGACCGTGGCGACATCTACCCAGGCACGTATGAGGGGTGGTATTGCGTGGAGTGCGAGGGCTATTACTCCGAAGAAGAGCTCGATCACGGTTGCTGCCCCGTCCACGGAAAGCCAGCGGAGTGGCTCGAGGAGGTCTGTTACTACTTCCGGCTCTCGCGGTATCGGGACTGGCTGCTCGATCTCTATACTCAGCGCCCCGAATTCATCCAGCCGGAGACGCGACGCAACGAAGTGGTCAGCTTCGTCCAAGGCAGGCTCGAAGACCTTTGCATCTCACGCAGCACCTTTGAATGGGGGATTCCCCTTCCGTTCGCCGAGGGCCATATCACCTACGTGTGGTTTGACGCGTTGCTCAATTACCTGACCGGTGCAGGCTATCTAGCCGACGGCGAGGTCTTCGAGCAGCGCTGGCCTTCAGCGATGCACATCATTGGGAAAGACATCCTCCGGTTCCACGCCGTCATATGGCCAGCCATGCTCCACGCTGCTGGGGTATCTCCTCCGCAACGCATATTTGCGCACGGCTTTTGGACAGTCAACGGCCGAAAGTTTAGCAAGTCGCTTGGCAACGCCATCCGACCAGAGTATCTCATTGAGCGATACGGTCTCGAGCCTTTGCGGTACTACCTGTTCCGGGAGTTCGCGTTTGGCGCCGACGGTGATTTCTCCGAGGCCAACCTTGTTCAGCGCAACAACAGCGAACTAGCACAAGGGCTGGGTAACCTGGTGCGGCGTGTGACGGTTTTAACCGATCGTCTACACGAAGGGCGGATTCCGCAGGCACGTAGGGAGGAGGAGCCAGAACAAGGGCTTCAGCGTACCGCCAGCGCTGTCGTTGCACAGGTGCGTGCGGCGATGGAGCGCTTGGACTTCAGGGGAGCCCTCGAAGCGACGTGGAGGCTCGTGTACCGCCTGAACGTGTACCTGAATGAGCGTGAGCCCTGGCGGCTAAAGGATGAGGGGGACCTGCGTGATGCCGTCCTGGCCCACTTGGTTGAAGGGCTTCGCTTCCTGGCCGTCTTAACCGCCCCATTCATGCCGGAGCGTGCTCTCGAGATCGCGCGGCGCATCGGCCTCGAGAGCGTGCCGTCAGTCGCATCTCTGTCGTGGGGGCAGAGCCTGTGCGGCCTGCGCGTGCGCGTGGGAACTCCGCTCTTTGACATGCTGGAGCCGCCCGTGAAGGCCGAACCCCTGCCGGTAGTCCATACCTGCTCTGAAGAGGCACAGGCACTTGGCATTCCTTACTGCGTCGCCCAGTTGAACAACGTCACGATTCGCCGGCAGTCCGCCGATGTCGAGCGCCGTAAGCGGAGCATCGAGGAGGCTCTTCGCTCAAAGGGGCGCTCTTACATCAGCGAGGCGCCGGAGGTACAGGGATACCACGCCCTCTACGCACACATCGGCAAAGCGCCTGGCGAGATCACCTCGCCGGTTGACAAACTAAGCTCCTACATATTTGCGCAGGAGACAGGCCGCTTGCCGCAGATCAACATTCTGGTAGACCTTTACAACACGCACGCGCTAGAGAGCTTTCTGTCTATCGGGGCACACGACCGAGAGAAGATCAAGGGGCCGATGCGTCTCGACATCGCTCGTGAGACGACTCCGTACCGGCCCGTTGGCACTGCAACGACAGCAAGGGTACAACCCGGCGAGTACTACTGGCACGACGACGAGCACGTACTCTGCAGGCTGGACATCAAGCAGAGCGAGGCGACGAAGGTGGAGATGCACACGCGCCATGTGGTGTTGGTCGTGCAAGGCAACCGATCCCATCGGGCAGAGACCGTGCGACAGAAAACGAAAGAGTTATGCGAAGCGGTCGTCTCCTTGTGTGGAGGCAGCTACAAAATCCTGAACGAGGCCCGCACCTCGCTGTCAGACTAAGGGTGGTATCCTCACACGCATCCTGACTCTCCTGAAGAGCCCCGAGACCCTACGACTCCCTAGGACTAGGTAAGTGCGAAACTGCGCTCGCCCGCATGGTCCTTTGTGCTTGTCTACCCACTATGCAGATCCTTGCCAACGGCATCATCTCAGGCCTGACCATCTCCGTGCTTGCGATGGCTTTCTCAGTCGTGTACCTACCGACACGTGTTTTCCATATCGCACTTGGCGGCATCTATGCAGCAGTGCCGTTTGTAGCATGGACTGCCTTGCGAGACGGATGGCCTGGATTTGCCGCCGTGTTACTAGCGGTGTCGCTGGCAGTCGGGTTATCGCTAGCATGTGAGCAGTTCAACCACGCTCGACTGGAACGCAACCAAGCACCTGAGGGTGCGCATCTTATTGCCTCGCTCGGCATCTACATTGTTCTTGTGCAGATTGTAGCGCTCATCTGGGGGAGCGAGCCAAAGGTATTGCGGCAGGGTGTCGACCAAGTGTTCACGGCTGGTGGGCTCATCCTATCTCGTGCCCAACTCGTTGCCGGGGGGGGAGCGCTCGTAGCGCTCGCCTTATTCTTTGTCTGGCTACGCTACAGTCTTCTGGGGCTGCAATTCCGAGCTTTAGCCGATAATCCCAGAGCACTAGCATTACAGGGATACAACATCCGGCAGTTGCGACTTCTGGCTTTCGGGGTGTCCGGCTTGCTTGGTGCAACGGCTGCTTTGCTGGTAGCCTACGATGTCGGGTTTGATCCACATGGTGGTCTACCCGCCCTGCTACTCGCCATCGTAGCGGTCATCATTGGCGGTCGGCAGTCATTTCTAGGTCCCATGCTAGGAGGGCTTTTGCTCGGCGTAGTTCGGTCTCAAGTGGTCTGGTTTCTGTCGGCGCGTTGGCAGGCTGCGGTCACGTTTGCGCTCCTAGCGTTGTTTCTTTACGTGCGCCCGCATGGCTTAGTGGGTCGCAAGATGCGGCTGGAGGCTGGAGTATGAAGTACCTACTGCATTTGCTGATCTATCTCGACATCTTTGTCATCGTTGCGATCAGCCTCAACATGGTGGTGGGCTACAGCGGTTTACTGACGCTGGCGCACGCAGGCTACTTCGCGGTAGGTAGCTACGTTTATGCGCTAGCAACACTCGTACTAGGTTGGGCCTTCCTCCCTGCGGTGACACTCGGCGTTGTCATCGCTGTCATCCTGAGCCTGGCAGTTTCACTACCGTCGTGGCGCTTCCGGGGCGACTTCTTCGTCATGATCTCGCTTGCCGTTCAGATGCTTCTCTTCAGCATCTTCCACAACTGGTCGAGCGCTGAGGAGATCGGAACCTGGAGCAACCTCACGAACGGGCCATTCGGGTTGGAGAACATCTCGAGGCCAGCTATCGCTACTATCATCTTTGATAGCATAGGTAGCATGGCCGTCTTGTCAACAGTGATAGCCGCTGCATGCGTCCTAGTGGCATGGCTCCTACTAGACTCGCCATGGGGGAGGTTGCTAAAGGCGATGCGTGACGACGAGCTCGCTGCGCGGGGACTAGGAAAGAACGTGCGCCTGTTAAAGACCCAGGTTTTTGCCATTTCCTGCGGTATGGTAGCCGTTGCAGGCGCACTGTACGCTTCTTATGCCAGCTACATCGACCCGCGCGTGGCGTCGCTTGACGAGTCGATCCTGATGCTCTGCTTCGTGCTCGTGGGCGGTGTGGGCAACTTTCGAGGGCCGCTCGTGGGAGCAGCGGTGTTGCTAGCAATCCCCGAAGCGCTCCGATTTGTGGAGCTACCCTCCAGCGTAGCAGCGGAGATTCGGCTTATGGCATATGGCTTGATATTGGTACTAATGATGCACTTCCGCCCGAAGGGCATCGCAGGTGCTTATCGCCTGGAGTAGTGCATCTCAATGGAGACCACACAACACACAACAGCCTTCAACGGAGAACACACTAGAAGCACGGCATCCTCGGTGCTACTGCACGCCAACGGGCTGCGCATAGCCTTTGGTGGGCAAGTCGTGCTCAACAACGTAGACCTCGCTCTCCACCGTGGCGAAGTTGTGCTGCTCCGTGGAGCGAACGGCTCAGGGAAGACGACTCTTCTGAACATTCTCACGGGCAATCAGGAGCCCGACGTCGGGCAGATCCGGCTTCACACGAAAGGAGCCGCTAAGACTTTTCATTTTCCCCGGCGCTGGTGGCATAGACTGAACACTTTCAATCGTTTCGCTCCTGAGCGTGTAGCAAAGAAGGGTGTGGGGCGTACCTGGCAGGAGATCCGTCTTTTTTCAACTCAGTCATTGCGCGACAACATTGCCGTAGCCTCGCGGGGGCAACTTGGTGAGAGCCCAGTGTTATCCCTTCTGCGTCGTGGATCTGTACGTGCTGAAGAGCAACATAATCGTCGCGCAGCCACGGCACTTCTCGATAGCCTGGGTCTCGGAGGTCGTTCCTCGTCTTCAGCAGACAAAGTCTCGCTTGGCCAGTCGAAGCGAGTAGCTATAGCACGTGCTGTCCGGGCTGGTGCTCGCGTCCTGTTTCTGGACGAACCCCTAGCGGGCCTTGACAGTGCAGGCATTGCCGACGTGCTGGCTCTACTGGAACGCCTCGCTCGAGAAGAGGGAATCACGCTTGTCATCATTGAGCACGTCTTCAATATCCCGCACATCCTACCGCTCGCTTCCACGGTCTGGACGCTCAACAGCGGCGCGCTTCATGTGGAGGCACCGAAGGATCTACTCGTATCAGAATCCCCATCCCGGGAAAGTCTAGATGCATGGCTCCGTAACCTCGCGGGAGCCAATAGCACTATCGAGGATCACCCGCTTCCTGGTGGCGCAACTCTGTCTGTGGTGACCCCTGCCGCGACCACACCCGGTGAGATCGTTCTCGAGGTCAATGACTTGGTCGTCCATCGAGGGCGTCGTCTGGTCATTGGTCACGAGACGGCTGATATCGCGAGTGAAACGGCACAAGGCCTCACATTTCGTCTTCGGCGAAACCAATTGGGAGTTTTACAGGCACCGAATGGGTGGGGGAAGACCACGCTTCTGGAAACGTTAGCGGGGTTGCAAACAGCCACCAGCGGTAGCGCATGGATTTGCGGCAGGCGTGTAGACAGCCTTCCCGCATGGGAGCGACCCGTTTCACTGCTGCAGTCTCGAGATCAACTCTTTCCCTCGCTGTCAGTCAGCGACACCTTACGGCTTGCGGGGGTGCGAGTCGTTCCTCGCTACCTAGGGCCGGTACTAGATAGGCAAGTAGGGAGCCTGAGTGGGGGAGAGAAGCAGAAAGTGGCATTAGCATGTTCCGTAGAGGGACGGCCCTTCGAGGTTGGTCTTTGGGATGAGCCGCTTTCTGCACTAGATCATGCATTCGTCACGGACGAAGCACACCACCTCTTTGGCGCTTCAAGGCCTGTCAGCCTGATCGCGGTCCCTTCGACACTGGCTCGATAGGAGCTCAGTTGTTTTGTTCCACCACACCATGACTCGACATGAAAGCGATATCCCTGTTGGCCTCCTTGCTAGTAGTAACTCTACTCAGCGGATGCAACCAAGAGCGTGCTTCGGCTGAACTGGCTCCTCTCGAAGTCGGAGCCTTGCTCCCCTTGACTGGTCCCGGGGCAGTATTTGCTGACTATATCAAAAAGGGACTAGACATGGCAGCTGATGAGATCAATCAGGAAGACCCAGGAAGCATCGTGCTGATTTACGAGGATTCGGAGAACAACCCGCAGAGAGGTATTTCGGCTTTCCAGCAGATGGTCCTGACCGAGGACCCACCTGTCGTCATCTCTGCCCTTAGTTCAGTTACGAGTGCTGTAGCACCGCTCGCGGGTCCCAATAACACCGTTGTGATCGGAACTGCCGTAGCCTTGCCAGGAGTCACAGCACCCAGCGACTACGTATTTAGGGTCTACCCTGAGGCAGACGGGATAGCAGGCGTCATTGCAGAGTACGCTTCGGATAAATATCAAACAGCAGGAATAGCCTACATCGACGACGACTTTGGACAGAGTAGCGCTGAGGTCTTTGAAGAGCTCTTTGAGGCAGATGGAGACAGTGTACTGCTGACAGAGCCATATGAATTGACTGAAAGAGACTTCCGTGCTCAATGGGAAAAGTTCAAAGATGCCAATCCTGACGTCGTCTGGATTGTAGGGTATGGTCCTGCCTACAGTGCACTCGTTACACAGATGCGCGAGGCCAACGTACAGTCTGACTTGCTCGCAGATATGACACTCGGCCTCCCCGTAACCATTAACAATGTTGGAGACGCAGCAGAAGATGTAGTTTATGTTGATGCATCTATAGATCCTGCTTTTGCCAGCAGATATGAAAGCCGCTACGGTGAGCGGCCGACTAGCTATGCTGGGTATGCCTACGATATATTGATGATGCTCAATGAAGTGAGGAAGGGGGGCAACAACACAGCCGAATCAATTCGGGATAGTTTTGCGGATATTGAAGGATATCGAGGAGTGATGGGTAACATTAGCATGGAAGAAGACAGAGATGCAGCACTAGATTTTATTTTAATGGAGATAGAGTCCGGAATGCCTGAGGTGTATGACGGTGATAATGCAGAGAATGAGGAGGCTGTTCTGGTTGGAGAGGGCTAAGACGCAGCGGCTTAGGCTATCCCCAAATGATCTGGGCACGCTACCACCACGGATAGAGAACTAGACGAGATAGCTCTCGCCAAAGCGCCTCCTCACTCGACTACGATCTGTGAACGAGTCTCTCTCCCTCACTCGGCAAGTTCATTTCTCTGTGTACGGGTCACCTTCCCGCACACTAGGCCTGCGGTTGCCTAGCTACGGCCTCCTTAGTCGTGTCTGTCCAGGTACGAATCGCCGACCATACACGATAGCTCTCACGCTCAGCCCTGCGGCTCCTACGGTCTCAAGCCGCCGCGACACCGAGTGCATTCTGGAGAGCTACATCCTCAACCGGTCATTCTTTGCCCGCCTAGCAACTCGCTCTTCTCCCTCCCTCACCGGAGGATGCGCACTTGGCGCTGACCGGGGTAAATGGACCCTCGAACGTATTCGCCTGCACGCGGGCATGGTGGCGCTTGCACTCATGTGTGTAGTCATGCTTGGACAGGGCAAGGCCGTGCGCGTGAATAGTTGGCTCTCTGCCGTGATTGAGTTCGATCGCATGTGGCGTCTGCTGGTTGACCAGGAGTGCCTCGGCTTGCTACGGTCGGCGCAACTACACCGACGCAAAGTGGTATTTGTGGACCGTAGGCTCAGCCACCAGGGTCATTTGCTGCTGAACGAATGCCAACTCACGAAGCACTACATCCATGCTTTGACGTCTACCAGGCTATACGGTAGATTAATAGCCACGTCCTAGCCTCATGGTCAAGGCAATTCATCATCGGTCCGTTGGTTCTCATAGGAGTGTTGTGAGTGAATGGCAGCAAATCGGACTCGAACTGGATCGTCGAGTTAAGAGGTACAGCCGCGCTGGTGGAGAACTCAACCCTGGGTCAGGGCACGAGGGAGTAAGGCTGTTTGAAGACCTCGACAGGCTCATGAGGAATGAGGAGAGGAATCACGATTCAGCCAAGTGGAGTTGGGAGTGGATATTTGAGCCGTTAGTTCATAGGTTGCTAGAGGAAATTGCTGTATGGGTTTGCATAGGGCACTTTACTGGCGACCGCGCTAACCCCGTGAGGCGTTGGTCGTACTTTTTCTCCGAAGAGCTCTCGTGGGCTAGCGAGAATAGTATTAGGCCAGAGCAGCCCTATACAGCCCTCCGCGCTTTGACATTTAACGCCCAGTACAACCGTAAGGCAGAATCATCATTTATATCTACTTCTGCACTTCTCGAGGCCTTGCCTCCGAATATGTCTAGCGGTGGGTTCCAGGGAGGAAAAATCGAATACCCCTACGGTTCATCATTGCTTGTATCTTTGCGTGGTGACAAATTTTGGGAAAATAATTTAAGTTCTAGTGGTAAATATTTGCGCGATAGCGTATGTCTTTGTGATTGGAGGAATCTATATTCAATTGCCATAAAGAATCAGGAAAGTAGACTAGATTTACTTAGAAAAATGATATCTAGTAGAGTTATAGACGAATGGGTGGGAAAAAATCTTACATCACGGGATGATAAAAAAGTTCCTTTAAGGTGGGACACGATTAACGACTCGTTGCGTATCAATATGGAGGGATATGCAGATGAGTATAGACAAGAGTTGGTCAGCACATTTCCCACCATAACTCCGGATGCGATAGATATCGAATCAAGACTACGGTTTTTTGTTGATAAATTGGGAGGAAGAGAGGCAGATATTTATGAGAAAATTTCCAGATATGTAGGGTGGGTCCAGGATATAGCACCGTCATCCATGGGAGGTATTCTTACTATTCCAGCCTGGCTTCCTGGTGAAGGTCTCACTGGCCGGTCTGGTTCACTAGTCATAGCAGTTAAATATGGGCAGAAGGTTAGTTCCAACGATATTTGTAGCATTATTTCGGCCTTCAGACTAGGCTCAGTAAATATCGCTCTTGACGAAAAAAATGTCCAGGGGCTGCGGAAAGCGACTGATATTTTTGGACATGAGGTTAAGCATATGGCGATAGCTATATCTGACCATTGGATGGTTCGTCCCGAGTCGGTTTTAGGCGACCTGTCGAGTGATTTGGGATCTGATGAATCTGGCAAGATAAACAGGTATAAGATAGCGCCATTCCCTGAGCTATTTGAATCTGCTGGTCAAATATTACGTCTGTGGTGCCAGCTCGATAACCCAGAGGATGTATTCCCAGAAGGAACCCCAGAGTCTTTGTCATCTCTAGTCGACAAGTGTTGGATCCTATCGAAATCTGTACTAAAGGCTTATGCTCTCAAGGGGGCTAAGTTCGAGATTGGTACAAAACTCAATATTAGTAAAATCCAGTATGCAGAAAAAATAATTGACGAAATAGATAACCTGTGGAGTGATAGATTTCAGATTAAAAGTAAAGAACCTAAGATATTATGGGAGCGAAGAAAAAATGCTGACTGGATGAACATGGCTCGACTCATAATATCCGTACTTACTAATGTGATCAGGCACGCTGACCCTAGTTACACTATAAGGGTCACGATGTATAGAGGTAAATACGACAGGGGTGGTCATGGCTATATAACTATTAGATTTTTCAACCATAGAAATGAAGATGGTAGGTTTTCGAATAAGAATGGAGAAAAGAGCGATTTGCTTGACAAAATATATAGCGCGATGGAGTCGAATAGATCTATGCCCTTTACCTCTAGTAGGTTTTCGAGCGAGAGTATAATTCGCGAGATGCTAGATCGTTTGAATGCAAAAGGTAAAGTACGAGAGTTCAGAAATAAATATATTAGCGAATTTACTATACCACTGAAATCCTTAGAGGTGCAAAATGATGAATAGAGTTCCAATTTTGATAGTGGATGATTCTGACTTTGAATATCCAAAGGTCAATAAATATAATGGATATTTTGATTTTTATTATCATGACATAAGTTACATTAAAATTGAGGGTAGTGACTCGTATAAAAAATTTATCGATCTATTCAGCGGTGAAAATGGTGTGGGTAAAAAGAGAGTGAAAGATGGTAATATAATTATTATGGATTTGGGACTCGATCTACCTGGCTATGTTATGGAAGAAGCGGATAGTGAAGATGGTAGTACTAGGAACGAAGTATTGGATAGATTGATCAACGGAGCATTCGCGGATGGTAACCCTCTACAGAGGCAGGGGTTATACTTAATAGCGAAGTTGATGTCAAATCGCGACTGGCATGGAGTTATCCAGATTGCTACTACCCTAGGCTCTAATACCGCGATAAAAAAAGCTATAGAAAAGATACGGTATATATTTCCCGAAAGGGATGTGCACATTCAGATAGCAAGTGCAGGCGATAGCATGAGAAATGTGGGAAAAGACATAATAAGAGAGTCTATAGAGATATATCTACGAGAATTTGGGGATATAGAGCACAGGATTTGGGGAGCCGATAGCAGATTGAGAGATGTGGTTAGTAGTTGGTATTCTGATGGATCGGATGTTCCCCACACGTATATTCTTGAGTCAAAAAGCCCAGCTGATTACGAGAAGTGTAGAAAAGAGATCAGTAGATATCTTAGAGGTCTATTTCGCTTCGATCCACCGCAACATTGGTTTGACGATGCGCAGCTAAAGATTCTGCATCGAGAACTCCAGGGACTGGTAGGCTCGAAGTCTATAGCTCATGTTGGCAAAGGTATAGATTCTCAGCGACGCTTGTCGCTCGGGGCTGTTATCATAGTGCTGGCAGCAGTTCTCGGAAGCGACGTTGCCGATGCTTTGCAGAGCGTTAATTTTGAGAAAGGATCAGGCAATGTTCTTCCAGTTCAGAGTGGAGAGCAAGCACGCAAATCCATAGTTGCGCTAGCTACAATGTTTAGCAAAATGTGTATTCATGATAATACTAGTAGTAGTGCAGTCAATTCTATATCTTTTGACCCCGAGGGTGGGATACTTCGGATTTGCTTAGGGTTTGATTGTGAGGTGTCATACAAGCCTGGTCAAGTCGCACTTGCCGAAAAGATACGGTCAATCTACTCAATCGACGGCGAGCAAAAGATGCTTTATGGGGGCCAATCGTTTAATTCCTACCTTGATTTTGTTATACAGTCATCTAAGTCTATCCAGGGGAAAAGGTCAAGCTGTATAGTTAACGTTTTTCCAGGCTCAGGAATGAGCAATTGCGGTACTCGTGATACGATCTTGGAGGTGAGAGTGTGTTGAGTCGAGCACTGGTTGTCGACCAGACGAACCCACATAGGGGAGGGGAGAGTGCAAAGAGCCTTCTCGCGACATGTGGTAAGGTATACATATATGATGGAGATACAGTATCTCTTCTCTCTGATGCAGGATTGACATTAGAGAGGCCTAGCCGGGTCAATATTCTACTCCTTCATGATTCAGACTCTGGCTATTTGGGAAAGCTAAAAATTGAGGCCGATTCTGTAATTAGGTATACAGGAGCCACACCTGTTCCGTCGCCTCCCGTAGGTGAGGTATGGGTTTCTAGGCCAATTTCTGGAGAGCAGCCGTTGTCGGAGGAAGAGGCTGCTGAAATCGTTTCTTGGATGTTGGAACGAGGACGTGAGTTGCCTTCGATACTACGTGTCGGCCTGAGTAGAGCTGTTACCCTGAAGCTTTCAATCTTATGTCAAGGATTTATCGCAGTATATCTAAATTCAGAGTATGGATACAATAAAAGATATTGGGATACACTAGGCTTAAGTAGTTCAAAGATGGAAAGAGAAAGTAGCCTGCTCAAAAATTTGGACGGGAG
The DNA here is from genome assembly GCA_039177895.1 of Bacteroidota bacterium. GTDB lineage: Bacteria > Bacteroidota > Rhodothermia > Rhodothermales > Rubricoccaceae > JBCBEX01. The sequence continues at coordinate 36,915 of JBCDFO010000003.1, forward strand.
GAGGGGAGAGGTTAGCGCAAGTACTTGGTGGTTGTCGTCCTTGGAGGAACCATCCGGCAGAGAAAGGATAGCAGATCCTGGCTCTTTGGAGAGTCGAAAGGCACGGGTGTTAAAGGATCTGGAGGCAGAGTTGGGTTCAGGGTTTAATCTTGAAGGGAGTAATATTGCCCAGCTCATTGATGAGGTATATAGTTCAGGATCGCTGCTGAATGACATTGACATGGTAGCAGAAGCCTTTCTAGAGATCGCGAGTATACTCAAGTGAGCGCCCGAGCTATATCCGATTGGCAAAAACGAAGAGCCAACTTCAATCATGACTGGCTAAAAAACCAATACATGCCAGCGCTCGCAAAGTGCTTGAACCTGCTGGATGGGCAAATTGAGGATACTCAGTTCGAGTTGGCATTTGTGCCGAATGTGCTCCCCGAGTGGGAGGCGCAATACCGCGAGGTTAGACAACTCTTGCAGAGTTTCGAACAAGACATGTCCCCTCGAACGCTAGTGTACCAGATGGGCTTTCGCGAGGATGGTCAGAACGAGTACTGGCTGGCTAGCGTCATGCACCAACTCTGGCTAGCCCGCTACCCAGTCCGACAATGGATTGAGCATGGGACCGTGCGGGCACGGGCAGCAGACGCCGCCTACCTAGTCTTACGGAAGTCGCTTCACGGCTGCCACGATCTGCGATTGCCAGAGTCAAACCACGCACTCCGCGACACGCTAGCTACGTTCCGAGAACGATGCCAAGAGCTGGCACAAGCTATTGAGCAGTTTCCAAGCGAGATCAAAGTCACTTGATTACGTCCACTACCACTCTGCCGCGCATTCTTATCATCGACGACCTCTTCGGACGGACCCATTCTGACCGTCGAAACGAAGAGCGCGCTAATCTATGCGGCCAGTACCTCCTGCTAGACGTCACAGGTGACGAGACCAATAAAGGATCTACGCAGCGGATCAAGAGGCCGGTGGCACAGGTCGTGTTCTCACGGGGACAAACGCCCGCTAGCGCTAGCGTTGGCGATATCGTGGACAACGATCTAGAAGGCACACTGCAGGTCATCCGTCAAGGCTGGGACCTACGTCCGCCTGGAACGCTGCCCTGGACGCTAGTTCTCCTCGACCTATGCTTCTATACGGGTCGTGTGTCTAGCACCAGCGAGTCGGATCGAGGTCGCGGTATGCCGGAGGGGCGTCTGGGTGATGACGATCCGCAGCACTACTTCGGCTTGCATTTGCTCAATGCCATACGCGACGCCTTCCCTACGTTGCCAGTCATTGTGCTCTCGAGTAAACCGCATGAGCAGGTAAGTCGGGCTTTGGAGGGGATCTTTGGCTTTCTGCCCCGCGAAAAGGCAGGCAGCCCCAGCAAGCTGCGTACGTACATATACGAGCATGGGCTTCTGCCAGACGAGCGGGGCGTGATTGTCGGGACCTCAGTCCCGCTGCTTCTGGCACTACGTGCTGCGCGCAAGGCCGCCCTGGATCCGCGCAATCTGCTGATTCGAGGCGAACCCGGTGTGGGTAAGGAGTCCATGGCTGACTACCTGAACCTTCACGCACTGGTAAGAACGCGAAAGAAGGACCGACCACTTGTTAAAGTCAACGCCGCTGTGCTCACGCCTGAACTGTACGCCAGTGCCCTCTTTGGGCACAAGAAAGGCGCATTCACCGGGGCCACCCGTGACCACACAGGCTACATCAAAGAGGCTGACGGCGGAGACCTCTTCCTGGATGAAATCAAGGATGCTCCTCCAGCGGTCCAGGCGGGTTTGTTGCGAGCACTACAAGAGCGCGAGGTCACGCCTGTTGGTAGCACCGAGACGGTCCCAGTACATGTGCGGTTTCTCTCAGCGACCAATGCCGACGTTGAGACCCTAGTTCAAGAGGGCAGCTTCCGCTCCGATCTGCTTGCACGACTCCGTGAAGGGGATCCAATCATGCTACCACCACTACGCGAGCGCCTGGACGACCTGCCGCCTCTTGTCGAAGCCTTTCTGAGGAAAGCTGAACAGATGCATCCCCGTGCGACCAAGGGGCGGACGGTGGAGCTTGGGGCCCTGGAGAAGCTCCGCAACCATACCTGGCCCGAGAACATCCGCGAACTCCAGCGTTGCCTGTTCAATGCAGTCTACAATTATCCAGACGCAGTGCACCTATTCCCAGCTCATATTCGGTTTGATGAGCGACCGGGCGACGGGGCGCTATCAGGGCTGTCTGGCACACGTCGCCGCGTGACTGCTCCCGATATCCCCACATCGTCTGCGCCTAACGTTGGCTTGTTTCAGATGAACAGCGCCGACCCGGCTGTGCTGCGGGACAGCCTGGCTGATTTGCAGGCACTCGTGGCTGAGTATCTATCTAGTGCTCTCAGGACAACCAGTGATCCTGTAACGGGCAAGCTTGTGCCGACAACGGCCTACAAGATGATCGTCGAGCGAGATGTATGGACAAGCAACGCCACCACTGCTGCCGCAGACCTCATCATCAATCTGCTCGGCATACATCCTGCGTCCAAACAGCGCCTGCTAGACGACGATGCCATGCTCCGCGAGGCGTACGAGTGGGCGTTCGCGCAGCGCCCGCAACGCTCACGCAAACCAAAGAAGCGCTCAAAGTAGATACGCAATCATCGCCTCACAATGACTGCCATGTCGGAGCTAGAGGGAATACTGTGGTTTCTCCAAGAGGAAAAGAACCAGGAAGCAGGGGCTCAGGAAGATCCTGCCGTGAACTGTGCGTTGACGGCATTCTGTCACATCTTTGGTGTTGAGAAGAGCTTTCGCGTGATCGGTGAGGTACGCACTCCGGGTCCGTTCGATCTGTTGCAGAAACTGCTGGAGTGCCTTGAGCGGGAGGGGGCAATCTATGTGCTGGGTACTTTACCCAAGGCTGCTGCCATTCAGTATTCGTGGGACCAGCTTGGTCTTGATCTCTTCGACTTGCCGTGGTTCGATAAGCAGAAGGCTGTCTACTATCTCGAGGCCACGGCACTTTTCAAGGAAATAGGGGCGTTGCAGGCGCTACTTGGAGTAGCGGCGTCCAACGGTGAAGTGAATCCTGGGAGAGCCGCAGAGCAACTCAAATGGGCTTGGCCTCATCGCTTCGCGCGTGCACTCCAAAAGGACGTAGGGCACGATAAGCGAAGTCTATTTCAGACGGCGAAATGGCCGGAGATCCGAGCCAAGGTTGACGAGGTTGCCGACCGCTTCAATAAGCATCGAGACACCTACATGCCACTGGCAGTCTCCACATTGTGGAGGCAGATCGAGGGGTTGCCGACCGCCGATGCAGAGCTCGAAGGAGAAGAGTTGCTGCAGGCCGCCCGTCGGGTGGCAGACCTTGACTGTCAGATGCACCGCCTGGCTCCTGTCCGCTACTTCACCCACATTGAGCCCCCCTCCTTCAAGCACGTAATCATCCTGGAGGACAATCCTGCCTTTAGAGGGCAGCTGAGGAAGGACCTAGAATCGGAGTTGGGGGCTGACGTCGCCTTCGCAGACGTAGCGAAGTCGAAAGCGGAGCTACGTCTGTACGAGGATGCTACGGATACCGAGGATCTTGTTGCGAGGAAGTTAAAGCTAAATGAGGTTGGTCCTGCCAACATCCTGACCTGCTATGACTTGGACCTAGGAGCAGACAGCGACGCAGAGCAGCAGCGGACGCTCCACAGTGGGCTGTGGGTCATGTACGGCATGGCCTGTGAATACCCTGACATCCCCCGCCTTGTCATCACAGGCTTCCGCTCGCAGGACACAACGGGCTATGCCGCTGGGGGCCACGCGTACCTGATGAAGCCATACACCGCTGAGACTCTGAGGGAGCAGATTAGGCAGTCGTCCGTGCTCCGGCGCGTGGTATGGCTCTGCCCAGAAGCCATCCAGAACGACTACACCGAGCGCCTGTGTCACGACGGGGCTGAGCCGTGGATCTCTTTTGAGTCACATGTCCAGCAGATGTTGAGGGAGACACTTCGGCTTCGGCGTGTCAGCTTGGACGTCATCGGCGATGGTTCGGGCGTAGAGGATGTCACAGCCGCAATTGACCGGCATGGCTCGAAAGTCGTAGCCAGCGACCTCTTCGTGATCGACCTCTTCAAAATGAACGACGCTGGACCGGACGCCCAGGCGGTCTTGAACGCCCTGACGAGTCTACGGCGGTTGAACCCTGTCGCAACTGTGGTGCTAGTCCTACCCTCGTGTCTGCAAGCAGAGCAGGCTACAGCTATGTTTTTCCGATGCCTCCCCCTCGAACTCCGTAGCGGTCGCGATGCAGTGCTGAGGAAGCCGATGTGGATCGCCGCCAACGGGCACGAGAATGCTGCACAGGTTGGACTCGCCGATTGTATCCAACACCAACTCGATCAGCAGAACGTCCACGATGTGAAGTACCAGGTGCTGATACCCGTCGCGGCTATCCTGCGGCGGTGCGACTGGGGCTATATACAGGACGCAAGCGACCAGATTGGCAAGATCAACGCAGAGGGGTCAACGTTAAGTCAGGACGAGTTGTTTGCCCCACTACTACCGCTCTTAGTGAAGCAGTATGGGCTAGCCGGGCGCCTTTCTGACGTGGCGAATTCTAATCCCACAGACTGGCTGGTCGAAGCGATCAAGAGCGAACGGAAGATTGATGGTGATCGGTGGGACATCAAGACTGATGTAGCCCTGGCTGACGAAGCTGCTCAGAACGCGCTCATCAAGGAACAGGATGGCGCCATTCAGCAGGTCGTCAACCACTTCTACATGGTGCTCACTGAGGAGAAAATTCGGCAGCACATCACTCTTGAGCGATGGATGCGCTCGATGGTCGACAAGCGTGCTCATGAGGTTCAGGTCCTGAACAAGAAAGACCAGATCCTAAACGAAAAGGACTACGACACGCTCACCAAGCCCCTTGCGAAGCTCTTCGGCGGTGCTACGCGCTATGAATTCACCGTACAAGGGAGTTGGTACGCCCAAGGCAAGCGGATCGACGACATTCTGGTGGTGGTGGAGTTTGCTGCCCGCTCGTCCTTAGTGGCGCGGCGAATTATAAAGGACGAGGCCGTGCACTACCTAAGCAAGGTGGCTCACGAGGAACTGGTGATGGTCCAGGAGCTACCGGTTCGCGCCCACTTCTGGCCGTAACGGCCTCGCTCGGAGTACGAAGGCTACAACGGGGCCGTTTGGGGAACCCGTAGGCAGACCGTGCCTTTGCATCGCCGCTTCTCGTTCTTTCTAGCATCAAGAGCGCCTCTTCGTGAGGCCGGCAACCTGGGTTTGGACGCCTAAGGTGCCAAAGAGATGCGGCCATTGGCAACAGCAACGTCCGGCTGGCGACCCGCCTTCCAGAGTACCCCGGAAGCGCGGGTTTTTTTGTTTGTGCTCGTTTCCGACGGCTCTGTCACACCGGCACGGTTCATGCCGAGGTACTGAGCCCCCTGTTCTTTTCAGACCCTCTACCAATTCCACCCTTGTGCATGCAGGGGTGGGGCGCCGCCCTTAATGACCAACTTGCCCGGGCGCCCTTAATGTCAGCCGATGCAGTAATGCTAACGTGAAGAGCTAAAGCGGTCCACTTACGCACGCGCGTGCGCTAGCAAGCCCGCTTTGGCCTCTTGAGAGCCGAAGCGGGCTTTCCTGTTCGCGTCGTCTCGATCGACATCGATCCCACTCAATGAGCCTAAATCGCCATGAAACCCCGAGGTGAAGACCCTGAAATGCGTCGGTTCCTACGTGAGGTGCCCAAGCCTGTGTACGGTCGCCGGAAGGGGACCCGAGCCCAGAGGCACGAGAACGGGCTGAAGCCGGTCCGCTACCGCTGCCCAGAGTGCCGCCTGGACATTTATGCCGTGCGAGGGCTGGACATCCGGTGTGGGTGGTGTACGTCGAGGCCTCGGTTTGTCCGCGCTGACGACTAAACCGATCCCTGGATCACGATACAGTCCCTAGCACGACTGATACCAGCAATATCAAGCGTAGCTCTCAGGACTGAACGATGCAACGATCCACTTCCCCAGAGCATCTGCTACACCCTTACGGACGTGGCTTCCACGCTGCCAGTGGTAGTCTGATCAAACTCCGAGCACACTCTCTTCGTGCTCACCTCTACCTCTCCACGATCACCGCGATTTGTCTTCTCTCCCTTGCGTTTCTGCGCTCGGCCGTTGTGTTGCTCGCATTCATTCTCACGGCTGCTGGAGCACCGCCCGCCACGCGGTCGCCCTATGCGGCCCTCTTCACCTTCGATGCCGTCGCACTCAAACATTCGTTGTTATTCTCATTTGAGGTCGTTTTTGAGAGGAGCTGGGCGCGTAGACAAATCGTCTCCAAACCGGTCTCGATTCTCTCTCACAACTCATTCTCATATTCTGGCTCTTGTATCTTGCTGCTTCAGGGGTTTTTGAGATCATCGTCCGCCTCCAAACCGGTTTCCCGCCATGCTCGTCGGCTACGCCCGCGTCTCTACCGCTGATCAGTCTCTCGATCCGCAACTCGATGCCCTTCGCGAAGCCGGGTGCGAGCGTCTATATCACGACCAGGCTTCCGGGGCAAAGACGGATCGGCCCGGCCTCGATGAGGCCCTGAAGTATGCCCGGCCCGGCGATACGCTCGTCGTCTGGCGGCTCGACCGGTTTGGGCGCTCCCTGAAGGACTTAGTTGCCCGCATGGACGACCTCCACGAGCGTGGGGTCGGTTTCCGCTCGCTTACCGAGGGCATCGACACGACCTCAGCAGCCGGAAAACTCGTCTTTCACGTCTTCGGGGCCCTCGCCGAATTCGAGCGCGAGTTGATCCGAGAGCGCACGATGGCCGGGTTGAAGGCAGCGCGGGCGCGAGGTCGCAAGGGAGGACGGCCTCGCAAGCTCGACGGACGCAAGCTCGAACTTGCTTCGAAGCTCATGGCCGACCCCGAGGTATCCGTCGCTGAAGTATGCGAGGCCGTAGGCGTCTCACCCGCCACGCTCTACCGGTACGTGGGGCCCGACGGAAGCGTCCGCCGCAAAGACTTGCTTCCTGGTGAGAAACAGGTGCAGGTCGAGATTGCTCGGCCCCTTACTCTGAAGGAGCCGATAGTCGTTGCTGTGCCTACCAAGAGCCATGGAGCAGGTTAACGTAGCCGGTTCCAACGCGCGACGGGGCGCTGGGTAGGGCGAAACGTGCCTCGAAACCGGCTCATCGGGGGCGCGCCCAATGCGAAGCCGGTTTTGTAGGCTACTGAGCAAACACCCCTTCGAAACCGGTTTCGAGCGGGCATTTCGCCTCAGATAAGCACCTGGAGACGGAGTTTGGTCCTTGAAATCGACTTGGACGTCGTGGCGAGTTGAGTAGATGGAGCAACGGAGTCCAGGTTCCACCTGGTATTTCTCGCGGGAGCCAACGAGTATGCTCAAAGCCAGAGGTTTCAGTCGTGCTTCTCGGCGAGGAAGCGCCGGTAAACATCCCGTCCAAGGACGACATCGGGTTCGGAGACGCCGTTGGGATCAGGTCGCTGCAACAGGGCGCGTACCCGAGGAGCAAGCTCGGCCATCCAGTCATCTTGGTCTGCCAGGCCGGAGCGGGCTTGTCGCTCCTCGAAACCGGCTTCGAGGGCAATCAACGCGGCGAAGAGGTCAGCAGTGACCTGCGAGAGGGAGGTACCCCGGGCACGGGCGTAGGCCTTAGCGCGAGCGATGAGAACCTCATCGAGCTGGAGTGTGAGCTTGGCAGCCATGGTCACATTGGATGGCTTTCAGATCTAGAGAAATGCACGTCTACACCGGGTATACTGATTCTGGGTGCGCTGCGTGGAGGCCTCACTGCCAGTGACTGGCTTTGGTAGACAAGGGTAGATACCTCTAGACATCGCTAGACGCGTCTAGACGGTACTAGACGTGGCTGGACGGGAGTAAACGGGGTGAGTGCAAATAGCCATGGCCATTGCCCAACCATCCAAGCCGGTTTCGTAGACCGAGCGACGCGGTTTCAGAGGGCCAGTCTCGACCCATGGGAATCCGAACTCTATCCAGAGAGCGTCACTTGAGTCCGGCCATCCTGGTGGAAGGCTCTTCACGCAGAAGGCGACGAATTCACAAGTCGGACGGGCTCACTCGCCGGCGAGAGCTAGCACGCGTGCGATGAGCTTTGGGGCGAGATGCATACCCGCGTCGCGCATTTTCTCCAGCGTTGGCTGCACCTCGCTGAGATGCCCAGCCTTCTTGCCTTCGAGAATAACGCGTAGCGTTCCCCATACAGTCAGGCCAGCGCTTGCTGCGACCCGGCGTGCAAGCTGGTCATCAAGAAGCGCGACGATCTCACCTCGTACCCGCTGGTCCTCGACATCTCGTGCAATCGACATGACAGCGAGTTCACCCACACCGAGGTCTCTTGCGAGCCACGCTGGTAGCGGGGTGGCGTCAGGCATCACCTGGTAGTCCGGGAGTTGCTGTGCGAACTCGACCGCTGGATAACCGACTTTGATACCCTCTTCGATTTCAGTCAAAACGGCCTCTGGCACCCATACCTCATCGAAGAGCAGCGTGAGTAGACGCAGTTGCTTGGCGACAGAGAGGAAGATCAGCGGCGAGGTGTCGCAGACGACGAGGCGCACGTCGAGGAAAGCGGTTGGGTTGAGAGGCTAGCAGGGGAGCCCACTCTCATAAAGCGCGTGGGCTACGCTCTGTAAGGATCTAGGCTGCTCGTGGCCCAGCGAAGTGACCGGCCTCAAAGTTTGCTTCAAGGTCTTCGACCTCCGCCTCGAACGGAGTGACCCGGTAGCGTCCGAGTTCGTGCAGAAACGCGACTCGAGAGACACCGGCTAGCGCTGCTGCCCGGCCCGACGACAACCTTCCGAGCTCGTAAAGCTTCACGGCGGCAAGCATCGCGAGCACGTGGGCGAAGTCTTCGGCGGTTGCTTTCTCAGCGAGAAGAACTTCGTCCGGGACAGGGATGGTGACGGAATGGACAGGCATCGGATTACCGGGCTTTCCTGGCTGTAAATCGATGGACAGGCAACAGAACGTCTTCGTAGTCGAGAAAGATCGGTACCGCATTGCGAGATAGCGCTCAACTCGGCATAGACTCGCTGACCGACTTCGCATCGAAGGCGAGCCGGTACACTTTTCGAGCCGAGAAACAGACAGCCGTAGCGAGACTTTGCCAAGCAACTCGGCGGTCACATGCCGCTCTCCGGTCATCGATTGGTTGTTACTCAAGTTGTAACAAAAATATCAAAAAGTGGCATTTGAGTCGATTATAGATCGATTTTCCGATGACTCTGGATCAGGAGGTTCAAGGTTCGAATCCTTGTAGGGCAACCTTCCGAGACGCCAGCCTCCTCAAGGGGCTGGCGTCTTGCGTTTAGCGAAATATGAACCGCCCTACGCGTCTTGCGGTCAAGCAAACAGAGTCTGCGGAAAGCGTCCCATTCCCTATCGTCCGGCGAGAAGGCCCGACGGTTCGAGGTCGATGTGGAACGTTTGCGAGGCGCCGGGGGCCAGCGTGCCGATGACTAGCCGTACCGTCTCACCGTCGCCCGCGAGCGTGGCCTCGGGCGGCGGCGTGCCGACGAGTTCCGGCGTTACCTCGATGCCCGCCGCGACCTGACCCAGCGTGACGACTACGCCGAGGGCGCGTGCTGTCTCCGTTCCATCGTTGGCGACGCGCACGGTCACGCGGCGCGGGCCCACGTCCTGCACGTCGAGCGTGACGTTGCTACGGACGCGCCACCAATTGGCTACCTCGCCGGCGGTCGCAAACCACACCGCGCCATCGGAAGCGAGGGCATCCACGGTCGCGTCGAGCAGAACCTGCGCGCCAGGGCGGCGGAGGTCGTCGCCGGAGAACGTCCAGAACCCAAGGCCCCCTGCGTCGATCACGCGCTCGGCGTCCTCGCGGGCGTACTGCGCCTGGAGGCTCGCGTCGGGCAGCCGTCGCAGCGTGGCGGTCGGCGTGCGCACGGTTCGGGGCAGCCGGACGATCTCTGGCGCGTCGTCTGCATCGCTGAGCGCAACGAGTTCGGGGACGGCGCGCACATCGACGGAGTCTATGGCGACGTAGTCGAAGCCAGCCCCAGCGTAGGCTGCGTACGGATCGATGCCCGCCGCGCTTTGTCCATCGTGGGCGAAGCGGACCCCATCGGTGAGCGTGACCGTCTCGGCGAGGAGCGCGCGCTGCACGCGAAGCGCCGGCGCGTTCAGGTCGGAGGCGCGGCGCGGGCCGAGCAGCGCCATCTCGCCGTGCGCGTCGAGGCTGCGGTAGAGGTCGGCGTAGGCTTTCGCTGGTCCGGCCGCGACGAAGTAGGTCGCGGGGAGACCACGCTGTTCGAGCGTGGCGCGGAGCACGTCGAGGCCGCGTGGGTCGGTGTCAGCGCTCCCTGCGAGGACGGCGGCGGCGCGGTGCGGCGCAGGCCAGTCGGCGATCCACCCGACCGGACGACGGGCGAGCCAGGCGAAGGTGTTGTCGAAGAGGCGCGCGAGCACCTGCTGGTCGTCTGGGCCCACGCCCATCGCGGCAAGTTCGTGGCCGAGGAAGACGAAGCGGCCCGTGGCGAAGCGGCCGTAGAGCAGCCCCGCGCTCGCGGCCTGCGCCTCGCCGGGGAGCCGGTCGTCGGAGGTGTAGTCGAACCAGCCGCCGGCCACCTGCGCGCGTGCCTCCACGGAGCGGGCACGCACGGGCGCATCGAAGCTACCGGCACGGAGTTGGTAGCCCGCCGGGAGGCCCGCCGTGATCGGGGTGCCGCCGCGCAGCGTGAAGCGCCGGAACGTCGCCGCGAGGGCGTCCGCTGCGGTAGGGTCGCCGCCGAGCCAGGTGTAGTAGGTCACCGTCGTCTGGCCCGGCCCCGCCGCCTCCGCCAGCGCGAACGCAGCGGCCGGACGCGGCGCGTCGAGGTTGTCGATCCAGGTGTAGCCGCCGAGCGCGACGACGCCCTCAGCCTCAGCCGCCGCAGCTTCGACGTTGCGTGCAGCCTGGGTCGGCGTGATCGTGCCGGGATCGACGGCGTAGTCGGGGAGGTAGAGGCCGTCCGGGACGGTGCCCGCCACCGTGCTCTGCGAGACGCGGTAGCCCGCGCCGCCGGGCTCCACGAAGCCCTCGAACTGCGCGCCTGCGATCTCTTCGAGGAAGGCGTGCCCGCGCCAGGAGCCATCGGGGCGGTAGACGCCCGGCGTCCACGTCGCGAGGACGCCCTTGCCCGCACGGAGGAACGTCTTGATCTGGTCGAGTTGCGCGTCCGAGAGCGCCTGCGCGGCGGGGAGCACGAGGATATCGTAGTCCGCCAAGTCGCCTGCTTCGAGGTCTGCGTCGGTGATCTCGCCGAACGCAACCTGCCGGTTGAGGAGGTACGCCCGCCAGTCGTTCACCGTCGAGGCCAGCCAGGCCGCATCGACGCCGAGGCCCTCGACGGCGCGGGCGCGGTTGACCTGTGCGGTGTAGTCGCTGTGCAGGAGCGCGACGCGGCCCCGCTCTTTGTCGGCATCGCGGACGGTGCTCCACGAGAGCGCGCCGAAGCTCGTCTGGAGGAGCACGACGTAGATCCACACCGCGCCGCCGAGCAGCCCGAGCACGAGCGCGAGAACCCCAAACGTGTGGAGGCGGGACATGGGCGGCGGGACCTCGTCAGCGGCGGTGAACGACGGCTACTCCCACGCCGCCGAGTTCGGGGACGACGGCTTCTGCCCAGACGGCTCCTCGAACAGGGTATCGAGTTCGTCGGCGAGGCGGAGCAGCTCTTCGTAGTCCCCGGGCGCAGCCCCATCACCCTGGGCGGCAGCGGGAGGCGGTGCCGCAGGCGCGAGCGGCGGGCGCGGCATCGGGCGGTCGGCCGAGACCGACGGCTTCGCGGTTGGTCGCGGTGCCGGATGTGGAGGGCGGGACGGGCGAGGCGCTGGCGCGGCGGATGGTGGCGTGTGCGGTGCAGGGCGTGGTGCTACCGATGGCGTAGGGGACGAGGCGTCCAAGGGCGTCTCCTCCGCATCGAAGAAGCCTGCGAGGTCGCTCGCCCGCAGCGGCGTCACGTCCTCGAAGGTCGCCTCTTCCCAGATGGGCTCGGGCGCAGCGGACGGTGCCGCAGGCGGCGGCGTTTCGGGAGCCGACCAGCCCGTTTCAGCAGGCGCAGGCGGCGTGGCAGCTTGAGCGGGGGGCGGCAGCGCGGCGGCTTGCTGCTGCTGGAGCCCGGCGGCGGCGAGGCGGAGCAGTTCCTGAAGCTGAGCGGCCTGCTCGTCGCCTGCCGTGGCGGGCGCGGTGAGCAGGAGCGGCTGCGGCGGTGCCGTGGGCGGCGGCGCGGGCGCACCACGGCCCTGCCGTTCGCGCACCTTGTAGAGCACGTAGGCCGCCACCGCGAGGATCAACGTCGCGATGGTCCCGACGAGGATGATCGTGGAAAGAATGGGAAGCAGCTCCATCGGGGGGAGGCGAGTTGGGGCGGAGGTCGTGGGTAGTGTCGGCGCGGCGGGTCGCAGGCTTAAGCCTGCGAGTGTGGAGGTCTGGACGTGTGAAAGTGTGAACGGGGTATCGATCTACTACAGGATGTCGCGTCCATACGTGCACACCTGCATACGTTCACACCTCACGACGCGGCGGGCGTGCCGATGCGCTTGAGCTTGCCCCAGTTCATCCCGACGCCGAGCAGTTCCTCCACCGTCGCGAGGCACTTGCACACGTCGATGGTGAGGATGAAGAAGAGGCGGTAGATGATCGTGAGCGGGACGAGGCGCAGGTCCTCGCGCTCGGTCGCCACGCAGTAGAGCGCCGCCGCGAGGTCGAGGATGGTGAGCGAGAGCCACCAGAAGGCGAGGTACTGCGAGTAGCCCACGACGGCTGCCGCCACGAAGAACAGATTCGCGAAGACGTTCATCGCGGGCCAGATCAGGCTCTCGAACACCATCGACCAGAGCACGAGCGTCCCGCCGAAGTTGAGCGTCGGGTTGAAGACGAGGTCGCGGTGCTTGCGGACGGCCTGGAGGATGCCGCGCGTCCAGCGGTAGCGCTGCTTGAGGAGCTGCGTGAGCTGGTTCGGAGCCTCCGTCCAAGAGACGGCACCGGGCTCGTAGACCACGCGCCAGCCGTTGCGGAGGATCTTGAGCGTGATGTCGCAGTCCTCGGCGAA
>JBCDFO010000004.1:0-47736 GCA_039177895.1 Bacteroidota bacterium
GCGCTACGGCAAGAAGAGCTAAGCGCTCGTTCCGCTCGCACGCACGCGGCCCGTTTCCAACCTGGAAACGGGCCGCGTCTGCGTTGTAGCGGTACGCTTCGCCGGGTAAGAGAGTCGCGTATGCGGTATCTATAGTATCGTGTCGCGTCACCGAGGCGGCGGAACACCGTCCCACCCGAGTAGCAGATTGTCTGGACCCTATGAGACTCGCATACCATGTCCAAATACCCCTGGCTGCTCACCGATGGACGCCAGTGACACTCATGCTGCTGGTCCTGGGCAGCGCCGCGCTCTTTGCGGGCTGCGCGTCGAGCCGCGCCGAACCGGACCTGGCAGCGATCTACAACCGGGAGGCGCAGTACCAGGGCATCGAGCGAAATCCGGTGATCCTGATTCCGGGCGTGCTCGGGTCACGGCTGCGCGACGAGGCGACCGGCCGCACGGTCTGGGGGGCGTTCACCGGAGACTATGCCGATCCCGATGAACCGGATGGGCAGCGCCTGGTGGCTTTGCCGATGGGAGAGGGGCAGTCGCTTCGGGACCTGAGGGATGACGTCGTGCCCGATGGGGCGCTGGAAAGCCTGCGGGTCAAGATCCTTGGCCTTCCCATCCAGTTGCGTGCTTACGCCCAGATTCTGAGCGTTCTGGGCATCGGAGGCTACCGCGACGCGGCAGGCGCGCTCGAAACGGTGGACTATGGCATGGACCACTTCACCTGCTTCCAGTTCGATTACGACTGGCGCCGCGACAACGTAGAGAACGCCCAACGTCTCCACACTTTCATCGAGGAGACGCGGGCAACGTTGCAAAGGCAGTACGCGGAGCAGTTTGGCGTGGAGGACTACGACATCCAGTTTGACATCGTCGCGCACTCCATGGGTGGGCTGATCACACGATACTACCTCCGCTATGGCACGCAGGACTTGCCTGCCGACGGCGGCCTCCCGGAACTGACGTGGGAGGGAGCGGAGCATGTCGAGCGGGTGGTGCTGGTCGGTACCCCAAACGCGGGAGCAGCGCGCGCGGTCACGCAGCTCGTCAACGGTCTCAAGACGCCGTCGATCACCCCGGACTATCCGGCGGCCATTCTGGGCACGATGCCTGCGGTTTACCAGCTGCTCCCCCGCGAGCGCCACCGTGTGCTCGTAGACGCCGCCCAGCCCGAGGTGTCCATCGATTCGGTGCTGCACGCCGACTACTGGGAGCGGATGGCGTGGGGACTCGCCGACCCCGAGCAGGACGCGGTGCTCCAGAACCTGCTGCCGGACGTTGAGCAGCGCGAGGATCGCCTGCGCATCGGTCTCGACCACCAACGCAAGAATCTCGAGCGCGCGCAGCAGCTGTTCGCCGCGCTCGACGTGCCCGCATCGCGTCCTCCCGGCCTCGAACTCAAGCTCATTGCCAGCGACGCCGCACCGACACTCGCACGCGTGGCCGTCGACCGAGTGACGGGGACGCTGTCTGAACACAGCTACGAGCCTGGCGACGACACTGTCCTACGCACCAGCGCGCTCATGGACGAGCGAGTAGGAGGCGAGTGGGCTCCCATGCTCGTATCGCCCGTCGATTGGTCCTCGGTCACGTTCATCTTCGCCGATCACCTGGCGATGACGCAGAGCGTGGCCTTCGCGGACAACCTGCTCTACTACCTGCTCGAAATGCCGCGCTGATTGTCTCTACGGTTGTGTGCAGCGTAGTCGTGTCGAAGAGGCTGATCGGCAGCGATCAGTGTCATCGTGACCCAGGTTCGGCTGTACAAGAGCGGTGACCCGGATGATTGCAGGCATGGTGGACAATACCATGGCTCGACACCTATTATCCCCTACATTGTCAACCTGCGCGGTTGCGCGTGTTGCTACCACCCTAGCGCCTAAACTCAAAGCAAGTGATCGGAATAGCAAGGATTGATCGGATAGGTTTCAGTCTATTTCAGCGGCGTGCTGAAAAAGCATCAGGATAACTGCAGGCTGCATTCTATCACGAATCAAACAAACGTCGAAGTGTCTAGCTACAAAACAGCGGTAGGGGATCGGGTCCCTCTTGTACAGAAAGCGGCCTTTGGGTCGGGCCATCTGGTAAACAATTTGATGCCGGGGGCTTTGTCTGTTTTTATGTTCTTTCTGCTTACCGCCTTTGGGATGAATCCCTTTCTGGCAGGGCTGCTTGGTGGTCTGCCGCGATTGGTCGATGCTATATCGGATCCAATCATGGGCTACATCTCAGATAACACGAATACGCGCTGGGGTAGAAGACGTCCCTATATATTCATCGGCGCTGTGCTTACGGGGTTGCTATTCATTTTGCTCTGGCAAATGGATGAGAATAATCCACAGAGCTATAATTTCTGGTACTTCTTGACGATCTCGGCCGTCTTCATACTGGCAAACACGGCCTTCTCAACCCCGCTCATCGGCCTCGGGTATGAGATGACCTCGGATTACAATGAGCGGACCCGCTTGATGGGGATGGCCAACATTGTAGGCCAGGTAGCCTGGATGATCGTGCCCTGGTTCTGGGTCCTCATCGCGGACGAAAACTTGTTTGCAACCCAGGCTGAGGGAGTCCGAACGCTCTCGATCATCGTCGGGGTGATAGCGATCATCTTTGGTGTGCTTCCCGCGATTTTTTGCAAGGGGATCGATTCAAGTAAAATCGAGAATCGCCAGGAGATCTCCCTCAGAAACCTGGTCGAGATATTTTCAGACTTATTTAAAGGAATGATTGAAGTGTTTAGGCACAAGCCATTCTTGAGGTTGTGCGGGGCCACCTTCTTGGTTTTCAACGGGTTTCAAATCGTTGCATCGTTTAGCTTCTTCATCATTCTGTTCTATCTGTTCAATGGAGACTATGCGGCGGCGGGAACCTGGCCCGCTTGGTTCTCCACCATCCTTGCGATGATCACGGCTTTCTTCGTGATCCCAGTCGTGGCTTGGATGGCGGGTAAGTGGGGTAAGAGAAAGGCGTTTATCGTTGCTACGGCGATCTCCATAGTCGGGTATGTCTTGAAGTGGTGGGGCTTTACCCCAGATAACTACTTCCTGATGTTCTTCCCGCTCCCCCTCATGGCATTTGGGTTGGGCTGTCTGTTCACCCTGATGATGAGTATGACGGCCGATATATGCGACTTGGACGAACTGGAGAATGGCATGCCTCGCAAGGAAGGCACCTTCGGCGCTATCTACTGGTGGACCGTAAAGCTTGGCCAAGCCTTGGCGCTGATCGTCGGAGGGGCCGTGCTCGGATGGGTAGGATTTGACGGGAACGCTGCCACTCAATCAGTAGAAACAATGACGCAGCTGCGCATAGCAGATATCATAATTCCGGCGGTGACAGCCGCGCTAGCAATCGTTGTGATGTGGAACTACGAGTTGAGCGAAGAGAAGGCGAGAGAGATAAAAGCGGAGTTGGAAGAAAGAAGAGGGTCGTTGTAACCTGATCGCACTAAAACAGAGAGTCCATGTCAGCAAAAATACTGATCATCGTAGTGGGGCTTGTCCTCGTGGGTCTGTCAGTTCTCAGCAGTCAGCGCAGGAAAGGCTCTGGTACAGAGCTCATGAGCTCCAGGGTGGGTATACCGCTGGGGATCCTGGGGGTGCTGATGATTATTTTCGGTAGCTACACCTCTGATGTGGCGTATGTGAGTAGTCAGATGGAGAATATTTCCATAGGGAATCGGGTCGAAGTCGAGGGGCCTGTCAACGCTGTCGCGGTATTGTCGCCAGTCGAAGCGGACTCGGTCGACTGCAGAATTCTCTCCATGGGGGTGTATCCGGAAGGGCACGAGAAAGATATCTGGGTTGTCCTAAAGCCCTCGGATGAGAAGTACTACCCCCAGTCAGATCACACGAATACCTCGTACAAAAGGGATGGGGAGTGGCAAGTGGTTACTCGGTTCGGGGGTGACTATGAAGAGAGGTACGAGCTGATCATTTATGAGGCGGACGAGGCAGCCTCGCAGTTCTTCAGCGCGACCATCCAAGACTGGAAGGACCAGGAGTCCTATCCTGGACTTGAAGACTCGGATTTGCCAAGGGGAGCGACTGAGGTAGATCGAATAAATGTGTACCTCGGAAAAAACTGTCGCGGCGTCTTCTGAGAACAAGTTGCTCCAGATGGCAGGGCACTGGTCTGACGAGGCGGGGTCACCGCGGTCCTCGGGCGATGGTCTGACAAGTGCCTAGCACCGCAGGGATTCTGGCAATAGGCCGAGGTAGGAAGAGGAGAGGACTACTTGGGACCATGACCGCTCGTCGTCTCCCGTATCCAGTACAATGCAGCTATTCGTGCACGGGTATCCAGACGGCGGGACCAGCGCATCCACGACTACAGCTATCTGCTTAGCCGCGAGGCCGTCCGCCGCACCAGCGCGCTCACGGACGAGCGGCTAGAGGGCGCTCCCTATGCACGCATCGCCTTTCGGTGCCTCGTCAGTCACGTTGAAGCTCACCGCTCCTCTGGGGAGTACGAACCCCGTGGCATTCGCGGGTGAACTACCTCCCTGGTAGGTCGCACGCGTGCGTCAGATCCCAAAGCGAACCATGTGCCGGAGGCGGGACTCGAACCCGCAATCCATTTACAGGCGGCAGATTTTAAGTCTGCTGCGTATACCAATTCCGCCACTCCGGCAAGCGATGCAAGCTACTCAAGCCAGCGCGCAAGGGCAACGGTAGGCAGACCAACCGCCAGCCTACCCGTTTTCCCGAAACAGCCCGACGAGGTTGCCACGCGCGAAGAACACCCGGCGATGCCCCCAGGCTAGCGCTTGCTCGGCGGCGAGTTGGGCCCGGGTGCCCGACGTGTCGCTCACGAACAGGAGGGGCGCCTGGGGATCGCTCGGCAACTGCTCGGGCACGAGCGTGGCGAGCGGGGCTGGCGTGGCCCGCGCGAGTGGGTCGTTGGCGACGCGCTCCTCAGGAGCACGAACGTCGAGGACGAGCGCGCCCTCGGCGACGAGTTGCTGCGCGCGTTCGAGCGAGAGCGCATGCACCTGTGGCGTGGCGTCGTCCGGCTGCGCCTCGTCGTCGGTCACGAAGCGCAGCGTGTTCTCTGCCGCGCCGGCTGACGAGAACGCCCCGACCCGGTCGTGGACCAGGCGACCGGCGCGGTCGAAGTAGAACGTGGTGGGCAGCATCGTGACGCGGTCGAGCGAGGCGGCTACGCTCCCTGCCTCGTCCACGACGATGGGATAGCGGATGCCGAGCGAGTCGACCAACGCCCGAGCCTCGTCGAGCGTGCCGTCTGTCTCCAGCACGCCGATGACGCGGACGTGCGCGTAGGCTGGCAAGGCGTGGAGCGAGTCGAGCACAGGGAGGTCTTTCAGGCTCGGCGTGCTCCACGGAGCCCAGAAGTGCAACACCACCGACGATCCGGCGAGGTCGCTCGTCGTCAACTGGGCGCCGTCGAGTGTGGGGAGCGAGAACGCGGGGAGGAGGCGGGCCCCGTAGCGCTCTGCGTCTCCAGCGGGCTGAAGCTCGACTCCCGCTCCTGCGGCGGATCCCTCCACGAGACTCGACGCGTCGTCTTCACCCGTCGTGCCGCTGCCGCAGGCGCCGAGGGCGAGCCCCAAAAAGAGCGCCACCCAGGCGTGACGTGCTGGCGACGGGTGTCGTTGTGGACGCAGCAGCGAGCGGACGTAGCGGAGCGCAGGCACAGCAGCGTGGGTGGGTGATCGAACGTGGTTCCTCGCGGCCGCGCGCTAGCCTACCGTGGGCTCACCAACCGCGCGGCGGGCCGCATCGCGAAGGCGGCCCGCGGTGATGTGATGGTGGCTCGCGTGGAAGACAGCCTCGCCCTCGTGGATCACGATGGCCTGCGGAGTCTGGTGCTCCACGCCTAGCGTCTCCGCGATGTGGTTCGAGAGCGGCCGGGCGTACTGCACGACGAGCCCGTAGAGCGGCGGGTCGGCGTCGTTTTCGAGCTGGACGAACTGCTCCTGGCCGCGCGCCGAGATCGGGCAGGCGATGCTGGTCTTGAGGAGCGCAACGGGGCCGTCCTGCGAGGCGTCAAGGACAGCCTGGAGGTCGTCGGGGGTGTGGAGCGTGGTGACTTTCGCCATGACAGCAGAGAAGGAGAGGGGCAGAGAGAAGGGCTGGAAACTAGCGTGCGCAGCGGAAATACAACGGGCCTGCCAGTCGCAATGGTGCCCGCGCGAACGCGACAGGCAGCGCGGTATCCCGGAGGAACCGGCGGCGAAGATACCCGCCCTCCCCACCGAAGTTGCGTCGTTACACGCCCTCGACACGTCGTAGGCTCGTAGCCTCGCCGGACCCGATCCCCCTTCCACTCCCTCAGCCTTTTGCTTCGCATGCGCACGCCCCTCGCCTCCGCCGACACCGCCGTGGCCCCCGCACCTGTGACGGGTGCCGAGGAGGTCCGCTGGAACCTCGACGACCTCTACAGCGACGAGGCGCAGCTCAAAGCCGACCTCGTAGCCGCCGATGCGGACGCCGAGACGTTCGCCGCGCGCTACCGTGGTCGCATCGCTGACCTGGACGCGGATGCCCTGGCCGAGGCCATGAGCGTGCTCGCCGACCTCCAGGATCGCCTTGGGCGGGCCTACACGTATGCTTTCCTCGCGTGGGCTACGGCCACGGAGGACTCGGCGCGCGGGGGCCTGCTCCAGCACGTCAAGGAGGCATACACCGCGACCTCGCAGCGGCTCATCTTTTTCGACATCGAGTGGGCGGCGGTGGACGCAGCCCAGGCCGAGGCGTTGCTGACCGACGACGTGCTCGCCTCGGTGCGGCACTACCTCGAACTGCAGCAACTGCAGAAGGACTACCTCCTCTCCGAGCCGGAGGAGAAGATTTTGTCGGAGAAGAGCATCACCGGGCGGAGCGCCTGGACACGCTTCTTCGACGAGACGCTCAGCCGCGCCCGCTTCGACTTCCGAGGCGAAGCGCTGCCCGAGCAAGCCGTGCTCGCGAAGCTCCATGACCCCGACCGCAGCATCCGCCGCGACGCCGCCCTCTCGCTCACCGAAGGACTCGCGCGTCTCGAATATCCGCTCTCGTACGCCTTCAACACCGTCCTCGCCGACAAGGCGTCGTCGGACCGACTGCGCGGGTACGACTCCTGGCTCCAGAGCCGCAACCTGTCGAACGAGATTCAAGACGCGAGCGTCCAGGCGCTCATCGACGCGGTCACGGGGCGCTACGACCTCGCGCACCGCTACTATCGCCTCAAGGCGCGCCTTCTGGGCCTCGGTCCTGACCATGTGTCGGACGGCGAAGACGGCATGATGGATTACGACCGCTACGCGCCGCTCCCCGCGCTCGACGAAGCCGACGCGCACGGGTTTGCCTGGGATGAGGCCCGGACGCTCGTCACCGACGCCTACGGCGACTTCAGCGACGAGATGGGTACCATCGTAGCACGGTTCTTCGAGGAGCGCTGGATCGATGCGCCGCCGGTGCCGGGCAAGCGGGGCGGGGCGTTCAGCCACGGGGCCGTGCCGAGCGCGCATCCGTACATCCTGATGAACTATTCGGGCAAGGTCCGCGACGTGCAGACGCTGGCCCACGAACTCGGCCACGGCGTCCACCAGTACCTCAGCCGCGACCAGGGTGTCTTCCACGCCGACACGCCGCTCACAACCGCCGAGACGGCCTCGGTCTTTGGCGAGATGCTCGTCTTCCAGCGCCTCATCGGCCAGGAGACGGACCCGCGCCGCCGCCTGCAGATGCTCGTGCAGAAAATCGACGATTCGATGGCGACGGTCTTCCGCCAGATCACGATGAACCGCTTCGAGGACCGCATCCACACGCATCGCCGCACCGAGGGCGAGCTTACCCCCGAGCAGTTCGCGGAGCACTGGATGACAACGCAGACCGCGATGTACGGCGACAGCCTCACGCTCGGCGAGCACTACCAGCGCTGGTGGAGCTACATCCCGCACTTCGTCCACACGCCGGGCTACGTCTATGCCTACGCTTTCGGCGAACTGCTCGTGCTCGCGCTCTACGCCCGCTACCTAGAGGAGGGCGACGCCTTCCCGCCGAAGTACCGCACGCTCCTCGCGGCAGGCGGCTCCGACTGGCCACACGTGCTTGTGGGTCGCCTCGGCATCGACCTCAACGACCCCGCGTTCTGGCAGCAGGGCCTCGATGCCATCGAGTCCCTGATCGCGGAGGCCGAGGCTATCGCCGCCGACCTTAGCGCCTGAGCTTGCATGACGTCGCCTCGTACGACTTCGCAGGCATCGTTCTGGAACGACCGCTACGGTTGGGACGCCCCCGAGCCCGAGCGCTATGCGTTCGGATCGGCTCCCGATCCGTTCATCGCGGACACACTGCTTGATCTTGAGCAAACGGGCGCGCTCCTGCATCCTGCCAACGTAGTCGATCTCGGTGGGGGAGAGGGCCGACACGGCGTCTTCGCTGCCCAGCGAGGACATCAGGTTCGTGTCGTCGATTTCGCTGAGACTGGGCTGGTCGTCGCGGCTCGTCTGGCAGCGGAGGCGGGCGTCCCGCTCGACACGGAGGCGGCCGATCTCACCACCTGGCAGCCAGACCGGGCGTATGACCTCGTGCTGCTCGGCTTCGTGCACTTGCTGCCTGCCGAGCGCCAGCGGTTGCTCGCACGCCTACAGACGATCCTGCGGCCGGGCGGCTGGCTGGTGGCGCGGTGGTTCACGCCTGCCCACGCAGAACACGGAACGTTCGGGCCCAGCGCTAGGGATCGGCTCGTCTCGGCAGACCTGCTGCGCGCCGAACTTGAAGGCGGCCAGTGGCACCGGTGCAACGAGCGGACGGTCGTGCTCGACAGCGGGCGCTACCTGCGCGGTGCCGCCGACGTGCTCGACGTGGTTTGGCAGGCACCTGCGTGAAGAAAAACGCTCGACTCAATCGATGGGGTCGTTGAGCGGGAGCGTGGTGCCCACGCCAGGACGTACGAAGGCGAAAACGAGCTTGCAGGGGTGCTCGCCACGATTGACAAACGTGACGGCTTCGGCGGCGGCGGGGATCACCATTGACTCCATGTAGCGAAGCGGCTGCGCCCGGCCGTTCTGCGCGATCACATCGACGGTGTGGCCTTCCACGAGGTTGATCGCGAGCGCTCGGTTCTCGGTCGCGTACGTCGTCTGCGTCTCGACCGTGAGCCGGTGGATGTCGTAGAACGACTCGGGGCGGTCCAGCAGCACCTCCTCTTGCCAGCCGTCGCCTTCGCGGAGGACGCGCGGCGTCGCAACGAGGTGTTCCCGCACCCAATCAGCCCGGCGCTCAAACCGGAGGTTGTCCCATGCCCGCTCTAGGTTGATGGGCCGCATCTTGCCCTCGAGATCGCGCCGGACGTAGTCGTAGATCTTGAACGTGAAGATGTACGGCGTTGCGCTGATTTCGAGGACGAGGTTGCCTCGTCCACTGCAATGGATGGTGCCGTTGGGAATGACGAACAGGTCGTGCGGCTTGGCGGGGATGCCGTGGACGTATGCCTCGAAATCCATAGCGTCGCCGGTCGCGGCCGAGACTTCGAGCGCCTGACGAAATGCGTCCGGGTCGGCGTCTTCTTCCAGGCCGAGGTAGACGACGGCGTCCTCCTGGGCGGCTGAGATGTAGTAGGTCTCGTCCTGCGTGAACGTCTCGCCGAACTGACGGCGGATGAAGTCCGGGCGGGGGTGGCATTGCACCGAGAGGTTGCCGCCGCTGATCGTGTCGAGGTAGTCGAGGCGGAGCGGCCACTCGTACTTGAACGGGTGGGCCGCGTCGCCCATGAGCCGCGTGTGCTCCTGGAACAGCAGGAAGTCGAACGAGCACTCCAGCCGCTGTCCGTCCGACTCTAGAACGATCCCGTTCTCGGGTGTGATGAGCTCGAACGACCACGCGAAGTTGGGCTGCTCGGGGTCGAGGCCCATGTGGTCCTGCATGAACTGCCCGCCCCAGGGCCCCGGGTAGAACCAGGGGCGCGGGCGAAACGGCGTCTCGGCGAGTGCACGGAGGGCTGCCCGGAATGCGTCGCCGTCGAGCGCGGTCGGGGTGGCCGCGTCCTGAAGGTCGAGGACGAGCTCAAGCTCGGGCAGGAGGCGGCGCTTGTGGCGGTTGAGCGCGGGCCACTCCACGAAATAGGCCCGCTTGTAGAACGCCCCGAACGGCACGGCCTCGTCCGCGCCGAGGTTCAGCAAGGCCCCCGCGCGAGCGCGGGCTTGCAGGACGTCTTTTGGGATGTCGGCATACCACATCGCGTCGTAGAGCTCGACGAGGCCCGCCCCGCAGCCGTAGACAATGGTGAGCGTCCCAGCGGCTCGTCCCCGCGCGATCGCCGCGTCGATGCGGAGGGCCGCCAGCCGCTCGGCATCGAAAAACACGTCGGGGCCGAGGGGGAAGTGCGTGCCGAAGATGGGGTCGTCGCCGCCGAGGAACGGCGCAAGGCGTTCGGCGAGCACATCGGCGTCGGCGAGGGCTTCGTCCATCGAGCGCCACGCCGCCGTGATGCCGCGCGCGGTCAGCGCCGCGTCTAGCCCTTCGTGCAGCGCGAGCCAGTCAACGCCGTGGAAGCCGTCGAGCGCGAGCACGCGTAGGCCCTTCGGTACTGCTTCGGCAATCCGCTCGGCCAGCGCTTCGTAGCCCTGCTCGATGCGGCCTTCCGAGATCGGAAACGCTGGAAATGGGTCGAAGAGGCCGCGCGGGAACGTGGTGGCGTCGGGCGGGAGCAGGGTGCGAGCGGGAGCGTCGACGGGGCCGTCGGGCGGGAGAGCGGACATAGCGAGGTCGGTCGAGGGAAGTGCGGCGTGTCAGTCGAGGGAAGGGTGGAAGGCGGCTCCGAGGGCGGCCGCGCGGTCGGGATGGGCGGCGACCGCCAGCCCGACGCGTCGGCGAGGCACCGTCCAGGCGCGGTCATGGACGCGCGCGGTCAGTCCCGGCAACAGGAGGTCGGCGCTGTGCATCACGCCGCCGCCGAGGACCACGCGATCCGGACCATAGGCGTGCACGATGTTGACGACGCCGATGGCAAGGTCGTCAAGGTAGGCGTCGAGGGTCGCCTGGTACGGCTCGTCCTGCGCGCGCACGGCGTCGAAAAAGATAGGGAGGGTACCGTCGAGATCGGTGTGGGCCGCGCGGACGCGGGCGGAGAAGGCTGGGGCGGAGCAGTAGAGTTCGAGGCAGCCGCGCTGGCCGCAGGGGCAATCGGGACCGTTCCGGTCGATGGACATGTGGCCGCCGAGGATGCCGCCGAGCGCATCGGCCCCGACGTAGGGCGCGCCGTGTGCCACGAGCGCCCCACCGACGCCCGTACCGAGCGTGAGGCAGGCCATGACGGTCGAGCCGCGCCCGGCACCGAACAGCCACTCGCCCCAGGCATACGCCCGCGCATCGTTCTCCACGGCGAACGGGACCCCAAGGGCGTCCCCGAAGGCGGCTCGCAAGTCGATCCCGGCCAGCAGCGCTCCGTCGCCGACGTCGTCCACGACGCACCCGGCGTCGGTATCGACGAGGCCCTTGATGGCGAGGCCCCCCGCCGTGACCGCGTGCCCGCCCGCCACGCGTACCGCAAGCGCAATGAGGTTGGCGAGCAGGTCGCCCTCCTTCAGTGACTGGAGCGGCACGTGCTCGAAGATCACGGCCTCGCCGTCGTCGGTGAACACTCCGGCTTTGATGTTCGTCCCGCCATAGTCCATCCCAAATCGCATTGCGACTACCGGTGCCTCGCAGGGAAGAAGTGGCGCAGGCCGTCGATCAGGTGCGCGCGCCAGTTGCCCCACGTGTGGCCCTGTGGGTACTCCGCGTAGACGAAGTCGTAGCCGCGCTCGGCGAGCACGTCGCGGAGGCGGCGGTTGGCTGCGAGAAAGTTGGTCTCGGCGGCCGGCAGCATCCCCGGCCCGACGGTCGTTTCGTAGGTGCCGATGTCGACGAAGAGCCGGATCGGCCGCACGGGCTCCTGGTCGAGGAGCCGGATCATGCGGTCGTCCTGGAACGAATAGTAGGCGGACTGGCTGTAGCCGAGCCCGAACACGTCGGGGCGCGAGAAGGGCACGTAGGTGGCGATCAGCCCCCCGTAGGAGTCGCCCACGATAAGGCGGGCGTCGGGCGTGGTGCGGGTCCGGTAGCGCGCGTCCACGAAGGGCACGAGCTCGTCCGCGAGGAAGGCCACGAAGTCGTCGTTCAGACCGTACTCCGTCATCCGGTTCGGGGAGGCGGGCGCGTGCCGGTTCGGCGGGTCCACGAACACGGCAAGGATGGGCTCGATCTCACCGCGGGCGATGAGGTCATCGAGCACCGCCGGTGCGTGCGCAAACTCGATGTAGTCGCGGCCGTCCATGAGGTAGACGGTCGGGTACCGCGTCGTAGGCTCGGACGCGTAGCCGGGTGGGGTATAGACGAGCACTTTGCGGTCGTAGGGGAGCACGCCCGCAGGCAGCGGATGCACGTCGAGGCCGTCGGCGGTGCCTGGGGTGCCGTCGCGCACGGCGGCGAAGACCTCGGGGTAGGCGTAGCCCGGCATCGTCAACTCGGAGAAGGGGCCGAAGCCGCTCAGCACGCGGTCCGGGTTGCGCGGATCGGGCAGGCCGAGCAGTTCAGCCCCGAAGCCTTCGCTGCTTTCGTCCACCATGAAGAGGTACTCCAGCCGTGCCTCGGGCTCTGCGTGGAGGCGGCGGTACCAGAGGTCGGTCCCCGCCAGGCGCGTGAGCGGCAGCGTCGCGGCCCAGGCTCCCATGTCCCCGAGGACGCCGACCGACTGCGCCTCGCCCCGCCACAGCAGCACGGCCGTCGTGTCGCTCTCGATGAGCGGCGTGCGCGGCAGTCGATCCCAGAACGCCTCGACGAGAGCCTGTCGCTCGGCATTGCCTGCCCCCTCGACGTCCGCCAGGAACGTGGCGAAGTCGGCAGGCTGAGCAGAGAGCGGCGTGGCCATGAGGAGGTAGAGCAAGGGCAGGCGGATCATGCGACCCGAGCGCCGTCGCGGGTGATGTGGTAGCGGGTGCCCTGGTGCGTCACGTTGTGCAGCTCCGCACTGGGATCGAACGGGCCGAACTGCGGCTGGGCGGTGAGAGGGCCGTCCAGCCCCGGCCGGACGCCGAAGATGGACTCGATGACCACGTTGACGTAGCTGCCGTTCGAGGAGCACGTCCAGTCGTTGATGTAGGGCTCGTCGGGTGGAACCTTGGTGGCGGCGCCGTCGGTGGTCGGCCAGACGGCCTCCACGAAGTGAGCCTGGCCGTAGGGACCCTGGTTGGCGGTCTTGGCAAGACCTTGAAGCCACTGGAAGGCGAGGTCAGCCTCGCCGATACGGTAAAGTCCGCGCGCCGTCTCGGGCGGCCACGCCGGGTAGGCGCCGTTCCACTGGTGGTCGGGCCTCACGTCGCGGAAGGCGTCCTCGTCGCCGGGCGAAAGGGCATGCATCCAGGTCGGCGTCTGAAGCTCGCGCTGGAAGAAATCGACCATCTCGGCTTTCTGTGTCGGGGTGAGGTCGCCGGGGATCGTGTTGAGGACGGTCAGCAGGTCGTAGCAGTGCCGCACGTCGCGGAGCGAGCCATCCGGGAAGCGGGCTTGCCAGTAGCCTCGGCCGGGGACGTAGAGTTGCTGCACGTCGCGGAGGATTTGCTCCGCCTCGCTGACGAGCGCTCCGTCGTCGGGTTCGCCGAGGTGAGCCAGCAGGCGCGTGACCTCCCGGAGGTTGAACACGTTGGCAGCATTCAGGCTGGCGACCTCGTGGAGATACGTGTGGACGCACTCGAGGAGGTTGTTGAGGCCGCCGTAGTCGGCCAGGCCGCTACCCGTCTTGAAGCGTCGCCAGTTAGTCGCATAGCGCCGGAGCGCGTCGACCACCCGCTCGTCGGAGCCCTCGACGCGGCTCGTCAGCCAGGCGTGGTCTCCCGTCCAGCGCACGTAGGTGCTCGCCATCGACACCATCGCGAAGTCGTTGACCGCGTACCAGTTGCCGACGCCTTTCCCGGTGAGGTACTCCGTCCCGAAGTGCTGATGCACGTCGAGGTGCATCCAGCGGTCGAGGTAGCCGCGCATCACGGCCGGGTCGAGTTGGGCGTGGATGGGAGACGACAGGAAGTAGTCCCACAGGAACGTCACCGACTGCCAGTAGCGCGGGAGGAGCGTGTCGTAGGCGCGGCCGTGGACGGAGTAGGGTGAGTCGCGCTTGAAATAGACGACCCCGAGCGCGCCCATGTGGTAGAGCTTCGCGATAGCGTCGTCGGTCGTGTGCAACTCGGGAAGGTGGCCTGAGTAGCGATCGTTGCCTGGCGTGAAGACAGCTTGGAGTTCGGCGTTCCAGTCCGCACGGACGCGCGCCAACTCCCCCGGTACGTCGTGGATGAGCGCGTCATACGTCGCCTCAGCCTCGGCATCGGTAGCCCCAATAGCGTGCACGTAGTCGATACGTCCCGTCTCGCCCGGCGCTAGGCGGAGTGTATGCCCGAGAGCAACGGGGCGTAGCACGTCCGGTGTGGGCGCGGTGCCCTGAATCTGGACGGCCTCGCTCTGCGTCGCGCGGAAGCGAACGGCCCCGCGCCCGGTGTCGACCGTTGCTTCGTGGCCGGTTTCGTGGGGCGGGAGCGGGGCGTTCCAGCGCCGCCGTGCCTGCGTCACGCTGCCTTGTACGCCAAGGCGGAGCGTCACCTCCCGCTCCGAGCCGCTCCGGTTCTCGACCTCTAGCTTCATGACAGCGGCCATTCGCCCGAGCGCTAGCGCCGTTGTCGAGCGGAGGTAGAGCCCGTCAATCTCGGCCTCCCGAACGATGCGGTCGGGCCACCAGTGGAACGTGACCGCCGCGCCGTGGGCGTGGAAGAGCCGACCGTCTAGGTAGAGGCTCGCGGTAGGCACGTCGGCCGTGCCGAAAGGCGGGAAGTTGAGGCTGTGCAGCCCCGTGAGGTCGAGGCCGACCTGCACACAGCCGAGGAAGTTGGTGAGCCCAGGCGCGGCGAAGAGGTCGCCGTACCGCCTCGTCATCGGGGCGCTCTGGAGATCGTCGACGGTGGGGATCATGCGAGCGTGACTTCGAGGAGGTGGGGGAAGTACTCTTCGGCTTCGATGTAGGTGACGTAGATCACCCGGCCGCCGTCCTCCGAGAGCGAGGGGTGCTCCTTCCCGGCGTAGGCGGCGACGGGGTATTTCTTGTCCGGCCCGCCCTCGACGGTCCACAGCGTCACGGGCGCGCTCCACGGCCCCCACGGGTGCGGCGCGGTGCGCCCGACCTGCTTCCCGTCGGTGTTGTAGGAGTGCACGGCGAGGTAGCTGCCGAGGTGGGCGTTCCAGGTCACGGACAACTCATTCGGCGGCCCGTCGAAGATCGGGATGGCGTCGGCGATGTTGGCGCTCCACGTAGGCTCAGGACCGCTTAGGTAGGCGTAGCGGTCGAGGTGTTCGATGTCGTCGGGGCGGACGCGGGCGAGGTAGGCCTGCTGGACACCGGATTCGTAGCCCGTGACGCCGTAGAAGTAGAGCCACGGGCCGTCGTCGCTCTCGACCTGCAAGACAGCCGAGGCGAACTGCGGCTGCGGGTACGGCCACCACATCGCCTCGCCCGCGTGATGCAGGCGCTCGAACTGCCAGTCGCCCACGGTGCCCTTCGCCATCCCGCACCCGATGATCTCGAACCCGAGGTCGAACGGCCCGCCTTTGTTCTCCAGCATGCGGATGTGCATGTAGAGCAGGTAGACCGTCTCGCCGAGCGCAATGCCGTGCATGCACCACATCCGGTCCCAGCCGTCACGGTCGCCCGGTCCCGGCGGGACGAGCTGCCGGATCTCGCCGTGTGCGTCCGTGAGGTGGACGAAGCCGGTGAGGCCGTCGCGCCCCGACTGGGCCGGGAGCACGAGACCCGTGTTCGTCGGCATCCGCTCGAACGGCCGGTGCCCCTCCGGCTCGCCGATCTCCGCGAGGTGCGTGAACACGTCGCGCAGGCTCCCCGGCGGGCGCTCGCCGATGAGCGTGTCGCCGAAGTACCAGAACACACGGTCGGCCTCCTGCGGCCCCGCGCCGCCGAGCGGGATCGAGTAGGCTCCGTCCTGGCCGACCATCCGGTAGGGGTTGTCGGTGAACTGCGGGCCGAGGTCGCGCACGGCAGCGACGCGGAGCGGGCGAGGAGGCATGAAGGGAGAAGTGGATTGAGGAGAAGGGCGAAGAGCGATCAGCGCTACTTCAGACGAGAACTGGCGGGTTAGCTCGCAGTTGTTACGTTTCGCGTAGTGCGTGTTGGCCTCGATCCGATACGCAACACGCACTACGCAATACGTGCTGTGACGCCGAACCCGCCAGGCTTAGCATGAGACAGCGCTAGCGGGCCACCGTCATGCGACGGGTGTCGACGGTCTCGCCATCGGCCGTGAGGCGGTAGAGGTAGGTGCCGCTCGGGAGGGCAGCGGCCTCGAAGTCGGCGGCGTGCTCGCCCGCCGAGTGGGTCCCCTCAGCCAGGACCGCCACCTCGCGTCCCTGCGCGTCAAAGACGGCTAGCCGCACGTTGGCGGCGCGGTCGAGCGTGTAGCGGATCGCCGTGCCCGAGGCGAACGGGTTGGGGTAATTCTGGTCGAGCGCGAAGGCGGCGGGCTGGGTCTGGTCCTCGTTCGCCACGTCCATCATGACTTCGATCGGCACGTCCGTCACGATGTCAGCGGTGTTGTCATCGGGCGGCCCGAAGTCGATGTCCATCGTGTTGAAGGCTGTGATCGTGGTGAAGTAGGCGAGGTTGAAGGTGCCGGTTTGCTGCCCGACCTGCAGTTGGAGCGTCACGTCGTAGATGTCTTCGGCCGAGGCCGTGGAGGCTTCCTCCGAGAGGGTTCCGATCCACTTCATCCCATCGGGAGCAGGTGCCACGGTGTTGGTCGAGTCCGCCCAGCCCTCGTCTTCGAGCATGGCCCCGGCTCCAGCGTCGCCGTCGTAGGCGCCTGAGACGAAGGACCAGTCCTCGGGCACGAGCACCGAGACAACGCCCTGCCATTCGTTGGTGTCGTCGAAGGTCTTCTGGATGGTGACGGTCACCTCGATGACCTCGCCCTGAACGGCGGCGGAGGGCTGAATGACTTCAAGGATCTCGCACGCGGCGAGGACGACGGGCAGCAGCGTGCACATACTGAGGACGAGCCAGAGGCTGCGGCGAGAGGAAGGGGTAGCAGAAAGAGTCACGGGATCACCTCGTGGGTTGGTTGGGGGAAGGAGAGCGGTCGGCACGCTCGGTGCCGAAGTGGAGCCGGAGGGTGGCCATCTCGTTGGGGCCGAGGCGCACAGCCGCCGTCCCCCCGTCGAGTGCCAGCAGAGTAGGGGCGTCGCCGAGGAACGTGACGCGCTGGGCGGCTTGGAGCGTTTGGCCGGGCAGGCTCACGCGCACCGCCGCGTCTTCGTCGGGGCTCGGGTTTTTGAGACGGACGAGCACGCTGGCGTCCCCGGGCTCTGCGGCGGGCTGGAAAGCGAGCAGGTGGACGGAGTCGCCGTCAAGCGTGAGGAAGGAGCGCGCCGGATCGGCGGCGGCCAGCCAAGTCGGGTAGACGGCGGCGGGCTGCGCGAACGCACGGCCGAAGTGGTCCGTGAACGCGGCGTCGAAGGCCCCCTCGCGATGGGTGAAGGCGAAGCGGAGCGGCCACACGCCCTCGTTCTCCTCGTTGCGGTTCCACGCAGGCGGGAAGTGGTTGGCGAGCACGGCCACCACCGTCGGCGCGGCTTCGCCCGGGGTCTCGCGGAGCTTGACGACGCGGCTGTCAGCCGCCGCCCAGCTGAGGCTACGCGCCGCGTCGGAGTCACCGCCTTCCGTCAGAGCGAGGCTCTGGCGGAGCGAAAACGCGTCGTGGTCAAAAGCGGCAAAGCGGTCCACCGTCGGATCGGCAAAGCCGCCGAGGAGGCCGAGGTGGGCGGTCGGCGCGTCGAGCGCGAAGGGGAAGGGGAGGCCATACTCCTCGGTCACCTCGACCGGGGCCAGTGCTTCCAAGTCGACCTCCGCTTCGACCTCCACGCGGTCGAGGTTTTCCCAGAGGGTGTACGCCACCTGCGGCACGACGGCTTGGCTGGAGTCAGGCGCGCCGAACTCAACGGTCAGCCGCAGCCGGGCGGGCCGCTCGTCGTGCACCGTCACGCTGACATCGCCCACCATGAGGGAGGCGAAGCCGGATGGGTCGCCGAACTCCGCGCGGACGGGCAGCCCGAACGGCAGCGCGGCGTCGGCCCGGACCAACTCGGTGCCGCTGCGCTTGTCGAGAGCGCTCGCCAGTTGCCCTGTGCTGGGGTCGACCGTGAGGCGGTAGTGGCTGTTCTCGATCGTCGTGGCCTCCATGCGGAGGTCGGTCGTCGGGGCCTCGCCGCGCGGTTCGAGGCGCAGCTTCTTGTAGCCCACCGCGGGCAGGTCGCGCGCCACGAAATGGAGGTGGTAGCCGTCGGCGAAGCTCGGCAGCTCCTCACCCGTCGCGCCGTCGACGACCCGGTAGCGCGCCGCGTCGTGCGCAAACTCGACCGCAAGCGGTACGTCGCGGGCGACGCCCATCGCGTTGAAGGCGAAGATGGCCTCCGTCTCGAACGACTCCATCGGCTGGACGAGGCGGCGCATGGCGCGCTGCAGCACGGCCTCGGTGGCGAGCAGGCCGCCCTGCACGTAGCCCTCGCGGTAGGCCATCGTGATGGCGTTCTCGTCGGGCCCGCCGTAGCCGTGCTCCAGGCCGCTCCCGTGGGCGCTGTATTGGAGCAGGTGGTGGTAGGCGTCGTCCACGCGCGGCTGGAGCGAGGCCCGGCCGTCGGAGAGCCACGCCGCCGTCGACATTGCTTCGGCTAGCGGGAGCCGGTGCTGCGCCCAGCGCTGCCGCACGACGCGCGCGAGCTCGCCCTGATAGAGCACGTCCCAGTTCGAAATCCAGTCGCCGCGCACCGTCGGCAGCTCCTCGGCGCAGCAGGCGGTGAAGGCCTCGACGAAGCGGTCGAGCGTGCTGATGACGATGCGCGGGTAGGCGTAGGCCTCGTTCCACGCCCGCGCTGTGGCTAACTCGGCGTTCGGGATACCTCCGTTGTCGGCAAAGGTGGTGTTGAGCAAGACCACCTCGTGCTCGTTACCCTGCGCGCGGAGGCGTAGCAGCCGCTCGCGCAGCCGGTCCAGGACGGCCCCGGGCCCCTTGACGAGCCCGACGCTCTGCCCCTCGTTGTAGGCCTCCGTTCGGTAGGTCAAGACCGTCGAGCCGTCGGCCCCTTCCCACTGAAACGCCTTGGGGAGCGACTGCTGGAAGGCGTAGCCGCCGTACACCTCGTTGAGGCCGGTCACGAAGAAGTCGAGGTCTGCGTCGCGCAGCGCTGAGGGGAGCATCCACGCGAACCCCGGCACGTCGTTCGAGAGCGCGGCGGTGTAGTCGAAGCCGAAGCGCTCGGCGTAGGCCTCTCCGAGCGTGAACGAGTGGAGCAACTCCTCCTCGCTGATCCAGCCCGTGAACGGGTTCGCGTAGACCGGCGCGACCGCGACGCGCCCAGCCCGGATGAGCGCCATCAGCCGCTCGACCTGCTCCGGCGCGCGCGCCTCGACGAACTGCTCCAGCTGCCAGATCGTCTCGATGGTCCACGCGAAGTCCGGCTCCGCCTCGGCGCGCGCGATCACCTCGTCCAGCAGGAGCGCGT
The DNA here is from genome assembly GCA_039177895.1 of Bacteroidota bacterium. GTDB lineage: Bacteria > Bacteroidota > Rhodothermia > Rhodothermales > Rubricoccaceae > JBCBEX01. The sequence goes on from JBCDFO010000004.1 coordinate 19,527, forward strand.
GCTTCTCGGCAACAGTCGGCTGCGGGTGCGTGTAGCCGACGTCGGTGTGGGAGTTGAGCATGAGGTGCAACTCGTAGCGTGGCTGCGGCTCCAGCGTCACCGTCTGCCCGATGGGCGCTCCACCGTCGGTCGCCACGTCCAGCGTCGCTTGGGTTGGCTCATCAATGGGTGGGCCCCAGAGTTCGTGGCGGCTGAGGCCGAACGGCACCGTGTTGAGGGGCACCGCGAGCGTCTCGTCGCCGATGGTCAGCCGAACGTTTCCCTCGCCGACGCCGGGCGTGCGGCGGGTCACGGTAAGGTCATAGCGCTGGCGCAGTCCCTCCTCGGTCTCACGGAAAAACATCGACGAAGCGACGGTGGCTTCGGGAGCGTCGCCGCGCAGCGAGACAGCTGCGTCCGCCTCAACCGGGGTACCGCCCGGGGTGACGAGACGCGCGTAGAAGCCCCACTGCCAGGCGAGCGGCACGAAGAACTGCACGCCCTCGTTGCGGTGCGTCTGCCCCACCTTGACGAGCAACCGGTTGGTCCCGGCCTGAAGCCGCACACGCACGGTGTCTTCGTCGGCGACCGCGTTGCGCTCGTTGGACGCAGTGAGGACGGTCTCGCCGTTGACCACCACCTTGAGGGAACTATTGCTGCCGAGCAGCAGCAGTGCATCGCGTGCGGTCGCGCTTTCGATAGTCGTGTACGCATAGCCGACCTTCGACCACCAGATTTTCTCGGGACCATCGCCAGGGGGCACGTCGGCGAAGGCTGCGTGGAAGTCGACGAAGCCCGCGTCGTCGGGAGCCGCCGGTCGCCACGTCACGATGCCGGCGGCGGTCCACGGGCTTGCCTCGGGTTCGCCTTCCGCAGGGTCGGCGTCTGATTCGGCGATGAGGTCGGTGTCGTCGGGGAAGCCGAAGCCGACGGTCGGCTGCTCGAACGGGCCGGCGGTAAGCCAGACCGGCACGCTGCCATCGGCATTGAGCGGTGCCGTGACCGGCTGCGCGGCCAGCGGGGCGCAGATGATCCAGGCGATAGAGACAATCCAGCGCATCATCCTTTCAACCCACTCATGGTGAAGCCCTTGATGAAGTAGCGCTGGAAGAAGAAGAACAGCGCGATAACCGGCACCATCATCAGGATCGAGGCGGCCATCAGCACGCCCCAATCGGTCTGGTGCTGCCCGGTGAAGAGCGCGAGGCCGAGCGCGAGCGTGTTCTTCGCCTGGTCCGAGAGGTAGATCAGCGGTCCGAGGAAGTCGTTCCAGGCGAACATGAACGTCAGCAGCGCCACCGTCACCAGGGCCGGCCGTGCCAGCGGGAGCGCGATCCGCCAGAAGATGGTCCACTCGCTCGCCCCGTCGATGCGCGCCGCGTCGAAGAGCTCGCTCGGGAGTGTGAGGAAAAACTGCCGCATCAGGAAGATGTTGAACGCGCCCCCGCCCAGGAAGGCCGGGACGATGAGCGGCTTGTAGGTGTTGAGCCAGCCGAACTCCTTGAAGAGCACGAAGAGCGGGATCATGATGACCTGCAGCGGCAGCATCATCGTCGCGACCACGAAGAGGAACAGCATGTCGCGTCCCGGCCAGCGGAGGCAGGCGAACGCGTAGGCCACGAGCGCGCTCGACCCCACCGTACCGATGATGGTGAAGACGGTGATGACGGTCGTGTTGCGGAGGTAGAGCAGGAACGGCATCCGCTCGAAGACCTCGGCGTAGTTGTCCCACCGGAGCGTCTCCGGGATCCACTGCGGCGGGATGGCGAAGATGGCCTCGTTGCCTTTCAGCGAGGTCGACACCATCCAGGCGAACGGCAGCAGCAGCACGAACGCCACGGCGAGGAGCCCGCCGTAGCTCAGCGCTTGCTTGAGGGCGATGGGGCGCCCTGTAGATCGGGGTGCAGCCATCACGTCCCTCCCTCGTAGTGGACCCAGCGCTTGCCGAGGCGGAACTGGATCACGGTGACCACCAGCGTGATGACGAGCAGAATCCAGGCCATAGCGGAGGCATAGCCCATCTCGAAGTCGTCGAACGCCTTGTAGTAGAGGTATAGGTTGTAGAACAGGGTCGAGTTGAGCGGGCCACCCTGCGTCATCACGTAGGCCTCGGTGAAGACCTGGAACGAGAAGATGACCTCCAGTACCGTCCACAGGAAGATCACCGGCGAGAGCATCGGCACGGTGACATACCGGAACTTGGCCCACGCCCCGCCGCCGTCGATCTCGACGGCTTCGTAGAGGTGGCTCGGGATGCCCTGCAGCGCCGCTAGGAATACGATCATCCGCGCGCCGCCGATCGACCACAGCCCCATGAGCACGAGCGCGGGCTTCGACCAGGCCGGGCTTTGCAGCCAAAGCGGCCCCTCGATGCCGACCCACCCGAGTACCTCGTTGACGAGCCCCATCGACGGGTTGAAGAGCCACAGCCAGATCACCGACAGCACGACGCCGGTGATGATCGACGGCAGGAAGAAGGCCGTGCGGAAGACCTTGATGCCGCGCACGCTCTGGTTGACGAGCACCGCCAGCAGCAGTGACCCGATGATGGCGAAGGGCACCCGGAGGACCGTGTAGACGAGCGTGTTCCAGACCGCGATGCCGAAGTAGGGGTCGGCGGTGAGCAGCGTCTCGTAGTTGCCGAGCCCGATGAACTGCGGGATGCGCAGCACGTCGAAGCGGCAGAGGCTGTAGTAGAGCGACATCACCATCGGGTAGAGCCCGAAGACGAAGAAGCCGATCAGCCACGGCGAGAGGAAGAGGTAGCCAGCGGTCGCCTCGCGCCCGCGGTTCGTCTGGAGGCGCGCCCACAGGCGGCGCAGCCGCCCCTCGTCCGCCGGAGGGGGGACGAACGGTGGGCCAGCTGGCACACGCATTTCGTAGACAGCGTCGGTCTGCATGGCGCTACACCTCTTCGCTGCTTGAGCAACGCAGGCGCTCTGCCCAACTCCGAGAGACAGAGGCGCATCGTTTCGATCTGCCCTCCGCGTCATCCCCGACTTGATCGGGGACCCATGCGATCCACCGGAATGATTGAATGGCGCTGGTTATCGGCTTCCGCGTGCGCGCGTAGACGGCATCACTAGGCCGATGGCTTGCCCGCTCGATTCCCCCTCGAATGCCTGACGATCCGTCTTCGTGATCACGGAGCCAGGATCCACTCGCTGTCGTAAGCCTGTGGGTCCCCGCGTGCGCGGGGATGACGGGGGTAAAGTTAAGGAGCTTGGGCCTACACATCGCTCAGCGCCTCCCGCGGTCTTGTGCGGGGCCGTCGAGCGAGACGTTGGCGCGGACGTAGTGGTCGTAGGAGGCCGCGCGGTCGAGGGCGTCTTGCACGACGGCTTCGGCCTGCTGGAGCGCCTCGGCGGGCGTCTGCAGCCCATAGATCACCCGCTCCTGCGCGCCGAAGAACTCGCGCCAGAACACGTCGTGCGCCAGCGGTACCACGGTCGGCGAGTGGGCGACCTCCATCTGGCGGGCGAAGACCTCCATCTCGGGGCTATTGAGGAAGCTCGAGTCCGTCGCGGCGAAGCGGTTGGCCGGGAAGAGGTCGTCGTCCGACGCGGCGATCTCCTCAAGCTGGATGTGCTTCTGCACCGCAAAGCGCATGAACGCGAACGCGGCCTCGGGGTGACGCGCGCCCCTCGGCACGGCCAGCCACCAGCTTCCGGCTGACGAGGCTGTCGGGCGTCCGGGGAACGTCGGGATCGCGGCCACACCATAGTCCAACTCTGGGGCGTAGATCGCCAGCTGTTCGAGGTAGCTCAGGTCGAGGACGGCCATTCCGATGCGCCCCGACATGAACCCGTGCTGGTCGGCGTTGCCGAGGCCCGCCGTGAACGCCTTGAGGTCGTCCACGCCGTATTCCGCGTAGAACTCGGCGATCCATCCCAGCGACTGCTCCATCGCGGGCATGTTGAGCTGGACGGTCAGGCCGTCGGGCGCCAAAAACTCCACGTCCTGCTGCCACGCCATGAGCTGCGTCGTGGGCAGGTTGCCATAGTCGGGAATGAAGCCAGCGCGTACGAGGCGCCCGTCTGGATCGCGCTCGGAGAGCCGCCGCGCGGCGGCGACTACCTCGTCCCACGTCTGCGGCGGACGCTCGGGATCGAGTCCGGCTTCGCGGAAGCGCGTCTTGTTGTAGAAGAGCGCGTACGACGTCGAGTTGATCGGCAGCGCGAACGTGCGGCCTTGCCAGCCCATCTCGCTCCAGAGCGCGGGGAAGAACTGCGTCGTGTCGAGCGCCGTGGCCTCGATGAGGTCGTCGAGCGGTTCGAGGGCGAGGCGCGAGGCCCACTTCACGACGGGGACGAACTGGCTCACCACGTCGGGCGGGTCGCCGGAGAGGACGGCGGTGAGGATCTTGCGCTCGTGCTCCTGCCACGGGATCGGCGTCGCGTCCACGACGATCGAGTCCTGCACCTCGTTGAAGCGGCGCGCGTGGTACGGTATGTCGTCCTGCGCGCCGACGATGTACCAGTAGCGGATGTGCGTCTTGCCGTCCTCCGGCGCGACGCGCTCGGGCGTCCAGAGGAGAAACCCCACCGTGACGACGGCGAGTAGTCCCCAGCCAACGCGCTGCGCTATGGTCGTCAGGCGGCTCATAGGCCCAGGCGCACGGTGAAGCGGTGCGTCGCGCCGAGCAGTTCGCCGAAGGGGACGTAGGCGTAGTCGGCCACCACCCCGACGCCGCCGAGGCGCGGCAGCATCACGCCCGCGCCCGTCGACCACGCGCCCTCGTCCACGCCGATCCGGTAGCCCGTCCGCAGCGCGAGCACGTCCAGCACGATGGCTTCGAGGCCGCCGTTGACCCACTCCTGGTTGTCGGTCGGGTGGACCAGCTCCACGGTCCCGGCCACGCGGACATCGCCGAACTCGGCGAGGTCGTCCGCCGCAGCCACGCGGAAGAGGAGCGGCGTGCGGAAGGTCTGCTCCACGCCCTGCACGTCCGGCCCGAAGTGCTGGAGCGTGAAGGCGAGCCGCAGCTGCCGGAAGCCGGTGTAGTAGAGCGCCCCCACGTCGAAGAGGACGTTCGTGAAGGTGTCGTCGTCGAGCGTCTCGATGACGTACTTCGCCTGCACGCCGATGGTGAGCCGGTCCGTGAAGCGGCGCGCAGCGGCGAGGCCGACCATCACGTCGCCCGCCTCCACCAGGCGCCCGGTGCCGTCGGGCTCCTGCACCGTCGTCTCCTCGAACGGCTCGATGCCGAAGCGGACGACGCTCAGGCCTAGCGCATAGGAGCCCAGCGGTACCGCCACCACCACCGCGTCGAGCGAACTGTTGACGAGCCACTCGTTCCGCGTGAACGCCGCCTGCGGCCCGTCGACGAGGGGGAGCGCGCCGACGTTCCAGAAGACCGCGTTCGCGTCGTAGGTCATCGCGGCGGCGGCCTCGCCGAGCGCGCTCTCCCGCGCGCCCAGGCCGATCTTGAGGAACTGGAACCCCGCCGCCCCCGACTTCTCGAACTCGAAGCCTTGGTCGAGCTGCGCCCGCGCCTCGGGGCCCGACGCGAGGCTGACGCCCAGCAGCAGGAGCAGGCCTAGGAGGAAGGCGGTGGGGGTGCGTGGGTGCATGGCCAGCCTCATTTGATGATGAGGAGCGTGCCCTGGGCCGTCCCCACGTCGGACTGGACGGTCCAGAAGTAGATACCCGGTGCGGTGCGCTGGCGCGCGTCGGAGAGCTGGTCCCAGACCGCCTGCGCCACGCTCGGGTTGTCGTGCTCCAGCGTGCGGATGAGCTCCCCGCTCGACGTATAGATCCGGATCGTGGCGCGGGCTGGCAGATTGTTGAAGACAATCGAGTTGGCGTCCTCCGTCGAGGGAAAGCCCGAGGTGCGGCGGAACGGATTGGGGAAGACGCGCACGTTCATCGCGTCGAGGGCAGGGCTACTCGCTACGGTCACCGGGTCCGCGTTGCGGTTGGTGAGCCAACTCTCGTGCCCGTCCTCGTCGACGGCAGTGACGGCGTAGACGTAGCTGAAGCCGAGCCCAACGCGGGCGTCCTGGATGCGCCACACGTTGGCCTCTGCGTCGAAGAAGCGCCCGATGTCGATGTCGTTGTCCACGCGCACACGGCGGGGGCTGCCTGGCTCGAAGGGACCGATGAAGCCTGTCTCGCTTCGGTAAACGTTGTATTGAGTGATGCGTGCCCCGGTGAGTGGGTCGGCCCACGTCTGGTCGATAGCGGGCCACGAGATGGCGATCTCCTGCGTCGTGGGCAGCGGGATGATCTCGAGCGGCGGCGCGGGCGGTGGGATGGCCTCGGCGGCATAGCCCGCGTCGTAGAGCACCTGGGCACGGTCGATGCTCGCCTGGAGCGAGTCGAGGCCGGCGGGGAGGTCGGCCTGCGCGGCGAGCCCCTCGCGCGCCTCGTCGAGCGGCAGCCCGTTCACGGCTTCCACAAAGGCGATGCGCACCGTCTCGCCGGGAGCCAGGGCATAAGGGCCGCAGCCGAGCAGCATCAGCGGGGTCAGCCGCTCGTCCGGCGTCGCCTGGAGGCTGGCGTCGGTGCCGTCAAGGATCGCGTAGAGCGCTGCCGCCGTCGAACTGGCCGTGGTGAGTTCCAACTCGTTGCCGAGCGTCTGCGCCCAGAAGACGGTCGCGGGCTGCGTCTCCCCACCGGTGCCCAGCGGCGCATCGAGGAGAGCAACGCCCGCGTAGCCAGTCGTGCGCAGCTCGTCGCGCACCGCCCAGTAGTTACCCACGTCGCCCGTCAGGTCGAAGTTGGGCGTGTCGTCGTAGGCATAGAGGAGCGCGCGGTCGGCGTCGTAGGCGACCAATTCGTCGGTACGGTTGAAGTCGTCGCCCCAGCCGTTGTGGACGTTGATGTCCTGGTAGCTCGGCCGCAGCAGCGCAGGCACGCCGACAAACACGTCGCTCAGCGAGCCGCCGGTCTCATTCGTCACCGCGACCTCCACGAGGACGAAGGTATTGAGCCCCCGGAAGCTCCATGCACGGCTCGTCCGCTGCACCCTTAGCCCGGAGGTCGTCGTGAACGACGCGACGATGACCTCCTCCGCCTCGCTGGGGTCGTAGCCCGGGGTCTCGACGAAATTCTCCGTTTCGACAATCGGCTCGACGTCGGCTACCTCGACGGTCTCGAACGGCCCCAACTCGTCGAAGAAGACCGTGCCGCCGCCGTCGCGCCCGCCTATCCACAGTCCGATCCCGGCGTGGTAGGAGCGCTGCTCTTCCTTCGTGGTGAGGATGCTCGGTCCTCCCGGCCAGTCCATGCTCGGGAAGGACTCGAAGAGGTCGAGCGGGTTGGGCGCGCCGAGCGTCCCGTCGTCCTTGGCCGTCTCCCACAGCTCGCCCCGGTCGTGGACGAGGAAGTCGGCCTCGCGGATCTGCGCCTCGACGACGGGGATCGTCAGCCACAGCACAAGGGCGAGGATGCTATGTCGTGAAGCATTCATCGGAAGTCGTAGCGGACGCCGAACACGACGCGACGCGGGGGGAAGTAGGTCTGCCAGCTGATGTCGTAGCCGCCGCCGTCCACCCGGGTGATGGTCCCCTCCTCGACGAAGTTGGGCGTGGCCTCGGGGTCGAACAGCGCGTCACCGAAGGAGCGGAGGTTGCGGGTGTTGAAGAGGTTGGTGATGTTGGTGTAGACCGAGAGCGCGTGCGCGCCGATGGTGACCTGCTTCTCCAGGCGGAGGTCGATCTGCCGGATGGCGGGGAAGCGCTGGTTGTCGACGGTGTCCGGCGGGTCTTCGGGGCCGAGGTAGGTGAAAGCGCGGCCGCTGACGTAGCGCCCCAGGAAGCTCACGCTCGTGCCTCCGAGCGCGCGGTCAAACCAGCGCTGGCCCCCCTCGGGGTAGCGGAGGAAGAGGTTGGCGCGGAAGATGTGCGGGCGGCTGAACGTCTGCTCGGTGGGGAGGCGCTTGCTGGCCTCGTCGTCGTAGGTGAGCGCGGCGGTGCCCGTCGAGTCGAACGTGACAAAGCCAGGAGTGGCGCGGCCCAGCGTGGTGCGCGAGAACGAGTAGTTGAAGTCGAGCGTGACGTGGCGGCTGAAGAGGGTGCGGAAGTTGACCTCGAAGCCGCGCGCGTCGCCATAGTCGCCGGAGAAGTTGCTCACGAAGGCGACGTTCGAAGTCTGCCCGCGAAAGGGGTCGAAGCCCTGCACGATGCGGTCGAAGAGGCCCACGCGGGGCAGCGTCTGGTCGAACACGTCCTTGTAGAACCCCGTCACGTTGAGCACGCCGAGGTCGCCGAACTGCTGCGCGATGCCGACCTCGAACGACACCGTCCGCTCCGGCTCAAGCGAGCCCAGCGAGGTCACCGCGACGCGCTCCGGATCGCCTTCGGCCGACGGGCACCCCTGCTGGCTGGTACTTGGGTTCGCGTCGAGTGCTTGCTCACACGCGACGATGTATTCGGGCCGGAAGTAGCCGAACTCGAACATCCGGTCGAGGGGCGGCGGCTGGTAGAACTGCCCGTAGTTGAAGTGCAGCACCGAGCCCTCGGTGATCGGGAACGACACCCCGATGCGCGGACTGAGCCGGTGGAACGACCGCGCTGGCGCGCGCGGCTTGTCAAGCACGTTGTCGAAGCTGTATTTCATGCGCCCGTTGCTGTCCACCTGGTCCCCATCCGGGTCAAGTGCCGGGTCGAAGTCCGGGTCAACGGCGAGGTTGAACAGGTCGCGGGTGGTGAACCAGTCGCGGTTGGGGTTGAAGTAGTCGTAGCGCAGCCCCAGGTTGAGGATCATGCCCTTGAACTCCATCTTGTCCTGGAGATAGAAGGCGAACTGAAGGGGGTGGTAGGTCTCGTCGAGGCCGCGGTTGAGCCAGTACCGCTCGTCTGTGGTGGACGAAGGGAAGCGGAACGAGCGGATCTCGTCGTAGGTGTTGAGGCGGGCCTCGAAGCCGCCTTTGAGGAGGTTGGCGTCGTCGATCTGCCAGGAGAGGCTGCCCTCCAACGACACGTCCCCGACGCGCTCGTGGCGGTCGAACAGGAACGAGAACTGGTCGAAGGGCTCGTCGCCGAAGCCGTCGTAGCGCTGGAAGCCGAAGATGGTGACGGCGTCCGCGTCCTGCGTGCGCCCCTCGCGTGCGAAGGCACTCGGGTCCTCCCGGAGGTCGAGCGAGAAGGTGCTTAGCTTGAGGGTGTAGAACATCGACGGCGAGAGGCTGTGCGTCCACTCGGCCGCGCCCATGAGGTGGCGGGCTTCGAGGAGCGAGCCCCAGCCACGGTAGTACTTAGCCTGGTTGATGAAGTCGCCGTTCTCCTGCAGCGTGGAGTGCAGCGACCGGCTGTAGAGCCCGCTCAGGCGCAGCTTCATCGCGTTGCCGGGGCGGAGGACGAGGTTGCCGAGCAGGTCGTCGTGCTCGCGGTGGTTGATGGGGCGGGGGTAGATGTAGGCCATGCGGTGGGACTGGGCCGCGACGAAGAAGCGCCCGTCCACACCTGCGAGCCCAGGCACCGGCCCGCCGAGGCTGCCCCAGAGCTGCCGGTCGGTGAGGTCGCGGTAGTCGTAGACCTGGTCCTGGCGGACCTCGGTCCACCACGCCGGGTCGAGGGTGCCGTCATCGAGTGTGTTGTCTATGAACTCCTTCTGGGTGTCGCGGTCGAAGAGATAGTTGCCGAAGTGCCGCTGCCCGGGCGGGCCGTAGAGCACTTCCGCCGAAGCCTCGTAGCGGGGGCCGCCTTCGCGCGTGACCACGTTGACGATGCCTGACTGCGCGTCACCGTACTCGGCTGGGAAGCCGCCGGTGAGGATCTGGACTTCCTGCACCGCATGCGGGTTGACGCCCGTGTAGGAGCCGCCCTGGTCGGCACGGCCCTCGATGAGCGAGGTGGTGCGGACACCGTCGAGGAACCAGAGCACCTCGGTCTGGTCGCCGCCGCGGACCGCGTAGCGCGGCTCGCCGCGCCCCGAGCCGCCGAGGCCGCCCTCAATGGGCTGGAAGTCGAAGAACACCCCGGCTTGAACGAAGAGCGCCTCCTCCGTGCTCGTCACGGGCAACTCCTCGATAGCCCCGATGTCGAGGTACTGCACGCTCGCGGTCTCGTCGGGCTGCACCGCCGGGCGCTCGGCAGTCACGATGATCTCGTCCCCGACATCCGATGCTCCTGGCTGCATGGCGATCTCAATGCGGGTCGTAAGCCCGCTCTGCACGCGCACCTCCTCAACGAGCGTCTCGGTGTAGCCGACGTACGAAGCGCGGAGCGTGTACGTCCCCGGCCGGACCCCGATGATCGTGTAGCGCCCGTCCAGGTCGGTGGCGGCTCCATAGCTCGTCCCAACCACGACAACGCTCGCGCCTGGGAGCGTCTCGCCGGTCTCGGCGTCGGTGACCACCCCCGCGATCTTGCCCGTCTGGGCTCCCGCCGGCGTCGCAGCAAGCAGCAGGCACGTCAGCCACAGTGCCAGGCAGGCCCGGAGCGCGGGGCTGGTCGAGAGGGAGATGGGGACCGGGGGAGACATCGCTATCGGGGGAGCGCGCGTTGTCGAGCGGAAAGCGGGATAGGCAGAGGCGTCAGGGAGCGAAGGGGCGGGCTTCTTCATCCCACTGGAGCAGCACCGCGCGGACGCCCGCGAGGTGGGCCCGCATCCGCTCGGCCGCGAGGTTCTCGTCGCCCTCCCGCAGGGCGCTAAGGATTCCCACATGCTCGTGGTGGTCCTGCTCGCGCGAGCCGTGGATGTCGAGGATGACGCGCTGCTCGGCCTGGAAGAGCCGGGTGAGGACGTCGAGGACCTGGCGGAGCACGCTGTTGCCCGAAGCCTGTGCCACGGCCGCGTGGAACGCCATGTTGGTCGCGCTGAGGTCGTCGCCGTTGTCGAGGTGGCGTTGCGCATGGTCCAACAGGGACGTCATCTGCGCGAGGTCGTCCGGGGTGGCATGGGCAGCTGCGAGGCGTGCCGCTTCCACCTCTACCATGATGCGGGTGTCGACGAGGTCGAGGAGCGTCTTCTTGGTGGGCGCGCCCGCCAGGACCGGGTTAGAGGCGAAGAGGGCGTTTCGGCGCTCGCCGACGTAGACGCCGGAGCCGTGCTTGACGGTGACGGTCCCGAGCGTCTCGAGCTTGGTGAGCGCTTCGCGGAGGGTAGGCGTGCCCACGCCGAAGCGGCGCGCTAGCTCCGTGATGGTCGGCAGCCGGTCGCCAGCGGCCAGCCCCTCGGCCTCGATCAACTGCGTGATGCGGCGGGCGAGGTCGTCAGGGAGGCTGCGGCGGGCAACGGGGGCCAGCGGGATCGCCTGCGTCGTAAGCATTGACAAAGTGATCTGATGACTTTAGCTTTTCTTCACAGAGGATACAGCGCTGCGTTGCAGCCTGTCAAGGACCTATCTGGGAAGTCAACGTAGAGCAAGAAGCCCGAGCGAACGGGCGCTGAGCAAGGAGCGTGAGGCAGGCGATGCGCCAGCATCGGCGATGCAGCGCGACGCAGCACAGCGTTCGTGCAGCCGGGCGCCGCTGCGAGGACTTTCCGGATAGGTCCCAAGCTCTTTCCCCCGCATGTCTCTTTCCGACCACATCGCACTCGTCACCGGAGCTGGCTCCGGCATCGGCGCAGCCATTGCGCGGCGCTTCGCCAGCGAGGGGGCCACGGTGTGGGTGACGGACGTGGACGCCGACACGGGCGCAGCCACAGCCGAGGCCCTCCGCGTCGAGGGCGGCACAGCGCGTTTCCTCCGCCTCGATGTGACGGACGAGGCCAGCTGCGCCGCCGCCACGCAGGCGGTCCACGACGTTTGCGGACGGCTCGACGTCCTCGTCAACAACGCGGGCGTGGGCCATGTCGGGACGCTGTTGGAAACTACTGGGGCGGACTTCGACCGACTTTACGCGGTCAACCTGCGGGGGGTGTTCAACGTCACGCACGCCTTCCTGCCTGGGATGCTAGCGGCACGTCGAGGCGTGGTTCTCAACCTGGCCTCCATCGGCGGCATCGTCGGTATCCGCGACCGGCTGGCCTACTGCGCGACGAAGTTCGGCGTGGTGGGCTTCACGAAGTGCCTCGCCCTCGACCACGCCGCCGACGGCATCCGGGCCGTTGCCATCTGCCCCGGCCGGGTCGAGACGCCGTTCGTCACCGAGCGCCTGGCTGCCTACCCCGACCCCGAAGCGGCACGCGCCACAATGACCGCGACGCAGCCCGTCGGGCGCATGGGACGCCCCGAGGAGATCGCCGCTGCCGCCGCGTACCTCGCCTCCGACGAGGCGTCGTTCGTCACAGGCGTTCCGTTCTACATCGACGGCGGCTGGACCGCTGGCACCTGAGTTGTTCCCACCTGAGTTGTTCCCTTTGCGCCGATCCCTATGAAGCTTCTCCGCTACCGCGATTCCGAAGGCCAGGTCGGCTACGGGGCCGTCGAGGACGACGGGACGGTGCGCGTCGTCACGGGCGCGCCCTTCGGCGAGCTGCACGTGACGGAGCAGGTTGCGGACGTCGCCGAGCGTCTGGCCCCCGTCGACCCGCCGGCGGTGTGGGCCATTGGACTGAACTACCGCGCACACGCCGTCGAGGCGGGCTTGCCGATCCCTGACTTTCCGGTCGTCTTCGCCAAAGGCGTCAACGCGGTCATCGGACCCGACGCACCGATCCTCCTCCCGCGCGTGCTGCGCAGCGAGCGCGTGGACTACGAGTGCGAGCTGGCCGTGGTAATCGGGCGGCGCTGCAAGAACGTCCGGGCAGCCGACGCCCTCGACTATGTGCTCGGCTACACCTGCGCCAACGACGTGAGCGCCCGCGACTGGCAGATCGAGCGGGGCGGGAGCCAGTGGTGCCGCGGCAAGAGCTTCGACACGTTCTGTCCGCTCGGCCCCGTGATCGCCACCGACCTCGACCCGACCGCGCTCACGATCCGCACACGCCTCAACGGCGAGGTTATGCAGGAATCCAGTACCGCCGACCTCATCTTCTCGGTGGCGGAGACCATCGCGTTTATGAGCGGCAGCACCACGCTGCTTCCCGGCACCGTCATCCTTACCGGCACGCCTGTGGGTATCGGGATGGCGCGGACGCCGCCGCGCTGGCTGCAGCCTGGCGACACCGTCACCATCGAGGTGGATGGCATCGGTGCCCTTACCAACCCCGTACACGAGGAAGAGGCCTGACCATGCGATTCTCCGACCACGTGGCCGTCGTGACGGGCGCGGCCAAGGGCATCGGCGCCGCGACGGCCCGCCTCTTCGCGGCGGAGGGTGCCCGCGTCGCGCTCCTCGACGCCGACCCGGTAGGAGCCGAGACCGCCGCTGCTCTGGAAGGTGCGCGTTTCGTCCAGTGCGACGTGTCCGACGTGAGGGCCGTCACCGCCGCGTTTGAAGCGGTCCGCGATGCGTTTGGCGGGATCGATATCCTCGTCAACAACGCGGGCATCCAGCGCTACGGGACCGTCACCGAGACGACGGAGGCGCTCTGGGATGAGGTGATGAACGTTAACCTCAAAAGCGCCTTCCTATGCGCGAAGGCAGCGCTCCCGTCGATGGTCGAACGCGGCCGCGGGGTGGTGGTCAACGTGGCGAGCGTGCAGAGCTTCATCACGCAGGCCAACGTGGCGGCCTATACCACGAGCAAGACGGCGCTGCTCGGGCTCACGAGGAGCATCGCCGTGGACTACGCGCCGGCCGTCCGCTGCGTCGCGGTCTGCCCGGGCACCGTGGACACCCCGATGCTGCGGTGGGCCGTCAACGAGTCGCCCGACCCCGACGAGGTGATGCGCGAGGTCAACGCGATGCACCCCGTCAAACGCATTGCCATGCCGGAGGAAGTCGCCCAACTGATCGGCTTCCTCTGCAGCGCCGAGGCAAGCTTCATCACCGGGCAGGCCTACCGGATCGACGGCGGCCTTGGCCTCTCCATCGGTGGTAGCAAGCGCACGGCGGAGGACGACGCATGAAGATCACCGACCTCCACGCCACGACCGTCACGGTCCCGCTCGAAGCGCCGCTCCGGCACGCCAACGGGGCCCACTGGGGCCGCTTCGTCCGGACCATCGTGGAGGTGGAGACGGACGAGGGGCTCGTCGGCTTGGGCGAGATGGGCGGCGGCGGCGAGTCGGCCGAGGCCGCCTTCCGGGGGCTCAAGCCCTACCTCGTAGGGCACGACCCCATGCAATTGGAGGCGCTCTTCTGGAAGATCTGCAACCCGACGGCCTCGCTCTACAACAACCGCCTCCAACTCCACGCAGCCATCGAGTTTGCCTGCATCGATCTGATCGGGAAGAAGCTCGGCGTCCGCGCCTGCGACCTGCTCGGCGGGGCCGTGCGCGAGCGGGTGCCCTTCGCCTCGTATCTCTTCTTCCGCTATCCCTCCGACACCAACGGCCGCGCGCAGACAAACGGACAGGGGGGCGAGGACTCGCCGGAGCGGATGGTGCGCCACGCCCGTGACCTGGTGGAGCGCTACGGCTTCACGTCGCACAAGCTCAAGGCAGGCGTCTTCGCGCCGGACCACGAGATCGAGGTCTTCCGCGCGCTCGCCGAGGCGCTGCCGGGGCATCGCCTGCGCATCGACCCGAACGCCGCGTGGTCGGTGGAGGAGAGCATCCGCGTCGGCCGCGCCATCGAGGACCTCAACAACGACTACTTCGAGGACCCGACGTGGGGCCTGGAGGGCATGCGCCGCGTCCGCGAGGCCGTGCGCATCCCGACGGCCACGAACACCGTCGTCACCAACTTCGAGCAGCTCGCCGCCTCGATCCGCACCAGCGCGGTGGACGTGATTCTCCTCGACACGACGTTCTGGGGCGGGCTGCGGCAGGCGTGGAAGGCGGGCGTCGTGTGCAACACCTTCCAGCATGGCGTGGCGGTCCACTCGTCCGGCGAGCTCGGCATCCAACTCGCCACGATGCTGCACCTCGGGGCGGCGCTCCCCAACCTCACCTTCGCCGCCGACGCCCACTACCACCACCTCACCGACGACGTGATCGCCGGGGGCAAGCTCGCCTACAAGGACGGCCACATCGCCGTCCCGACCGGCCCCGGCCTTGGGGTCACCCTCGACCGCGATAAGCTCGCCGAGTACGCAGAGCTCTACCGCAAACTCGGTGGCTACCCCTATGACCGCGACCCCCAGCGCCCCGCGTGGTTCAGCCTCTGGCCGAAGCAGGGCTGGGCCGAGCCGTCGGCTCCGCCGCCTTGAGTCTGGGAGTGTGAGGGGCCGGACGTGGAAATGCACACAGTACACGATTCTTTACTCGAATACGCTCGATCTTCCGCCAGATAGGGAGAAGCGGGAGTACATAGCCTCAAGTTTCCTATTCCAGTCATCCCCGCGAAGGCGGGGACCCACCAGATCAATCTGGCGTCCGCATTCTCACCGTTCTCTCCGAGTGAATGAATGCCTGAAGTACCTCCTCTCCAATCCGGATGGCCTCCGCATTTCCGGGGGCCTCCAGCCATTCATGTGGGTCCCCGCGTGCGCGGGGATGACTACAGGAGAGTATGACCGGTGAATTACGCAAACAGTACCATGCCCCAACTCTCGCTCGACCGTGCCTCTGTTTTCTATGACGGGCTCGATCACCCCGAATGTGTGGCCGTCCACCCCGACGGCTCGGTGTGGGCAGGCGGCGAGGCCGGGCAGATCTACCGCCTCGACGCGGGCGGTACCGAGGCGGTGGAGGTGGCGAACACGGGCGGCTTCGTGCTCGGCATCGCCTTCAGCCCTGATGCGTCGTGGCTCGCGGTTTGTGACCTCAAGAACCAGTGCGTCTGGCGGCTCGACCTCGCCACGCATGCGCTCACCGAGGTCGCGCGCACCCCCGAGGACGGTGCGCCGCTTGGGATTCCCAACTTCCCCGTGTTCGCCCCGGACGGCACGCTCTACGTCTCCGACAGTGGGGCTTTCCGCGAAGTCAACGGGCGCATCCTCGCCGTACGGGAGGAGCGGGTCTGGGTGTGGCATCCAGGGCCGTTCAACTTCGCCAATGGGATGTGCCTGACGCCGGAGCGGGACGCGCTCTACGTCGTGTGCTCGTGGCTGCCCGGCGTCGAGCGGGTGGCGATCAACGCCGACGGGTCTGCGGGCGAGCGTGAGACGGTGGCGCTGCTGCCCAAGACGATTCCCGACGGGGTCGCCGTCGATGCCGAGGGGGCACTCTACGTCTCGTGCTACACGCCCTGTCGCATCTACCGCGTGGTCCCCGGCGAGGCCCCCGAGGTGTTCATTGACGACTGGGAGGCGCACACGCTCGGCAACCCGACCAACATCGCCTTCGCGGGCCCCGACTTCGATCATCTCCTGGCCGCCAACCTCGGCCGCTGGCACCTCACCCGCATCGAGGTGGGTGTCCGAGGCGCGCCGCTTGCCTGCCACGCCTGATGACGCCCGCCTACACCGTGCACGGCCAGCCCTCTTGGCGGCTAGCTCACGATACCGTTGAAGCCTTCGTTACCGAGACGGGGGGACACCTGGGTCCGGTCACGTTTCGGCTTGGCGACCGAACCATCCAGCCCTACCATGTGGCTCCGTGGGCCACCGAGCAGACGGCGGCCCTGCCTCCGATCCTGAAGGTGCTCCGGGGCGACTTCTTCTGCGCGCCCTTCGGCGGCAACGCCGAGCCGTTCGAAGGAGAGCGCCACCCGCCGCATGGCGAGACGGCCAACGCGACCTGGGTCTTTGATCGCCTGGAGCAGACCGACGACCGGACGACGCTTCACCTCTCGCTCGACACCGCGGTGCGCCCGGGCCGCGTCACCAAGACGGTCACGCTCGTGGACGGGCACGCCGCGCTCTACCAGCGGCACACGCTCGACGGGATGACCGGACCGATGAGCTTCGGGCACCACGCGATGCTCCGCTTCCCCGACCGCGAGGAGAGCGGCCTCGTCTCTACGAGTGATTTTGCCTGGGGCCAGACCTCGCCACGTCCTGTCGAGGTGCCCGCCCAGCGCGGCTACTCGCTCCTGGAGCCGGGCGCTCGGTTCGAGTCGCTCGATGCTGTCCCGACCCTCCGCGGTACGACGGCCGATCTCAGCCGTTACCCCGCCCGACGGGGCTACGAGGACCTCGTTCTCCTCGCCGCGCCTCCGGAGGCCACGTTCGGGTGGACCGCCGTCGCATTCCCGCAAGAGGGCTACGTGTGGTTCACCCTGAAGGACCCGCGCGTACTTCGTCAGACCATCCTCTGGATCTCCAACGGGGGGCGGCACTACGCGCCCTGGAACGGACGGCACGTCAACGTGCTGGGACTGGAGGAGGTCACCTCCTACTTCCACTTCGGCCTGGCCGAGTCGGCGGCCGCGAATCCGGTCTCCGAGGCAGGCTTCCCAACCTCGGTGGTGCTGGATGGCGAGCCGTTCCCGATCTCCTGCATCACGGGCATCGCGCCCATCCCTCCCTACTTTGACCACGTCGCCACCATCGATCCGCACGCGAGCAGGGACGCCGTCACGCTCACCGCGCGCAGCGGGCGCTCGGTCGAGGTGCCCATCGACGTGGCCTTCCTCGCAGAAGCGGACTCGAGCATGAGCTGATTCACTCAACTGAACGTGTTGCACGCGTCGGTGTCGCCGGTCTGGAAGCCGGTGCGGAACCACTGGACGCGCTGCGCCGAAGTGCCGTGGGTGAAGCCGTCGGGCTGGACGGGGCGGCCGCTCATCCGCGCGAGGCGGTCGTCGCCGATGGCGGCCGCGGCCTGCAGGCCCTCCTCGATGTCGCCGGGCTCGATGTAGCCTTCCTGGTTGGCGTAGTGTGCCCAGACGCCGGCGTAGCAGTCGGCCTGGAGTTCGAGGAGCACGGAGAGCTGGTTGGCGCGGGTCTGGCTGGAGCGGCGCTGCGCCTGGCTGACCTGCTGCGAGACGCCCGTGAGTGTCTGGATGTGGTGCCCGACCTCGTGCGCGATCACGTAGGCGAACGCGAAGTCGCCCGGGGCCCCAAGGCGCTGGAGGTCGCGCAGGAAGCTGAGGTCGATGTAGACCTGCTGGTCGGCGGGGCAGTAAAACGGGCCCGTCGCCGCGCCATTGATGCCACACGCGGAGCGCACCTGGTCGTTGTAGAGCACGAGGCGCGGCTCGGTGTACTGGTAGCCGCTCACGCGGAAGAGCTGATTCCACACGTCCTCAGTACTCGCGAGGATGACCGACGTGAACGCGCCCGCCTCGTCGGTGGGCTGCTGTCCCGTGGTCTGAGGCTGCTGCACCTGAGCCTGCTGCCCCCCGCCGACGAGACCCAGGATCTCCCGCGGGTCAACGCCCAGGAGCACCGCAATGAGCACAAGCACGAGCGTCCCGCAGCCAAGCGAGCCGCCTGCCACAGCACCTCGCCGACGGCCACCGCCACCGCGCACGTCTACGATGTTGCCGCTCTTGCGACGGCCGCGCCATTGAACCATGATCCGAGGGAGGTAGGGGAGTGGGTCGGTGGTGCGGAAGGATAGCCCACAGTCCCCCCGTGATTCAACGGGCTACGGCTCGCTTGGCGTGGGCGCAGTCTGTTTACGACGCGAACCACGGGGCCTCTCGGTGCGCGGGTTTCGGCGGCGCCAGCGGCGGTAGAGCCAGACGCTCCCGACGAGCAGCATCACGAACGGCCACAGTGCGAGGGCGACCAGCACGAAGTCGAGCAGCGCCCGCCAGCCGTCCACGAAGGCGTCCGCCACCTGGGAGAAGAAGCCAGGGCCCTCCGTCAGGGCGTACTCGGTCTCCTCGAAGAGCGTCACCGTGAGCGTACCGAAGCCGACGCGGTCGCGGAGGTAGCGCAGCCGTCCCTCGACGCGCTCGATCTCCTCGCGCACCTGGTCGAGCTGGCGCTGCACGGCGAGGACATCGTTGAGGTCGCTGGCCTGCTGGAGGATCGCGAGGTAGCGCTCCTCGGCGGCGCGCCGCGAGCGCAGGCGGGCCTGCACGTCTACGAACTCCTCCGTCACGTCCTGCACGTTCACCGAGCGCGACTCGACGGTCCGCGCGAGGCTCGTCAGTGCCTCGACCATCGCGTCGAAGTCGGCGGCGGCAACGCGGACGGTGACCGTGTTCTCGATGCGGTAGGTGCGGCGCTGCTCCTGCTCGCCCGCGAGGTAGGCCTCGAACCGCGCGACCGAGTCCCGCAGTGCGGCGATGGCATCGTCGTAGTCGTCAACGCGCAGCGAGAGCCGCCCCGTCTTGATGAGCTGCCGCTCGATCCGCGACGGCGAAGGCTGCTGCGCAGCCGCTTCGGAGACGGGTACCACGCCATCATCAGCGACGCCAGCCTCCGCGCGCTCTAGTTCTGGCAAGGAGTCGAACGACGGTGCGGCGGCGTCCGACGCGCTCTCGGCGCAGCCCGCTCCAAGCGAGAGCACCACGAGAACAAGAAGTGCGGACCTGGACAGCAGCGAACGCATGACAACGATGGGCAGACGAGCAGGGCACGAGGGAATGCCCTCCCAACGTACGCCCGGCCCGAGTCATTGCCGTCGGTCACGCGCCATCGCGGTCGGTAGGGTCGGTTTGCAAACCGCCCCAACGGGCACATGACCCCGGCAAGGCATCGCGGTTGGTTTCACCCTGCGAAGACGAGGTCGATCTTACGGCTGGCCACATCGGCGGCGGCGATCTTCACCCGAGTCGTCAGCGTCGCCCCCGGTCGAGCGTTATCCCGCAAACACGAGGTCGATCTTGCGACTGCTCACGTCGGCAGCAGCGATCTTCACCCGGACGCTGTCGCCCATGCGGTAGACCGTCCGCGTGTGTTGCCCGACGAGGCGGTAGTTGTCGGGGTCGTACTCGAAGTAGTCGTCCATGTCGCGCACGTGGACCAGGCCCTCAACGAGCAGGTCCTGGATCTCAACGAAGACGCCGAACTTCGTCACGCCCATCACGACGCCGTCGTAGTCCTCACCGACGTGCTGCGCGGCGTATTCGACCTGCTTGAGCTTCTTCGACTCGCGCTCGGCGTCGACGGCCACGCGCTCTTGCTCGGAGAGGTGGCGGCAGGCGATCTGCAAGCCCTCCGCTTCGATGGCCGAGCCGCCTGCGAGGTAGCGCTTCAGCAGCCGATGTGCGATGAGGTCCGGGAAGCGACGAATGGGGGACGTGAAGTGGCTGTAGAAGTCGAAGCCCAGCCCGTAGTGCCCGATGTTCTCGGTCGAGTAGACGGCCTTCGCCATCGAGCGGAGCGCCTCGACCTTGATGACGGCCGCCTCAGCCGTGCCGCGGACGTGTTCGAGTAAGTCGTTGAGGTCGCGGCGCGTGACGGTGCCGTCGGTGATGGGCAGCCGGTAGCCGAACGCCTTGACGTAGCGCGCGAGGGCAAGGATGCGCTCGGTATCCGGCGCGGCGTGGATGCGGTAGACGAACGGGCGGCGCTTCGACTTCGGCACCTTGCCAATCTCCATCGAGACGCAGCGGTTGGCGAGCAGCATGCACTCCTCGATGAGCCGGTTGGCCTCGATGCGCTCCTTGCGCACGATGTCGATGGGCTCCC
Organism: Bacteroidota bacterium; assembly: GCA_039177895.1. GTDB lineage: Bacteria > Bacteroidota > Rhodothermia > Rhodothermales > Rubricoccaceae > JBCBEX01. The sequence goes on from JBCDFO010000004.1 coordinate 39,855, forward strand.
CGGCGTCGTTGAGGATGATGCGCACTTCCGGCGTATCGAAGTCGATGGAGCCCTCGCGCAGGCGCTTCTTCGTAAGCGTCCGCGCGAGCTTGCCCGCGAGCAGCACCTCGTCTTTCACCAGGTGGTCCTGGATGCCGCCGTCGAGGATCTGCTGCGCCTCCTCGTAGGTCAGCCGGGCCTTCGAATGGATCACGGTTTCGCGGATCTCCCAGTCGCGGAGCTTGCCACGCGGCGACACGGTCATCAGGCACGAGTAGGTCAGCTTGTCCTCGTGCGGGCGCAGCGAGCAGACACCGTTGGAGAGCCGCTCCGGTAGCATCGGGATGACGCGGTCCACGAGGTAGGTCGAAGTACCGCGCTCGAAGGCCTCGCGGTCGAGTTCGGTGTTCTCCTCGACGTAGTGCGACACGTCGGCGATGTGGACGCCGAGGCGGAAGTCGCCGCTGTCGAGCCGCTCGATAGAGATCGCGTCGTCGAAGTCCTTCGCGTCCTCCGGGTCGATGGTGAAGATCATCGCGTCGCGCAGGTCGAGCCGCCGGGCGATCTCCTTCTTTGGAATTTCGACGGGAATCGCCTCGGCCTCGGCCTCGACGGCGGGGGGGAAGTCGGAGCGGATACCTTGGGCGAGTGCCACCGAGAGGACCGCTACGCCTGGGTCGTCAGGCTTGCCGAGCACGCGCAGGATGCGGCCCTCCGGCGATCCCTTCGGGTCCTCGTACTGGTCGATGGACACCATCACCTTGTCGCCCTGCTCGGCGCCGTTGAAGTGCTCCTTCGGCACGTAGATGTCCTTCGTCTGCTTCGGGTCGTCGGCCTTGACGAAGGCGAAGTGGCCCAGCTTGTCAAACGAGCCGACGGTGTGGGCGCGGCCGCGCCGGAGGACCTCCACCACCTCCGCTTCCCGCTTGTAGTCGGCGCGAGCTCCACGTACAGGGGCTGCGAGTGCCACGCGGACACGGTCGCCGTGGAGCGCGTTCTTGAGGCGGTTGGCACGCACGAAGAGGTCATCCTCGCCGCCGGTCCCATCGACGTTCACGAAGCCGAAGCCGCTCGGGTGCATAATGAGCGTCCCCTCAGCGTGGGCGTGCTTGCGCTGCTTGCGGTGCTGGAACCGGTTGCCCTTCACGCGCTGGACGAGCCCGGCATCCTCCAACTCGCTCAGCACATCACGGAAGAGGCGGAACGGCTCGCGGCCCTTGCCGAGCGAGAGGTATTTCGCGAGTTCCTTCGGACGAAACGCCTGGGTGCCGTTGTTGCGTAGGAGAACGAGGAGGTCACGTTTGAGCGCGGCGCGGTTGAGCGGCTTGGGCATGCGGCGTGGCGGGTGGATGAGCAGAGGGGTGGGGAGCGGTAGGCCTCCCCAATCGTCCCCTGAACGCTGGTGCGCCATCGCTGTTCGCCCAGCCGGTCTCGGAGGCCCTACCTTGCCCTATTCCGTTGGCGTCATTGCACCATGCCTGCCCATGAAGCTCTTCGATGCTTACACGCCTCGTCTGAGCGTGGAGCCCATCGCACCGCGCCATGCGCCAGGTATCCAGCGCCACGCCAGCGACGCTCGCATCGCGGATACGACGCCGCTGCCGCACCCGTATCCCGAGGACGGGGCCCGCCGCTTCATCGCCGGTGCTCGGAACGCCTGGACCGCAGGCACAGCCTACAACTTCGCCGTCTGTTTCGATGACGAGGCGGTTGGGACATGCGGCCTCAAAGGCGTCCGCACCACGGAGGAAGGCCAGCGCGAGGCTGAGCTTGGCTACTGGATCGCCGTCCCGTTCTGGGGCCGTGGCTTTGCCAGCGCAGCCGTGCGACTCGTCACTACGTTTGCTTTCGAGGCGCTCCGGCTCGACCGCGTCACGGCGGTTGTGCTCACGCGCAATGAAGCCTCAGCGCGTGTGCTGGAGAAGGCGGGCTTCGAAGTCACCGGGTCAGGCACAGCCTCTGCGGGCTGCGGAGACGAGGGGGAACCTCTCGACCACTATGCCCTCGACGCTGCAGACTGGCAGGCCGCCCGCTCCGCGTGAGCACTTGCTGGACGCCTACCTTCAAGGCTTCCGACCACCCGCCTGCCCGCACCGTGCCCATCAAGCCCTGGACGACTCTCGCCTCGAAGACCCTCATCGAGCGCTGGTGGATGACGCTCCGCGAGGACCGCGTTCAACTCCCGACAGGGACGGTCCTCGACGAGTACCACGTGCTCCACTACCCCGACTGGGCCTGCGCCATCCCGGTCACCGACGATGGGCACGTGGTGATGGTGGAGCAGTATCGCTACGGCATCGAGCGAACCTCGCTGGAATTCCCGGCCGGAGCCGTCGATCCGGGCGAAGACATTGAGGCCGCGGCGCGGCGCGAGCTGCTCGAAGAGACGGGATACGAGGCCGAGCGGTGGACGTACCTCGGCAAGGGGTCCGTGGAGCCCGGACGGCACACGAACTACGGGCACATCTTCGTGGCACGCGGTGCGCATCGCGTCGCCGCGCCGCACCTCGACGGCGCCGAGGACCTGGAGCAGCGCCTCGTCTCCGTGGCGGATCTGCCTGCACGCGTGGCGGACGGGTCGATCACGCACAGCACGCACATCGCCGCGCTTTATTGGGCGCTCCACGAGGGCCTGCTTCGCTGACACGTAGGAGCACTCTGCTTGCCAGCAGGGGTAAGCTGGCCGAGGGGCTCATAGGCGGTAGGCGGAATACCCTGCGTCCGACAGGCCGATGACGGCCCGGTCGGCATCTGAGCCGGTTGCGAAGCCGAACCGGAACGCGCCGCCCGTGCCCTCGCGGATCTTCAGCAGCTCGATGTCCTTGATGTTCAGCCCGGCGTCGTAGAGGGTCTGGACGAGGCGCAGGAGGAAGCCCGGGCGGTCTTCGGCGTAGACGTACACATCGGCGAGCGGGGCGAGAAAGCCCTTCGTGTCCTTCGGGATCGTGTTGCGAACGGTGCGCGCATGGAGGAAACGTCCCGCCAGCGCGTCGAAGTCGTTGGAGGCTAGGTCGTACCGCGTTCCCTGCAGCGCATCGGCGAGGCGGGCGAGGGCGTCGAGCACGGGCCCTTCGTTGGCGAGCAGGATCTCCCGCCACAGATCGAACGGGGAGGAGGCGATGCGGGTCATGTCGCGGAAGCCGCCCGCCGCAAGTTGCAGAAAGGCGTCGTCGTCCTCGTTCGACTCGGCCGCGAGCGTCATCAGGAGCACGGCGATCAGCTGCGGCACGTGGCTCACGAGCGCCGCGATGCGGTCGTGGCGCTCCGCGTCGAGGACGAGCACCCGCGCGCCGGTCGCCCGGACGAGGTCCACGAGGGGCGCGAACATCTCCGGCAAGTCATCCTCCGAAACGCCCTGGGGCGGGCACAGCACCCAGGTCGCGTTCTCGAACAGGAACGGGTCGGCATGGGCGAGGCCGCCGCGCTCTGCGCCCGCCATCGGATGCCCGCCTACGAACGGGTTAGTCGTGGGCAGTACCTCGGCTGCGTACGCCCCGAGCGGGGCCTTGACGGAGCCGACATCTGTGACGATTGCACCGGGGCGCAGGTGTGGCGCAATCTCGCGCAGGAGGCCCGGCAGGACGCCCATCGGCGCGCCGAGCACCACCACGTCGGCATCTCGGACGGCGTCGCGGATTGACCCGGTCACAGCATCTGCTGCGCCGCACGCTACTACAGCGTCGCCTTCGTTCGGGTCGTACGCGACGACGCGCAGGTCCGGACGGCGCTCGCGCAGCACCAAGCCGAGCGAGCCACCGATGAGCCCCGTGCCGAGCAGCGCGACCGTGCGAATGGATTCGGGCATCGCGACGTCAGGCCCACCCGTGGCGGTCGATGGTGGTGGTGAGGTGCGCGAGGTGGTGGCGGCCGTGCCAGACGTAGGTGCCCAGCGTCATGTCGAGCCGGTGTGTCGTGTCCGTCGCTGGGTGATGGAACTGCCGCGCCCAGGCCGCCTCGTCAAGGCCCCGCAGGAGCACGACCCAGCGCGCGTGCAGCGCGGCCAGGAAGCCGAGGCTGGGGGCGATGGGACCCGCGTAGAGTGGGACCTGCGCCCAGGCGTTTTCGTCGTAGGGCTTGATCGTCGGCGTGTCCTCGGTGAGCGACCAGCAGAAGCGGACGTAGGCGTTCAGGTGGCTGTCCGCGACGTGGTGGATGACCTGCCGCAGCGTCCAGCCGTGTTCGCGGTAGCGCGTGTCGAGCTGCGCGTCCGAGAGCGACTCGGCTGCCCGGCGCAGGTCGGCTGGGAGGGCCGCGAGGTCGTCGATCCAGACAGCGCGCTGGGGTGGAAGGACGGGGCCGTCGTGCCCGAAGGGGCCAATGGGGTAGCGAAGATCCATGCGGGCGTAGGGCTGGGACATGCGAAAGGGGCCGCATAACTTACTCGCGCACTTGCTCACCTCGCCTCCTGGTCCATTGCTCCTTCCCATCAGCGACGACGACCGCGCGCTCTCCGGCGTCGCCTACGTCAGCATCACGTTTCTGGTCTTCAACGTGCTGCTCTTCCTCGTGCAACTCAGCAACGACGACTTCACCTACGGCTGGAGCGTCATCCCATACGAGATCACCACCGGAGAAGACCTCACCCGAGGGACCACCGTGAACGGCCCGAACGGCGAGCGCATCCAGATCCCGCAGCAACCGGGCCCGGGCGGGGGCATGGGCGCGCCGCTGATCTACCTCACGCTGATCTCGGCGATGTTCATGCACGGCGGGTGGATGCACCTCGGCGGCAACATGCTTTACCTCTGGATCTTCGGCGACAACGTCGAGCACCGGTTCGGAGCGCTGCCGTTCATCGGCTTCTACCTCGTCAGCGGCCTCGCCGCCACCGCCGCGCAGATCGTCCTCGACCCGGACTCCGTCATCCCCAACCTCGGTGCGTCGGGTGCGATCTCGGGCATCCTCGGGGCCTATCTCGTGCTCTTCCCGCGTAACAAGGTCAAGGCCATTTTCTTCTATGCCATCGTGTCGGTCCCGGCGATGCTCGCGATTGGCGTGTGGATCGGGCTCCAGTTCGTGAGCGGCTGGGGGTCCCTCTTCGCGAGCGAGCAGACGGGCGGCGTCGCCTACGGTGCGCATATCGGCGGCTTCCTGGCGGGCGTGGTGCTGGCGCTCCTCATGAAGAGCATCATCAAGGAGAACCCCAACGATGTGCTCGTCCGCGCCACCGCCCGCGACCGCAAGTCCTACCCGCTCGGCTCCCGCGACACACGTGGCAAGCGGCGGTGGATGTGAGGGGGGGCTATTGGCTGTTGGTCGATAGCTGTTGGTGTTTGCACCCTGCTATTCCTGACAGCTAGAAGCAAATAGCCAATAGCGCTCTTACCATACGTCGCGCAACGTGAGGCGGCGGGGGTCGCGGCGGCCGCCCAGACCAAGGCTCAGCAGCGCGTAGGTGTCGGATCGGAAGTCGCTCGTGACGTCGGGGAGCGCGTGGTCGTCGAGGAGGTCGTGGATGGCGTGCTTGATGGTGTGGTTGCGGGCCAGCCTGTCGCTCGTGGAGGATCCGTGCACGACCCGGACGGTAGCGCGGCCTCGGTCGGCCGCTGCCGCGACTGTGCGTCGAAGTAGGTCGACGGCGTCGTCGACGCGCGCGCCGTGAAGGTCGAGGGTGACGGTGGAGCCGTCGTCGGAGAGGCGCATAAGGAGCAGAGAGGAGCCAGACCGTGACGAGGGGCGCGATGAATCGAGGACCCCGGTACGGCGTAGCTTGATCCCACTGTCTCACCGCTGCACGGCCTCACCGCCGCACCTCCGCATGTCTCGGCTCCTCGTCACCTCCGCGCTGCCCTACGTTAACGGGCCCATCCACATCGGCCACCTCGCGGGGGCGTACCTGCCCGCTGACCTCTTCGTGCGCTACCAGCGCCTCAAGGGCCGCGACGTGGTCTACATCTGCGGCTCCGACGAGCACGGCGTCGCCATCCTCATCCGCGCGATGCAGGAGGGCGTCGAGCCCCAGGCGATCATCGACCGCTACCACGCGCAGGTCGAGGAGGATTTCGCGCGCTTTGGCATGTCGTTCGACTACTACGGCCGCACGTCCGCCCCGGTCCACCACGCGACGAGCCAGGCAATGTTCGCCACGCTCGACCGCGCCGGCGTCTTCACGACGCGCACCTCCGAGCAGCTCTTCGATCCCGAGGCGAACCTGTTTCTCGCCGACCGCTTCGTGCGCGGGACGTGCCCGGTCTGCGGCTATGAGGAAGCCTACGGTGACCAGTGCGAAAACTGCGGCTCGTCCCTCTCACCCGACGAACTGATCGACCCGAGAAGTGCGCTCTCCGGCGCGACGCCCATTCGCAAGGAGACGACCCACTGGTACCTCCCGCTCGGCGACCTTCAGCCGCAACTCGAAGCCTGGGTCGCCACGAAAACGGGCTGGAAAGCCAACGTGCAGGGGCAGATCAAGTCGTGGTTGAACGACGGCCTCGCCGACCGCGCGATGACGCGCGACCTGCCCTGGGGCGTCGCGGTGCCCGATTCAGGACATGGAGACGCGAACGACCCGACGAGGGAGGGCAAGGTGCTCTACGTCTGGTTCGACGCGCCCATAGGCTACGTCTCTGCGACGAAAGCCTGGGCGAAAGAGCAGGGCACGCCCGAGCGCTGGCGCGACTACTGGCAGCGCGACGACACCGACCTCGTCCACTTCATCGGCAAGGACAACATCGTCTTCCACACGCTGATCTTCCCGGCAATCCTGATGGCGTACAACGCGGCAGTTCGTCAGGAAAGCGGGCAGGCTGCTGAGGACGGCGCGCCGCAGTTCGTGCTCCCGGCCAATGTGCCCGCGAACGAGTTCCTCAATCTCGAAGGGCAGAAGCTCTCCACGAGCCGCGGCTGGGCGGTCTGGGTCCACGAAGCGCTCGACGCCTTCCCGGCCGACGTGCTCCGCTACGCGCTTGCGACAATGCTTCCGGAGTCGAAGGATGCCGACTTCTCGTGGGGCGACTTCCAGGAGCGCGTCAATTCGGAGCTGGCCGACGTGCTGGGCAACTTCGTAAACCGCACGCTCAGCTTCGCGCATCGGTTCGCGGGGGGCACTGTCCCGCCGCTGCGTGAGCCGAGCGAGACGGACCGCGATGCCCTCGACCAGCTTGCGACCTTTCCCAAACGGGTCGGAGAAGCCTACGAGGCCTACCGCATGCGCGAGGCCGTGCAGGCGACGATGGCGCTCGCGCGACTCGGCAACAAGTACTTCAACGACACCGAGCCGTGGAAGACGCGCAAGACGGACGAGCGCGCCTGCATGAACACGATCCACGTCTCGCTCCAGCTCTGCGCGTCGCTGAGCGTGCTCATGGAGCCCATCGTGCCCGAGGCGGCGGCGCGGTTGCGCGCCATGCTCCGCCTGGAGGGCGTGCGTAGCTCCGCGCCCGGACAGCCCGGCGGCGACTTCGTGGGGTGGGACGAGGCCGGTACGCCCCTCCTGCGCGAAGGGCATGCGCTGGGCGAGGCCGCGATTCTCTTCGCCAAGATCGAGGACGAAGCCATCGAGGCGCAGCGGACGCTGTTGGAGGAGCGCGCCGCCGAGCGGGCTGCCGAGGCGTCCGAAGATGCTACTCCTGAAGTCGAGGCTGAAGACGAGGCGCCCTACGCGCCAGCTAAGCCTACGGTAACCTTCGACGACTTCTCGAAGCTCGATCTGCGCACAGGCATCGTGGCCGTCGCCGAGCCGCATCCGAACGCGGACAAGCTGTTACGTTTGGAGGTCGATCTCGGCTACGAGACCCGGCAGGTGCTGGCTGGCGTGGCGGAGCACTATGCCCCGGCTGACCTCATCGGCGCACGCGTTGTGCTCGTGGCCAACCTAGCGCCGCGCAAGATCCGTGGGCTGGAGAGCCAGGGTATGGTCCTCATGGCCGAAGACCGCGCGGGCCGTCTCGTCCCTGTTCGCGCC
>JBCDFO010000005.1:0-42131 GCA_039177895.1 Bacteroidota bacterium
CGCGCGATCAGCGAGGGCGTCTCGATGCTCCTCCTCCTCGTGCGCGGGCGCTTCCAGGAAGCCATCCGCACCTTCGTCGGGCTCGACTGGCGGCTGCTGCTTCCGCTCGCGCTCGGCATCGGGACAGCCATCGCCATCGGCTCGCTGTTCATCCCGGAGTTGCTGGAGACGTATCCCGTCCAGTGCCGGGCGCTGTTCTTCGGGCTCGTCGCCGGGTCGCTAGCGATCCCGTGGCGGGAGCGGCGTACGCGGCAAGCATGGCACTACGCGGCAGCAGCGGCGGCGGCCGTGATCGCGTACGTGCTGGTCGGCCTACCGCGCGGCCCTGAGGCGGCCGATCCGTCGTCGCTGCGGGTCGGGCTCACAGCCGCCATCGCCATCAACGCGATGATCCTGCCGGGCGTCAGCGGCGCGTTCCTGCTGGAGGTGTTTGGGCTCTACAGCCCCACGCTGGAGGCGTTGCGCTCGCTCGACTTCGGGTACATCGCCATCTTCGCGCTCGGCGCGGGCCTCGGCCTCGGCGCTGCCGCGAAGGCGCTCGCGTGGCTCCTCGCCCACGCCCACGACCTCACGATGACCCTCCTAGTCGGCCTCCTCGCAGGCTCGCTGCGGGCACTCTGGCCGTGGGTCCCCCGCCTCGAACACGTCAGCAGCGATGGGACCATCGAGTACGTCCCCGACCCGAGCACGCTACTGGCCCCCGGCCCAGAGTGGCCGCTCGCTCTGGCACTTGCCCTGGCAGGATTTGCCTTCGTGACGGCGCTGACCTGGATCGGCCGTCGCCGCGAGCAAGGCTCGACGAGCTGAGGAGACGGAGAACTGGAGCGCTGACGAACCGGAGAATGGGCTTGACGCGCGGCGACGAGCACCGCACCTTTTCGACCTTCGACCTTCGACCTTCGACCTTCGACCCTCTCAGACCACCTCGGCGGAGAGGTCGAAGCCTTGCCCGATGGGCTGCTCGACGACCTCGGACATGCCGTCGTCGTAGTAGACCGGGAAGTGAATCAGGAACGTCGTCCCGACGCCGACCTCGGACTCGACGTGGATGACGCCGTGCATCATGTGGACGAGGCGCTGCACGATGGCGAGGCCAAGCCCGGTACCCTCCTGGTCGCGGTCGAGGTAGTTGGCCTCCTGCGTGAACGGCTCGAAGAGCTTCGGGAGGAACTCGCGCGAGATGCCACGGCCGGTGTCACTCACGCGGAGGAGCACCTGCCGGTGGTCGTGCTCGACGGTGACGGTGACGACGCCCTGCTCGGTGAACTTGACCGCGTTGCCGATGAGGTTGGTGAGGACGCGCCGCAGCGCGGTCCCGTCGAGGCGGGCCAGCACGGCCGGGGCGCGGTTGCCGAAGGCGAAGCGGAGCCCCTTGCGCTCCACGAGCGGCCTCAGCGAGGCCATGACCTCCGAGACGGCGTCGGCGACGAGCACGGGGCGGAGCGTGAGTTGCACCTCGCCGACCTGGAGCCGGGCAAGGTCCAGCAGGGCGTTGACGGTTTCGAGGAGGCGCTTGCCCTCCTCACGGATCGCGGTGGCGGACTCGAGCGCCATGCCACTGGCCTCCTCCTCGATGATCTCGGCGTAGCCCAGCACGATGGTGAGCGGCGTCCGGAGTTCGTGGCTGACCACCGACAGCATCGCGTCCTTGGCCTTCAGCGCCTCCTCCACCTCGGCGACACGCGCACGCAGTTCGGCCGCTAGTTCGCGGTCGCGGGTCTCGTGGTCACGCACCACCTCCTCGTAGCGCTCGCGCTGCCGCCCGGTGAGCCACAGCATCGCGCCGAGCACGAAGGGGACGGCGTTGAGGATCCAGAGCAGCGGGACCCGTTGCTGCGACGCGATCAGGGTCGCTAGGGTGAGGTCCCCCCACAGCATGATCGACGCCTGGAGCATCCCCGCCAGGGGGAAGAGCATCCCGACGAACACGCCGATGCTTCCGTTTCGGAAGCTGTGCGATTCGAAAGCCGCGAGCATAGGCTGGACTAGCGTGGATGGAGACAGCCGCCCGACCTGCACACATGCATTCGTTTTGGAATGCATGGGGATGATTTCTCTCCCGTTTCCGCACGCGACGCCGCTGGAGGATTGCGGAAAAGACTCAGGCAGGATCCGTGCCAACAGCGCTCCACGATGCTCCCGGACTTGACCAGGGCACGCCGAAGTACGCCGCCGCCGTCGCCGCGTGGTCGGCGAACGTGGACCGGACGCCGAGGGCCCGAGGAGAACCACCCAAGACAAGCAGTGGTACGCGCTCGCGGGTGTGGTCGGTGCCCGGCGTGGTGGGGTCGTTGCCGTGGTCGGCGGTGAGCACCAGCCGACCGCCCGGCGGCAGCGCCGCTTCGAGTGCGGGCACGGCCGCGTCGAACGCTTCGAGCGCCCGCGCGAAGCCCTCCGGGTCGTTGCGGTGGCCGTACTCCTGATCGAAGTCCACGAGGTTGGTCCAGATGAATGTCGGGGCCGTGCCGGCTGCTGCCTCGCGCATCGCAGCAAGCGTGGCAGCGATGCCCTCGGCGTTGTCGCGCGTCTTCGTGCTCTGGTCGAACCCGACGCCCGCGAAGAGGTCGCCGATCTTGCCGATGGCCACGGTGCGGACGCCGCCCTGCTGAAGCCGCTCCTGCAGCGTGGGCACGGGCGGGCGCAGCGCGAAGTCCTTCCGCTTCTCCGAGATACGCGTGAAGCCCCCCGGCTCCCCGACGAACGGCCGCGCGATGACCCGCCCCACCGCGTGCGGACCAACGCACACCTCGTCGCGCGCGATGCGGCAGAGGGCGTAGAGCCGGTCCAGCGGGATCACGTCCGTGTGGGCCGCGATCTGGACGACGCTGTCCGCCGACGTGTAGACGATGGGCTCCCCCGTGTGGAGGTGCGCCGCGCCGTGCTCCTGGATGACGGCGGTCCCGGAGGCGGGCAGGCCACCCAGGAGGCCGCGACAGCCCGTCGCGCCCAGAAACGCTGCCACGAGGTCGTCGGGGAAGCCGCCGGGGTAGGTTGGGAACGGCGCGTCGAGCGGGACGCCTGCTAGCTCCCAGTGGCCCGTCGTGGAGTCCTTGCCCGCCGACGTCTCCGTGAGCGTGCCGGTGCTGGCAGCAGGCGTGTCTACAGGAGGAACACCCACCAGCGTGTCGAGCGTGCCGAGGCCGAGGCGCGTCAAGTGCGGCAGCGCTGGCCGGGCCACCTCGCAGACGTGCGCGAGCGTGTGCGCGTCCGCGTCGCCGTAGCGCGCCGCGTCAGGCGCGTGGCCGATGCCGACCCCGTCGAGCACGATCGTGACGAAGAGCGGCGGGCTCGATGGCGTAGGTCGGCTCATTCGAGGATGACGCAGCCGACCTGCGCGTCGTAGGCGTCGGTGAGCGCCTGCACGGCGTCCGCGCGGAGCTGGTCCGAGGTCTGGTGGCGGTCCTGGTAGAGCGCCACGCCCACGGCCAGCGGCAGCGTCTCCCCGGTGCGGGCAGGCGTCGTCCGCACGAGCTCGACCCACGCCTCGATGTCGGCTGCGCGGCCGTAGTAGAACACGCCGTAGAGGAGTTCGCCAAAGGGTTCGAGGCGGCCGTCGGCGAGCGCCAGCGAGTGCTCCAGGTGCTCCCGGAGCACCGCGTCGGTGTCCTCCACAGCGGTGGCCCCAAGCTCGGCCAGGTGCTCGGCCTCGGTGTGGTGAACCAGCGCAAGCGCGAGCGGGTGCTGACGAGCCCGGGCGCGGGCCATCTCCTCCGCCACGATCACGCGCCGCGCCACCGGCGTTTTATCCTCCTCGGCAGGGGTAGACGCGTCAGCCAGGTGTCCGGCCTGCTCCGCCGACATCGCCTCGTCCTCGCGGCGTGCGTCCTCAAGGTGTTCGCCCTCACGGCTCAGCGCTGTGTCGTCCGCCACGGGATCCTCAGCAGCGCTACGTACCGCGGGCTCCTCCGTGTCTGCGTCTGTCGCGTCCGCTGCCTGGACGATGGGAGCCGACTCGGACGCCTCCGCAGGCGCGGGAGCAGGCGGCCCAGCGGGAAGGTCGAGAAGCGCCGCGGCAGGCGGGGCGGCGAACCAGGCCGGGACCTCCTGTTCTGCGAGGTGTCCGAAGAGGCTCGCGAAGTGGCGCAGGAGGTGCTTCTCCCCAGCGGAGAAGCCCGGCGCGTCGGGTGCGAGGTCGACGACGAGCAGGAGCGAGGGGGTGTCTTCCTGGGTGAGCGGCTGCACGTACGCCCGCCCGACGGCGTCCGTGTTGGCGTAGTAGCCCAGCGCGTCGAGGTTGGCCCCGCGCAGCAGCGTCGGCTCAGTGCCGAAGACGGAGCGGAGGGCGCTTCCGGCCGAGGCGAAGCGCTCGAGGCCCACGACGGCCGGGTGCTCGCTCTTGAGCGCCTCGACCACGTAGGCCAGCGCGCTGGCGTCGTGGCGGAGCACCGCGACGGTCTGCGCACGGAGACTCGTCGAGATCGACTCGACGAGGTGGGCCAGCGCCCGCGACGGCGGACGGCGGACGAGTGTGATATCGTCGCCCGGCAGCGGGATGGGCAGGTCGAGGCCCTCCTCGAAGTCGCGCGGATCGGGGACGGGGACGGGCTCGAGCGTGTCCGGGTCGAGGTCGGCGGGGTCGAAGAAGAAATCGTCGGCCTCGTCCGCGAGGTCTTCGGGGCGCGGCACCCGCTCGGAGGCCCGCTCCACCTCGGCGATGGCCTCGGTGAGTTCCTCCTCCCCCGCCTCGGCGAGCGCGCTGCGGACCTCGTCGCCGAGCGTCCCGTCAGTCTCGACGAACGACGCTGGGAGGACCATTGACTCGTCAGCGGGAGCCGCCGCCTCAGGGACACCCGCAACGGGAGCCTCCGTCTGCGCGGGCGGGGCGACGCTAGACTCGTCCACCTCCAGCGGGGCCTCCTCGACGAGGGATTGGTCTTCAACTACTGGCTGGCCCGCGCCCAGTACCTCGTTCTTTACCCCCATGCCCTCCAGGCCAGGCACCTCCGCTTCCGTCGTCTCCGTGTCAGGCAGCGTGTCGGTCCTCTCAGCAGCGAGTGTGTGCGTCTCGGCTTCCGACACCGCCGGGGCACCGTCCTCAACCGCGGCGGGCGACGCAGCGGTGCGCTCTAGCGGGCGGATATCAACGATGCCGAGCGTGCTCAGGTCGTCGGGGCGGCGCTCCGGCGCGATCCGCGAGCGCGGGGCCTCGCGGCGACGGCTCACCCAGAGGGCGATGCCGCTGGCGATCAGCAGCAGAGCCGCCGCACCGATGAGGACGGGCAAGAGGGTAGCATCCATGGGAGGGGCGACGCCGAGGGGTGAGCGGGCCGCTGTGACGCTGTCGCGTGGTGGAACGCGACCGTATGAAGCGGGGACGGGTCGCTGTGTAAGCTAGCCGCCGCTTCGAGGCAATGCAACCAGGCTTCGCTCCGGCATCGGGCCTCGCCGGACGGACACGAGACGGGCAAGAAAACCCGGCACCACAAGAGAGAAAACGAGAGCATGAGCGGCCCATCCTCGCGCGACGATCTCGGATCGGTTCACCTAGGCCCATCGTCACGCACGCGTACCCGAGGCTGTCTGCCGTGCCGGTGCGCCCCCACCTCCGACCGCAATGACCCACGCAGCTGTCTACGCGGCGTCCCCTTTCACTCGTCCATCACACGAATGGGCCCGCTGGCGCTGTGTTCTCATAGGAGTAGGCCACACCCATCTAGCCTGCCCGGCCATGCGTACTGTTCTCGCCCTCACGCTCTCGCTTCTCTGCGCCGCTGCTGCCGTCGCCCAGCCGCGCGCCACGTTCCGCCCCGCTGCGCTCTCCGGCGGTGCCGAAGCTCACTTCGTAGGCACCGCCTGGAGCTACGACGCGGGGTCGGCCTCGACCGTGGCTCGCTTCGCCGTCACCCCCGCCGATCACGTCTACGCGAGCGGCGAGGTCCGCGACGAAGTCGCGCTGCGCCGTCCGGTGCTGCCGGGCTCGCTGCCTGCCTCGGTGCGGAGCGCCTCCCACCTCGTCTTCGATGCGCGCGGAGAGGGCACCGTCTTCGTCGCGCTGGAGGTGAGCGACCACGCCGAGCCGTTCGTCTACCCGGTGACGCTGCACCCCGGTGCCGACATGTTCCGCATCCCGCTCGACCGCTTCCGTCATCGCTCGTCGCGCGCACCCTTCCGTGGCGACACGGTCACCCGCGTCGCGTTCTACGTGACGACACCCAACGGGACCGCAGCACCAGCGCCGTTCGAGCTCACCGTCGGCACGCTTGCCTTCGAGTACAAGCGTCCGCTCGGCGCGCGGTACTAGTCCCCCATTTTTGAGGTTCGTGGTTGGACCCCAGCCCGGTCGCGCTGCCGACCGGGCTTTTTTTGTGGCGTATCGTGTCGCTTTCCCCACCTAAACACGACCGCGATGAATCGCAAGACGTACCAGACCAACACGCCCTGGGAGCCCGTCGTCGGCTACAGCCGCGCGGTGCGGCTCGGCCCCCACGTCTTCGTGACCGGCACAACGGCCACCGATATCCAAGGCGACCTCGTCGGCGTCGGCGACGCGGCGGCGCAGACCGAGCAGGTCCTCCAGAACATTCGGGCCGCGCTGGAAGCCGTGGGAGCCCACATCGAGGACGTGGTGCGGACGCGGATCTACGTCACCGACATCGCGCGCGACTGGGAGGCCATCGGCCGCGTCCACGGTGCAATCTTTGGCGCGATCCGTCCTGCGACGACCATGGTGGAAGTCGCCCGCCTCATCGACGAGCGGATGCTCGTGGAGATCGAGGCCGACGCGCTGGTCACAGACTGACCGCCGCGCCGAAGACCAGACTGTAGGCGCTACCAGGATGCCTCGTCAGGCACGGTCACCTCGGTGGCAGCCTGCGCACGCGTCTCCGCTGGACGCTCGACGACGACCCGCAAACCGCCCGTCCAGCGGGTCGTGGCGTTGAAGACCAGCGCGAAGACCCATCCTGAGACACAGCCCGCCGCCGCACTGCCGAGCGGCACCAGCACGAGCGCCACCAAGATGGCTCCTGCCTGCACCTCCGCAAAGTCGCTCCAGAACGTGGTCACGACGGGCACGGTGAGGGCGAGCAGCACGCCCACGATCACACCGAGCACGAGCCCAGCGCCGACCCCCACCCGAGCGCACGCCAACGGCGCAAGACGGCGGAGCGTGAGAACCTCAGGGGAGCCCATGGCAGGAGTGATCTGGAGCGACCCTACACGATACGCCATCCTCCGGCAGACCGTCCGACTCGGGCGTCAGCCGATCATCGGCACGCGTACGCGGCACGGGCGGCCGAGCCCCGATGCTTCGAGGAGCAGGGCGACCAGTTCGTCCTTTGGCATCGAGGTGCGGAGGCGGCGGCGGACGTAGAGCCGCTTGACGCGGGCACGGAGGTCCCACGTCGGGACCTGGCGGAGGCGGACCGCCTCGGCCGCGCGCACGGCCTCGACGAGTTCGTCTTTCGTCATCTGCGAGCGCCTTTCTACGTCGAGGCGCTGGGCGTGGTCATAGAGTTCGTCTTTGGTCCAGGTCGATGCGTCCATGTGAGAGCAGTGGAGGAGAAGAATCTGAAGTGATGCGATGGCACGCAGCCCGAATACAAGGGGTGCGCGACGACCTGCCTACGCGCATCGCGCTGATCCGTTCACCTTGACGAACGTTAGGACCCGATCTCGGCGTAGCCCTCCGGTACCGGCACGAAGGTCGGCGCGCCCGTGGGGACTGTCCTCGCCTCGGGCGGGAGGGCGATGGCGGGCAGCGTTAGCGGCGGATCGTAGCCGTCAGGGAGCGGGTTCGGCTCGGCCCAGAGCGTCCCGCGCGTGGTCTCCATCACGACGTGGTCGCCCGCGCGGCCGAGGACGTAATCGCGCGTGAGCGGCACCTTGCCGTCGGGCGTATCGAGGACGTAGGTCGGCACCGCGAAGCCGGACGTGTGGCCGCGCAACCCCCGCATGAGCGCCATGCCCGTCTCGATGGGCGTGCGGAGGTGCGCCGTCCCACCGATGAGTTGAGCCTGGTAGATGTAGTAGGGCCGGACGCGCATCGCCACGAGGCCCTCACACAGTGCCTTCATCGTCGCGAGGTCGTCGTTGATGCCGCCCAGGAGCACCGTCTGATTCCCCACGGGGACACCTGCCTCGGCGAGCCGATCGCAGGCAGCGCGCGCCTCGTAGGTCAGCTCGCGCGGGTGGTTGTAGTGCGTGTTGAGCCACACCGGATGGTGCGCCTCCAGGATTGCGCACAGTTCGTCGGTGATGCGGTACGGGTTGACGACGGGCAGCCGGCTCCCGAGCCGGATCACCTCCACGTGCGGGATCGCGCGCAGCTCCCCGAGGAGCCACGCGAGTTGCTTGTCGGCGAAGACGAGCGGGTCGCCGCCGGTGAGGAGCACGTCACGGATGCTCGGCGTCGCGGCGATGTAGGCGATAGCCGCGCGGAGGTCGTCCTTGCGCATCATCCATGCGCTGTCGCCGACCATGCGTTTGCGGAGGCAGTAGCGGCAGTAGATCGCGCACTCCGAGGTGACGCAGAAGGCGACGCGGTCGTCGTAGTTGTGGATGAGGTTCTTGACCGGGCTGTGGCCGACCTCATCGAGCGGATCCACGACGCCCACGATGTCGGGCTCGAGCTCCCAGCGCTGCGGGACGACCTGCTGGCGGATCGGGCACGCCGGGTCGAGCGCGTCCATGAGGCTGGCGTAGTACGGCGTGATCGTCCAGCGGAAGATCCCGGCGGTGCGGTCGATGGCCTCGCGCTCGGAGGCCGTCGGGCGGATGTAGCGCTCCAGCGTCTCGAGGTCGCGGACGCGGTGGCGCATCTGCCAGCGCCAGTCGGCCCACTCGGCGACGGAGGCGTTGTGCTGCGGAAAGGCGGTCATGGAGCGTCGGCTAGGCGGACGGAGCAGCTTCGAAGCGAAGCGGTAGTAGGTGCTCGGCCTGCAACGTCGCCACAGCGTAGGTCCGTCCTTTCTCGTCGCTAAACTCGACCTCAAACACCCCAGGAGCCAGCTTCTCCACTACCGTCCCCACCTGTCCACGCCCGAGGGTCAGTTCTGGGAGATCGGCGGTCAGCGCGACTACATCGAGTACCGAGATAGAAGAGGTGCTCATAGCACATAGAGCGTAGTCAGTCGAGGGAAGTCTTCACCCGTACGGATGATCCAGCCTGTCCGCACCACAGCGTCCCCGCCAGGTCCGGCCAGAGGGAGGTCCACTGTGTAGCGGGTGCCGTACTCATCGGTCCGCCCTAAGGTTGCTTCGCAGACGGTGACGGCGTTCAGCAGGGCTCTTCGTAGTGTCTCGGCGTCCGACGCGGCATACCCTAAGGTAGCTGCGAAGACGCGCGCTTTGTGCTTGCCCTGAGGATGCGCTGGATTAAGGGCGTAGTCGCGGAGCTTGGCCAGTTCGACAACGGCTTGGTCCGCACGGGGAAGCGTCATAGCATGCGAGACGAGACGCGGCGGCGCATCTGCCAGCGCCAGTCGGCGACGGAGGCGTTGTGCTGCGGGAAGGCGGTCACGGAAGGCGGCGAAGCGAGGACGGACGGGCACGGAGGTACCCTGCAACGCCGCGCACGATCCGGTGAATCTCTCTCCGGCATCCCCTTTACTTGGGGCCCCACATCGCCTCACCTTCAGTCCGTTTTTTATGCCCTATGCGCCTATAGTCACCCTGGAGTCTACGTCCGATCCTCGGCGACATGCGGAGATACGAGCACCTGCTACGCGTCAGCGTTGGGATGCTGGGATTCGGGCGCTGAACGCGAGAAGCGGAAGGGCCGGGCGAGGCGGTGCCGCTTACGCCAGGCTACCGTAGCAGCACCACGCGCGTCGTCTCGTTGACGCCCTCGCCGGTGAGTCGCACCGTGTACGACCCGCTCGGGAGCCCGTCGGCGGTCACCTGCGCCTCGACTTCCTGGCCGGGCACGGGCGTGCCGGTGTAGAGCGTGCGCACCGTCCGCCCGAGGCCGTCCACGAGCGTGAGCGTGACCGGGCGCGCCTCGTCCACGCGGAAGCGCACCGTCGTGACGCGGTCAAACGGGTTCGGGTAGGCCGCGCTCAGCGCCGCCGTGCTAGGCAGCGACGGGGCCTTGTTCTCGTTGGAGACGGCCCAGTTGCCCACCGGCGTCAGCGTCGGTCCGAGGATGCGGCAGGACGTGTCGCCCTCGTCGGTGCGGCGGGTGCCGGTGCGGTACCAGAGCACGATGTCGGTGTCGAGGACGCTGTCGCCGTCGAGGAGGGGCGGCTTCTGCATGCCGCCGTTTTGGGGATCGGGCGGGCCTGGGCTCTCGAAGTCGATGGCGCAGAACGTGCCCGAGAAGCCGCCGCCATCGTCTAGCTCGGTGGGCTTGTAGCGCAGCACGATGGCATCGGCGTAGGCGAAGTCATCGACCGGCATCTCCTGCTCGGGGCCCGGCGTGAGTCGATAGCCACGCCCTGAGTTGCGGTCGTACACGCTCCACTCGACGCCACTGCCGTGGTTGCGCCGCGCCTCCGTGTCGAACGTGAACGAGCCCGTCGGCGCGCTCTCGACGATGTAGTCGCCGTCGGCCGCCAGTTCGCCGTCGTCCCCCCCGATGTCGAAATCGAAGCGCCAGTAGGCGTGGTGGTTGCGCCCAAACTGCGTGCATACGTTGGGGGTGTGCCCGAACGCGTACGATGGTTGCATGCGGCCATCGAGGTGGAATACCCACTGCACGCGGTAGCGGTACCAGCCCGCTGCGTACTGCGTCGTGACGACGAGCCGGTCGCCGAAGTCCTCTGCCGCGATGCCCCGCAGGTCGCCCTGGTCGAGGAGCGGGTCGATCTCGCCCGCGAAGTCGCAGGTCGTCCGGACGGAGCCTGGCTCGGCATCCACAAAGATCGCGTCGTTGGCCTCTGGCGCCGTCAGGAAGCGGGCCTCGAAGTCGCTCCAGTCCCGGTAGCAACTGCACCCGAAGCCTGACCCCTCGTCGTACTCCACGTTGACGACGGGCAGGTGCGCCACCTTAAACACCTGGCGGCCGTTGTAGGACACATTGCGCAGTTCGAGGCCGGAGCCGTCCGTGGAGGAGCTGTTGCCCGGCCGGATGACCTCCATGCGCCAGGCAGGCGCCGCCTCAGGCCAAGCGATGGTCACCGTTTCGGTGACGGGATCGACGGTGTAGTACTGGGCGCTCGCCGCCAGCGGGAAGGCAAGGAGCAGGACGAGGAGGGCGCGGAGCGGGGACATCAGGCCAGAGGAATGCATCAGATGAGGAGGGCGGCGCAGGCGCATCGCGCAGGAGCGATGCTGAAGCGAAGGCTAGCGGCGGTTACCCTGGCGGGCCGGGTCGAAGTCGGGATAGACGACGGTGCGTGTCACGAGATCTACCACCACATAGCCGACGCGCTGCGTCCGGTCGGCCGCGTCGAGCAGGTCGAGTTGGAGGCAGCGGCTGCCTGGCCCGCACGGCATCCCAGCGTCCTCCAGAAGAATGAACCCGCCGTCGGCGTCGAACGGGCGCGCGGAGCGCAGCGCCTGGAACTCCGTCGTCTCCGCCATGAGAAGCGTGCGGGCCTCGGTCATCTCCTCTGGCGTCGGGCGGGGCTGCCGCACCGGGAACGAGGTCACAAGCCGACCCGCGCTGTCGCGGACGACCTGGCGGGCCTCGCCGGTCGCGTAGTCAAAGACGATCTCGTTGGCGTAGGTGTCCGTGGTGCCATCGCTGAGCTTGACCGGCTCGGACCAGGCGCGCAGCACCCGCGTGCGGTCGGTCGCGTCCTGCGCAAGGACGGGCTGCAAAGTGGGAGCGACGATGAGCGCGGCGAGCAGCAGGGCGAGGCGCATGGAACGGGAGCGTCGGATGAGGGAAACAGGCTGAGCCAGACCATCAAAAAGCCTGCCCGCCCCAATTGATCCGCGCGTGGACAATTGGGCGCGGGCAGGCTTGCTGTGTGCGTCGCCTTGGGCGGGGTAGGCTCAGGCGTCGAGCGGAGCCGAGGTGGCCGCGGCGGTCACGACGTAGTGCGTGCCGCGCGCGTTGGTCCGTGCGACCGTGAGCAGCCCCATCCGGAGCAGCTTCTTGGCGGCATGCGGCGGGCAGGTCTGCGTGGGGAGGCCCGGCTGGTAGAACGTGAACCGCGTGCCGGACGGGTCCTGCACGAGCGCAAAGCCCTCGCCCAGCTTGCGCAGCGCGAAGGCGACCCACTGGGTACGCGAGACGGTCGGCGCAGCGCGGAGAGGCAGGACATCCTCCCCGGCGTAGCTGTTCGAGAAGGCCGAGGTGTCGGAACGCATGTCGCTCATCGCGGGAGCCCCGGTGGGGCAGGCTAGGGGAACGAAGCGGAGTCGAGAAGCCCTCGATTTCCGAAAGCGCGCCGTTGGACGAGGCGATTTTCCGTTGGTTCTGCGCCAGTCGTGTGAAGTTTTACACGCTGCGCCGCACGGTCCACGCCCTTCGCTTACAGACTCACGCTCACCGCCGCGAAGGCGTCTTCGAGGTACGGGTTGAAGACGAACGAGAAGCCAATGGGCAGCGAGAACGCCTCGGTGACTTGGATCGAACGGGAGGCGCTCAGGCCCACGTTCGTGAGCGCAGCCTCGTTGGTGGGGACGCCGTTGAACGGGCTCTTCGCCGGGACGCCGCCCGCGAACACCCGCAGGTCCGTCTGGGCGAGCGTGAAGCGGTACCCAGCTTCTAGGTAAATCGACCGGCCCGGGTCGTTGTGGAAGACATACCCGATCAGGGCATCAATCGGGAGGCTGTCGTTGCCCGAGAACATGAGTTGGCCCTGAAAGAAGTGCGCCCCGTCGCCGCCGCCGTCGAAGTCGAAGAGCTGACCCACGTTGGGGTTATAGTGATTCTGGACGTACGGCGTGAGCGTGCCAATGCCCACATCAATGTTGTAGAGCATCCAGAAGAGCACCTCCCGGTAGTTCTCGCCGCGCGTCACCATGGAGACGTTCTCGGTGGCATCGGTGCGCGGCGCGAGCGGGTGCGAACTCCACAGCGCGATCTGGAAGTTCTGCACGTTGAGCGCCACGCGCGGCTGGACCTGCGGGGCCTCGCCGAGGTTGAGGCCGCGGTAGATGAAGCGGCTCGTGAGCGTCACCCCAGCGTCGATGGACACCAGCGCCTCCGCTTCGGCGGGCTCAGTGCCGGGCACCGAGGCGGTCGCGGCCGTCTCGCTTTCTTGCGCGAGTGCGGCGGGGCTAGGCGTCAGCCAGAGGCCGACGAGGAGGAGAAGAGGTAATAGGTGCGGACGGGTACGCATGGCACGAACCGGGTCGATTCAACAGAGAACAACAAGTCAAGGGGCGAGCGCGAGGTAGGCGAAGGCGGCCAGCGCCCCACCCACGAGCGGCGCGACGACGGGAATCCAGGCATAGCTCCAGTCGGAGGAGCCCTTGCGAGGGATCGGGAGCAGCGCGTGCATGACGCGGGGACCGAGGTCACGCGCTGGGTTGATCGCATAGCCCGTCGTCCCCCCGAGCGAGAGCCCGATGGCGAGCACCAGCAGCCCCACCGGGAGCGCGTCGAGCGCGCCGAGGCCGCCGACCGTCCCCTCCGGCCCGGCAATGCTGGGCGCGGCGAGAAAGAGCACGGCGAAGACCAGCACGAACGTCCCCACCGCCTCGGAGACGAAGTTGCTCGCAGTGTTGCGGATCGCAGGACCCGTCGAGAACACGGCGAGCTTGCCGCCCGCGTCCTCGGTAGCGGCGAAGTGGTCGCGGTACATCAGCCACACGAGCGTCGTCCCCGCCGCCGCGCCGAGCATCTGCGCGGCGATGTAGCCCGGCACCGAGGCCCAGGCGAACTTGCCCGCCAGCGCGAGCCCGATCGTCACAGCCGGGTTGATGTGCGCCCCACTGACCGCGCCGACGCAGAAGACCGCCACGAAGACGGCCATCCCCCACCCAAATGTGATGACGATCCAGCCGGAGCCGTGGCCCTTGGTGTCGCTGAGGACGACGTTGGCGACGACGCCGTTGCCGAGCAGGAGCAGGAGCGCCGTGCCGATAAATTCTGCAATGAAAGGAGTCATAACGTTAGGATTTTAGATAAGGCGATGTACCCTCTCCCGACAAACACGAAGAGAGAGGATGTTGTGGACTGCTCCCCGGCAGCGTCATACTGCCGCCGAGGAAACCTTGAGAGCGCTGGGCTCTGCTAGCGCGGGAGACGCTGCCTAAGCTTCCGCGAGTGCGTCGCCGACTTCGAGCGTGCCGCCGACGATGAGGTAGTCGCGGGCGAGGGCTTCGTAGGCCTCGACCTGCGCGGCCTGCCAGGCCTCGTCGTAGCCGTTCTCGGGACCACCGAGTTCCTGGGCGAGCAGCGCAGCCACCTTCGGGGCCATCTCGATACTGGCTTGCGCGTCGAGCAGCAGCTCGCGGGTGCGGCGGCTGAGCACGTCCTCGACGGTGCGGGCCATCTCGTGGCGGGCCGCCCACACCACCTGCGCGGCGATGGTCGTGCGGCGCTCGTGGAGCCGCTCGCCGAGGGCCGCGTCTTCGCGGGTGAGCGCGAGGATGCCCGGCGCGTCGGAGCCGTACTGCTTCAGGTCGCCGAACGCCTGTGCGTTGGCGTGCGCCCCGTGGATGCCGAGCGTCTTCGTCGGCGAGGGGCGGTCGGGCAGGCCCGCGAGCGTCGCGGCCTGGTCGATGGTGTCCTCGGCCATCTTGCGGTAGGTGGTCCACTTGCCGCCGGTGATGGTCACGAGGCCCGTCGAGGAGATGTGGAGCGTGTGGTCGCGCGAGAGCGCCGCCGTGCCGCCCTCCTCGTCGGGGTTGCCCACGAGCGGACGCAGGCCCGCAAAGGCACTCCGCACATCGGCGATGGTCGGGTCCTTGGTGAGGTAGCGCGCTGCGTGGCGGATCACGAAGTCGAGTTCCTCCTCCATCGGACGCGGCTCGGCGTCAGCTTGGTCGACGGGCGTGTCGGTCGTCCCAACCACGACGGAGTCGTTCCAGGGGATCGCAAAGAGCACGCGGCCGTCGTCGGTCTTGGGCACCATGATGGCGGTGTCGCCCGGCAGGAATTCCTTGTCGAGGACGATGTGGATGCCCTGGCTGGCGGTCACCATCGGCTTGACGTTGGGGTCGTCCATCCGGCGGACGCCGTCGGTCCAGACGCCGGTCGCGTTGATGACGCAGCGCGCGCGGATCTCGTAGCTGTCGCCCGATTCCACATCGCGTGCGGTTACCCCGGCGACCTCGCCGTTCTCCTTCAAGAGACCCGTCACCTCGACGTAGTTGAGCAGCACGCCGCCCTGCTCGGCCGCCGTCTGCGCCATGTTGACCGCGAGGCGGGCGTCGTCGAACTGGCCGTCGTAGTAGAGCACGCCGCCGTCGAGACCCTCGGGCTCCAACGTCGGGATCGCGTCGAGCGTCTTCTCCTTCGAGAGGTGCTTCGAGCGCCCGAAGCCGGAGCGGCCCGCGAGGAGGTCGTACATCTTCATGCCGATGCCGTAGAACGGCCCCTCCCACCACGCATAGTTCGGAACGATGAACGGGAGGTCGTGGACGAGGTGCGGGGCGTTTTTGAGCAGCAGCCCGCGCTCCTTGAGCGCTTCGAGGACGAGCGAGACGTTGCCCTGCTGGAGGTAGCGCACGCCGCCGTGGACGAGCTTCGTGGAGCGGCTCGACGTACCCTTGGCAAAGTCGTGCCGTTCGAGGAGCAGCGTGCGGAAGCCGCGCGACGCCGCGTCGATGGCGCAGCCGAGGCCGGTCGCGCCGCCGCCGACGATGACGAAGTCCCACGGCGGGCTGCCGTCGGGGCCAGGTACAGTACCCTGGAGCGCGGAGAGCATGGTGTCACGGTTCATAGCAGAATCGGTCAGGTCGAAAAAAAATGAGGTCGGGAGGGCGATGGCCGATGGGGCAGCCAGGCTCCCGGGGCATCGGATCCGGCAGGGGCGGCGTGCGCCGGAGCAGCACCGGATTCGGTAGGGGCGGTTTGCAAACCGCCCGTACGGAGGCGACTGAGCAGCCCCCGGAATGCGTTGTTCGGTCCGGAGCAGTTGGCTACCCAGGTGTCGTTTCAGGCTACGCGGTGGCGGTTTCCTCCTCCTGCTCCCAGGCGCGGGCGCGGTCGAGGGCGCGGCTCCAGCCTAGCATCAGGCGGTCGGCCTCCTCGCTGGCGAGGAGCGGCTTGAAGCGCCGGTCGACGGCCCACTGCTGGTCGATCTCCTCGGCGGAGTCCCAGTAGCCCACGGCGAGGCCCGCGAGGTAGGCGGCGCCGAGCGCCGTCGTCTCAGTGACGGCCGGACGGACCGTGGGAGCCTGGAGGATGTCAGACTGGAACTGCATGAGCAGGTTATTAGCTGCTGCGCCACCGTCCACGCGCAGTTCCTGGATGTCGATGCCGGAGTCTTTCTCCATCGCTTCGAGCACGTCCGCGACCTGGTAGGCGATGCCTTCGAGCGCAGCCCGCGCGAAGTGGGCGCGCGTGGTCCCGCGCGTGATCCCGACGACGGTCCCGCGGGCGTACTGGTCCCAGTGCGGCGCGCCGAGTCCGGCGAAGGCCGGCACCATGTAGATGCCGCCGTTGTCGTCCACGGACTTGGCAAGCGCCTCGATCTCCGGAGCCGAGCGGATGATCTGCAACCCGTCGCGGAGCCACTGCACGACGGCCCCCGCGATGAAGACCGAGCCTTCGAGCGCGTACTCCATCGGGCTGTCGCCGAGCTTCCAGGCAACCGTCGTGAGCAGGTTGTTCTCCGACGGGACGGCCTCGGTGCCGGTGTGCATCAGCATGAAGCAGCCGGTGCCGTAGGTGTTCTTCGCCATGCCGGGCTTCACGCAGCGCTGCCCAAAGGTGGCCGCCTGCTGGTCACCCGCGATGCCCGCGATGGGCGTCTGCGAGGAAAAGATCTCGCCGGAGGTCTTTCCGTAGACCTCGGAGGACGACCGCACCTCGGGCAGCATCGAGCGCGGCACGTCGAGGATGGCCAGGAGGTCGTCGTCCCAGTCGCCGGTGTGGATGTTGAAGAGGAGCGTGCGGCAGGCGTTGGTAACATCGGTGATGTGCAGCTTGCCGCCGGTCATGTTCCAGATGAGCCAGCTGTCGATGGTGCCGAAGGCGAGCTGCCCCGCCTCGGCCTTCGCCCGCGCCCCCTTCACGTTGTCGAGGATCCAGCGGACCTTCGTGCCCGAGAAGTAGCTATCGAGGACAAGGCCCGTCTTCTCGCGGAAGGTCGCCTCGTAGCCCTGGTCTTTGAGTTGGTCGCAGAAGGCCGACGTGCGGCGGTCCTGCCACACGATGGCGTTGAAGACGGGCTCGCCGGTGGTACGGTCCCAGACGACGGCCGTCTCGCGCTGGTTAGTGATGCCGATGCCCGCGATCTCGCGGGGCCGCAGCCCGGCGCGGGTGAGCGCCTCCGTCGCCACGCCGACCTGCGAGGACCAGATCTCCTTCGGGTCGTGCTCCACCCAGCCCGGCTTGGGGAAGTGCTGCTCGAACTCCTTCTGGGCGACCGCCTTGATCTGGCCGTGGTGATCGAAGACGATGGCGCGCGAGGACGTGGTGCCTTGGTCGAAGGCGAGGAGGTAGCTCATGGCAAGGGGGAGAAACCGAGAGAGGTACGCTTCGAAAAGGAAGCGCTGTTCGAATCGTAAGTAAATGATACAAATCGAAGCAAATTAAATCCAATATGTTCCGGCTTTTTTGGATTTATCGCAGATGCACGCCTACCTTTGACCCTGCCTGTTTCGGAACGAAATCAGCCACTCCCCCAACGAATCACCCCCGGTCTTCATGCTCACGGCCACCCACCGCCAGGATCTCATCCTCCAGAAGCTTCGCGCTGATGGCCACGTCGCCGTCGTGGACCTGAGCGCGGCGCTCGACGTGTCGGAGGTCACGATCCGGAAGGACCTGCGTATGCTGGAGGAGCGCAGCCTGCTCTACCGCACGCACGGCGGGGCGCACCTGCGCAACCCGTTCGCGCCCGACCGTCCTGTTTCGGAGAAGGCCACGCAACACGTGGACGAGAAGCGCCGCATCGGGACCGCTGCCGCCGCACACGTCCAGCCCGGCGATGCGCTCATCCTCGGGTCGGGGACGACGATGGTGGAGATCGCCCGCCGCCTCGCCGAGACGCCCAAGACGGGCCTGACCGTCGTGACCAGCGCGGCGAACGTGGTACTCGAACTGACGCCGTTGCCCGACGCCGAGGTGATCCTGCTCGGCGGCGTCGTGCGGCCGAGTTCGGCCTCAGTCGTCGGGGCCTTCGCCGAGGCCATGCTGCGCGACGTGACGTGCGACACCCTCTTCCTGGGCGTGGACGGCCTCGACGTGGAGCACGGCCTGACGACGTCCAACGCACAGGAGGCGCTACTCAACCGCGCGATGCTGCAGGCGGCCCACCGCACCATCGTCGTGACGGACGCTTCGAAGGTGGGACGGCGGGGCTTCCACCGCATCTGCGGGCTCGATGCCATCGACCGGCTCATCACGGATACCGCGCTGGACGAGGCCACCGCTGCCGCCCTCACCGAGCAGGGCGTCGAGGTCGAGCGCGTCTGAGGCAGCCAGGCGCACGCGACACGACGGGTGTGGCCTCTTCCCGATTCCCGCTTCAGTTTTTTACCGAACGATCGTATCGGCCGCGGAATCGCAGGGAACGGTTGCCCGTATACTGAGGGCCGCGTGTTCGATCCGCATTCCCAGCGCCGCATGCCGTCATCCCGCCTCCCCGGACGGCTAGGTTGTTGCGATCCGCGCGTGGTCCCTTCTGGTTCCCAGCCACCGGCCGACCCGTCTCTCGGCCCAGCCCTGTCCCCCATGCAGCCTCCCGCCGACGACCTGCTTCCCCTCGCACAAAAAGCGCTTCCAGAGGCCGCCGAAGGCCTCAATGGCCAGGCCGTCCTCCTCGGCTACCACGGCGACCTCGACGTGACGCCGGTCGGCCCGAAGGACTTCGCCGCGGACGACCTCCGCGCGGTGCTGCGCACGATGCGCCTCTCGCGTCGCCTGGATGAGAAGATGCTGACGCTCCTTAAGCAGGGGAAGGGCTTCTTCCACATCGGCGCATCGGGTCATGAGGCGGCCCAGATCGGCCTCGGCCTGCACCTGCGCGGCGGGCACGACTGGTTCATGATGTACTACCGCGACCTCGCCACGTCACTCGCCATCGGCGTCACGCCGCGCGAGGTCCTGCTGGCGCACCACGGGCGGGCGGCGGACCCGTTCAGCGGCGGGCGGCAGATGCCCGAGCACTTCGGCCACCGCGACCTCCAGATCTTCAGCACGTCGTCGTCGGTGGGTGCGCAGTTCCTACCCGGCGTCGGCTTCGCGCTTGCGAGCCAGCGGCAGGGCACCGACGCCGTCACCTACATCTCCGGTGGCGAGGGCTCGACGAGCCAGGGCGCGTTCCACGAGGCGCTCAACTGGGCCAGCCGCGCGCAGGCCCCCGCGCTCTTCCACATCCAGGACAACGGCTACGCGATCTCGGTCCCCGTCCGCGAGCAGACCGCAGGCGGCTCGATCTACCCGCTCCTCGGCGGCTACACCGGCCTGACGCGCGCCCGCTACGATGGCACCGATTTCTTCACCGTCTTCGCCGTTGCGAAAGCCGCCACGGAGCACCTCCGTGCAGGCCTCGGCCCCGTCGCACTCTACGCCGACGTGGTGCGCCTGCTCCCCCACTCGTCCTCGGACGACCATAAGAAGTACCGCCCCGCCGACGAACTCGTCGCCGACCAGCAGCGCGACCCGATCCTCCGCTTCGAGCGGCGACTGGTCGAGGCGGGCGTGCTCACCGAGAGCGACCTCGAGAGCATCCGTGCCGAAGTCAAAGACACCGTTGAGCAGGCTGCGCGGTGGGCCGAGCAGCAGCCGATCGCGGATGCCTCGACCGCCACGCAGTTCGTGGTGTCGGACGCCGACCTCGGGCTGACCTACGAGGCTAGCGAGCCGAGTGGCGAACTGATCGTGATGGTGGATGCCATCAACCACGCGCTTGACGAGGAGATGGCGCGCGACGAGCGCGTGCTGGTCTACGGCGAGGACGTGGCCGGTGGCAAGGGCGGGGTCTTCACCGCGACTCGCGGTCTCACCGCCAAGCACGGCCCGGACCGCTGCTTCAACAGCCCGCTCGCCGAGCACTCGATCATCGGCAGCGCCGTCGGCCTCTCGTGCGCGGGCTTCAAGCCGGTCGTCGAGATCCAGTTCGGCGACTACATCTGGCCTGCGATGCAGCCGCTCCGCAACCAGGTCGCTTCGCTGCGCTACCGCTCGAACAACGCGTGGGCCTGCCCGATGGTCATCCGCGTGCCCGTCGGCGGCTACATCCACGGCGGCCTCTGCCACAGCCAGAACATCGAGGCCATCTTCGGCCACATGCCCGGCTTCCAGATCGCCTTTCCCTCGAACGCGGCCGACGCGAAGGGGCTCTTAAAAACGGCCATCCGCATGGAGGACCCGGTGCTCTTCCTGGAACACAAGGCGCTCTACCGCCAGGGGCCCGCCCGACGCCCCGAGCCCGACGCCAACTACCTCGTCCCGTTCGGCAAGGCCGCCTTTGCCCGCGAAGGCACCGACCTGACCATCGTGACCTACGGCGCGCTGGTCTACAAGGCCCTCAATGCCGCGAAGGCACTCGAGAAGCAGGATGGCGTCTCGGTGGAGGTCATCGACCTGCGCACGATCCTCCCGCTCGACATGGAGACGATCTTTGCCTCGGTGCAGAAGACCAACCGCGTGCTCGTCGCCTACGAGGACCACGAGTTCATGGGCTTCGGCGCCGAGATCGCCGCGCAGATCGCCGACCGCAGCTTCGGCCACCTCGACGCGCCCGTGCGCCGCGTGGCCGGGGCCTGGAGCTCGATCCCGTACGCCGACGCGCTGGAGAAGGCCGTGCTCCCGCAGGACGAGGACGTGATTGCCGCCGCACGCGACTTGCTGGCGTTTTAATTCTCGGTCATTCGTCCTTGGTCCCTGTGTCTCTGGAACGCAACGGGGCGTCGTGGACGGGTAGGCACCATCGGTGGCAGGCACCGCGGCCACGTGAGGGCGTAGGTTGGACGTCCGTCTCGTCTCCGGAAGCCGCCTGTTACCCATGCACCGTGCCCTCGCCTTCGCCTTTGCCCTGGTCCTCGGAGGAGGGCCCCTCGTCCACGGCCAAGCCGGGCCTCGATTCGAAGACGGGCAGGCGCAGGTAGTCCCTGCGTTCGAGGACGCAGACGCCTGGATCCGCGAGGAGTTGTGGGTCGAAACCGAGTTCGACTCGGACGGCGACGGCGCGATGGACCGGATACACGTAGCCGTCGTGCGGCCCGCACAGACCGAGACGGAGGGGCTGAAGGTGCCGGTGGTCTACGAGACAAGCCCGTATTTCGCGGGCACGGCCGGGTTCGCGCCGGGGCTCTTCTGGGACGTCCAGCACGAGATCGGCGAGACGCCGCCGCCGCGCACCGTAGGGCCCGACGTGGCACTCCGGGTGGTGCCCGGCATCGCGCGGAGCCAGATCGACACGTGGGTACCGCGCGGGTTCGCGGTCGTCCACTCGTCGTCGCCCGGGACGGGGCTCTCGGAAGGTTGCCCCACGGTCGGCGGCCCGAACGAGTCGCTCGCGCCGAAAGCGGTGATCGACTGGCTCAACGGGCGCGCGCCAGGCTTCACGCAGCCCGAGGGCGGTGAGGCCGTCGCGGCTGACTGGAGTACGGGCAAGGTGGGCATGACGGGCACGTCGTATAACGGCACGCTGCCACTCGCGGCGGCCACCACGGGCGTCGAGGGCCTGGAAGCCATCATCCCCATCGCGCCGAACACGTCGTACTACCACTACTACCGCTCCTACGGCCTCGTCCGCCACCCCGGCGGCTACCTCGGCGAGGACATCGACGTGCTCTACGACTTCATCCACTCGCGCGACTCTGACCGCCGCGCCTACTGCGACGCCACCGTCCGCGACGCCGAGATGGCCGAGGGCCGCGACCGCCTGACGGGCGACTACAACGCCTTCTGGGCGGGCCGTGACTACCTCAACGCCATCGACGGCGTCCGGGCCGCCACGCTCATGGGCCACGCCTTCAACGACTGGAACGTGATGCCGCTGCACAGCTTCCGCATCACCGAGGCGCTCAAGGCGCGCGGCGTGCCGGTGCAGGTGTACTACTCCCAGGGTGGTCACAGCGACGGGCGGCCCCCGCTGGAGCGCATGAACCGCTGGTTCAGCCGCTACCTCTACGGCATCGAGAACGGCGTTGAGGACGATCCGAAGGCCTGGATCGTCCGCGAGGGCGGGGAGCGCTCCGACCCGACGCCGTACGCAGACTACCCCAACCCCGACGCCGCGCCCGTCACGCTCTACCCTGCCGCTGGCGAGACGCAGGGCGCGATGCACGGCGTAGGCACGCTGCGCCTCACGGACGCCCCCGGGCAAGGCATCGCCACCGTCATCGACAACGTCTCCTTCGACGGGCGAGCCCTCGCAGAGGCAGAATGGACCGAGCACCGGCTGCTCTTCACGACGCCGGAGCTGGCCGCCCCGCTGCACCTCTCCGGTGTGGCCCGCGTCCGGCTGCGTGTGGCCTCGGACGAGCCTGCCGTCAACCTCTCGGTGTGGCTTGTCTCCCTGCCGTGGACCTCAGGACGCCGGGCGCGCGGCGGCATCGTCACACGCGGCTGGGCCGACCCGCAGAACTTCGTAGCGTTCGCCGAGGGCTCGCTCACGGAGAGCCGGCCGCTCACGCCGGGGCAGTTCGTGGACGTGGCGTTCGACCTGGAGCCGGACGACCAGATCCTCGCCGCGGGCCAGCGCCTCGGCCTGCTCGTGTTCGCGAGCGACCGCGACTTCACGCTCTGGCCCGAGCCCGGCACCGAACTGATCGTGGATCTGGATGCGGTGGCACTGGAGCTCCCCGCCGTCGGCGGTGCCACTGCGCTGGAAAGCGTGTTCAAGTAAGAAGAAAGGCGTACCCATCCCGGATCAGATACAGGATATGTCTCCGTCACCTTCCACAGGGTACGTATGAGCCTGTATGTTGCAGAAGTACCTCCAGTTGTTGAGGCGCTGCTGCATGCGTCTTTGTTCCAAGCTCTGCTTTCACTCTACGCCCAATCGCTTTGCGATTGCTCTTCCTCTACGTTTGATGGCCTCAGATCCAAATAGCAGCGAGATCGCCGAGAAGACTATATCTATCCTGCTGGTCCGAGGTGAAAGCCTAGACGGAGAGCCGATCTACGCCTACGTCGCAGTGCGGGCAGACCGGCTCGAGGCGTTCATGGAGGCACAGAGGTCGGGCACGTTCTATCCCGAGGACCATGGCGTCATCGTGGAAGCGGGAACGGGCGAGCCGACCGAGGAGGTGAAAAGAAAGATGGAAGAGGAGTACGGGTTCGATCACACAGGAATGCTAGACATCCCCGACCCGGAAGTGGCGCGGGATATTGCGTCGCGCCTCACGGTGGACGATGCCGCAAGCGACGACCCAGATCCTGAGCCCACCCAAGACCGCCGACGTTGGAGAGACCGCGTGCGGCGACGCTAGCTGAGGGTTCCGGGCTACTCCTGGAATGGTCAGGGAGCTCACGCAAGTGCACCGTGCGCCGAAGAGCCCCGCGTCGCCACCACGCCTGTGATCTCCAGGATGGCTTCGTAGAACTTCTGGTCCAACCGTCCGAAGTATCCGATCTGCACAGGGTTCTCCTCATTGCTGCCAGAGCCCACAAAGCGATAAATCCCCCGTTGGGCGCGGCGGTCTTGCATAGCTGTAGCCAGCGCTTGAAGAACGTCCTCGCGCTTGGCAGCGTCTAGACGTTCGTTGCGACAGATCGAAGCGAGCATGCGGGCCGCGCCATAGGCGACTACGGCGCTTTCGTCGTAGAGCGCTTGTGTCAGCCGGGCAAGCGCGTCAGGACGGATCTCCAAGAATCGCTCGGTGGCCTGAAGCGCGGCCTCTTGCACGTGCCGATTATCCCGCAGCGCGAAGAGCATCGCACGGACTCCGCGCGCGGAGGCGATTCTCAGATAGCTGAGCAGGTGGATGGCCGCTCTTCGTGCATACGAACCGGCTTGTTGCATGGCGGCGCGGGCAAGCAGCGGCTCCAGCCGTCGGGCATCAGCAGCCTTGACAAAAGCAGTCGGCATTCTACGGGCCACATGTGCGGTAATACGAAGCAATGCTCCCGCGATGGATTCCCACTCTTTACCATGCGCGGAAACACTCTCGGAGAGCCGACTAGTAAGCCAAAGCACTAGGGCAGGAACCATCTCGGGGTAGGCTGTGATCCGTTCGGCAGCAGAGTCAGCTGCCGGGTCTGAGCCATTTAACCAGGTATAAAACTTGTTTCCAATCGCACCGAGACGTTTGATCACGTCGTCTTGCTGGCGGGCGATGTCAGCGAGACGCTGCGCCTTGTCCTCAAGGCGTTGATCTAGGAGCGCGGTGTCGGTGATGGTGCTCGAGAGTGAGCACAGCACGTCAGCCATGTCTGACTCAAGATCTATATGGAGGGTCTGCGCCTGGATCCCATCCAGAGGCATCCGGCTCAGGGTCTCACAGAGACGCAACCGATCATTTTCACCTACTAAACCTTCGATACACAGTCTCATGCATAAGCTCTTGAAGATGGGGACATGCGACTCCACAGGGGCTTGTTCGAGTGCACGAAGGCACAAGTCCCAATGCGTCAGATAAACCATTTCTCCTAAAATATCCTGAGCAATTTTCGAGGATAGACCTCCCTCGCTCGTTCGAGTGGTCCATGACCTGAAGTCTCCCTCATCGTCGTGGAGCAGGTCAGCGGTCATGGAAACCAATACCCGATTGACACGGATATCGCGGCGCTTGTACAACAACCGATAGTCGGCTACCATTTCGACCACGTCGGAGCCTAGTTGCGAGACACGGAGTCTGGGCGTGCGCGTCGAATTGACACTCCAGACCGGCGAGGTGAAAATGAGCCGGGCTCGTGCTCTTGATCGATCCGGTCCGTGTTCAAGTATCGCGACTAACCCGGGAAGCGTTTGTGTTGTAATGTCGCGGTTCTCCTCAGCAAAGATCAGCGTAGCATGCTGGGCGACAAACTCGTCGTCGGAATCCATCCACCGTTGAACAAAGGGAAGCGCAGCCGAGGTAGGGGATTGAAGGAGTGGCATCAGCATGCGGACCGACACGTCCTCCTCACTCTCAATCAGGGCGTGCATGGCCTGAGCAGCCGGTAGGGTGAGAGGGAGTCCTTCTTCTGAACCGAGGTCAACAAGATCTCGGACATAAGCATGATGGTCCGGTCGATCTTGCAGCGCTCGCCAAAACTCAACGTTGCCCCGGTCTCCACGTACCTGATTTAACACGTCGCGAATCCCGGCGGAAAGTAGGAACGGTGCCCAGAGATCCGGGGCCTCGTCAATGAGAGCACGAAGACCTGGAGGAGGCTCTCGCAGAAAAAACAGCCCGAGTGTGTTGGTTGCTCGGGCACGCAAGCGGTCATTCGTGAGTGTTTCGACGGCGTGTTTCCATTGAGCTTCGACCTCTGGGTCTCGAGGACGATGGGGTTCCAGAAGTTGGAGCGTGGTTGCTCGCGCACTTTCGTCCTCAATGGCCGATGCAGACTCCAAAGACGCGCACCAGAGGCTACTTTGGTGAGCACCCGTTTCAAGACGAGCTAATCGAGCCAACGCTCGACACCGATTGTCGGGGTCCTCGATTTCATACGCGGCTGCTAGGGCGTCTTGATAGATACGCGCTTTCTTGCCGTCGGAGCCTAATGGATAAAGTGCCTCTAGGACTTGGGTCTTCTGGTATGCGTTTTCGATGTTCTGAGCATTTCGGAGTGCTTGCTCTATGGCCTCTTCACGCTCGTCATCTAGCAGAAACGGGATAACAGCGATCCAAGCACGCGCACGAAAGTGTGGACGTGGTTCCTTAGCGATCCACTTTGCATACTCCGGATGGAGCCGCCCGCGCAGAGGTCGTAAGCCACCATGTGCTCCCTCCAAGTGTTCGCCTAGCATCTGATCCCACTGCATCAGAATCTCCTGAACGAGGACCTCATTATCGCTTACGTGATCCAGAAGTGCAGCGCAAAGCTCCACAATGACTCGACGCCCATAAGCCTGGCTATCCAGATAGCGCGAGAGCGAGCGAAGCGTTTGTAAGGCTTCGAGCGGTAGCTCGCCCGGGGTGACTACATGCCTAAAAGGAATACACTCAACGTTCCATTTAAGAGAAAGTGTACTCGGGTAGAGACTTAGTGCACTAGGTATATTCTGGATTAAAGTTGTTGCACCGATAGGATTTTTAAATTTATTAATACAATCACTAAGTGTATAATCTGTAAATTCGTCAACAGTTAAAATATATATTAATTCCATAGATGAAAAATAATCATAATATCTAGATTTATTATTAAGATTTTTGAGTATTTTGTATCCTTTGGATTCTGTTATATTAAGATGTGTAGCAGCTTTTTTTTCTCCTAGATTAGATGATATGACGAGGTTAGCAACATCAATCCATAGGTCGGGTTTAACGTTGGGCGTATTATTGATCTGGAGAAAAATCTTTTTAAGTGACCGATAGACGGGTTCCGACAAATATGCTGCAGCGCGGTCAACCTTGCTAAGAACAGGGGCGCTCGGTTGGACAAGTGATCTGTCGACCGCTGGATTATTTGGCTCGGTGGTTACATCTACACCGAGGGCTAGTAGACCAACGAAGACATCGGCCCGATCCCGGATCGTCTTGGTGTGCTGCAAAGATGAACGTACAGCCTCGCGTAGGCTTGACAATGCTCTATCAGAATTGAGCGCGTCAACGATTAGAGGGTCCAAGAGGGAAGAGCGGTGTAGGGCATCGGGCGAGAAGGCAACAGGCTGCTTGGCAAGAGTTCGACGTCCTCCCATGCCGGTGTCTAGGTACACAGCGGCGCTATAGACGAGATCGTCGTTCCCGAACCGTCCCGCATATTGCATGAGGTTATCGTCAATCATGCCCTCCCGGACGGCGTCTTCTTGCTGTAGAAAGTTCGCGATGCGGACGTAGTCTCGTTGCGTTTCTATGCTGCGACAGTTTGCGTACCCTCCGTTGAGGGCAGCAATCAGCGCTAGCAGCCTGTAGTTGCCCTTCACGCGGTCCAGGGCGCTGGGCTCTTCTCTCAGGTAGCGTGCGAGGGTGAAGTCCGTAGACGGAAGTGGAGCACGTTCCTGCAAACTCTCGCGGAGTTGCTGCTGCTCTTGCGCCTCCCGGGCAGCCTGGTAGCGCCGCTGCTCTTGCTCAAACGCACGAGGGTCCTCCTCCTGGCGTTGCCGAAGCTCTGCCTGAGCGCGTTCAATCCTCTTCAGGAGGGTTTCCCGCTGTCTGCCGGTCTCAGGTCCCTCCGGTGCTAGGTCAAGCGCACGGAGCTCGGCTTCGGCTTCACGAAGCTCTGCATCGGGTGCCACGGCATTCGGCGCGTTGTGAGGCACGGGAGGAGAGACGAGATCGCGGAGTGCCTCTTCAATCGGCCATGCCCAGGTGCCGCTGTCGTTGGCAAGTCCTTCGCTGAGCGCTGCTACGACCGTGGGCGTAAACCAGCCATGAACGCGGACCAAGGTGGCGGACGCACAGGCAAGGGCAACGCGAAGGTCTCCGGTGTCTGGTGGCCCCTCGGCGAGCAGGGCTTCGGCGAACACGTCGTCCATTTCATCGGGATCGCCTAGCCTCCGGAGCTTGAGGAAGGCCTCCTCAAGGCGTTGCTGCAAGGCTGGAAACCGCTGCCACGTGTCTCGGTCGGCATAGGCCGCGAGAAGGCGTCGCGTAAGCAGGCGAAACGAGGAGACGGGCAGATTCTTTTGCTCTCCCAACGCATCGACAATAACCAGGGCCGTTCGCGGCAGAAAGCTCCCGAGTGGATCGTCGGCAGCCAGGAGTCGCTCCAGCAGGTCGTGACGGCGTTGGGAGGGCCATTTCCAGAGAACATGGCCGAGCGCTAGGAGAATGGGCTCGCGCCAGCGCGGGTTGTTCAGGTGCTTCAGGATCTCATCGGCCGCCGTGAGTGGGTTGCGGACGAGGTGGCGACCTGCCAGGAACTCCTGGAAGGTCAGGTGCAAAAACCCGTAGAGGTGTTCGCCCCGCGAGGCAATCAGGCCGACTTGGTCGCGGAGGGTCTGGACGAACTGTCGCACATCGGCTTTCAGCCGAGGAAGCTGAGGGGGGAGGCCGCGATAGACGGCGAGGTGCTGCGTGATTACGTCGCGGAGTTCGCTCTCCTCTACCAGTCCGGTCGGATAGTGCCCGTGGATGTAGGCCGCGAGTGGGTCGAGCACGTACAGGGTCTCCTCAAGCGAGAGGCCCGTCGTGCGCCAGTCCTCAATGAGCATCTCGATGGAGCTCTGATACAACTGCACGCGGGTGCTCGGGAGCTCGGAGCCGTGTTTCAGGTAGAGCGATGCCAGTATGGTAACCAGGAGCGGGTTGCTGGCGATCTCTTCCACGCCGGGGCGCTCTGGATCGAAGATGGCTTCCTTCAAGCCGACGGAGGCGGTGCGGGCTGCGATGGCCTGTTCGGCGGGCGACACGTCACGCTTGGTCAGCGCGGTGACCGCATGCATCCACACATCGCAGAAATGCTCGACGGCAGGACGCCGCATCGGCTCGATGGTGACATGAGTCATGCCCGAGGCCGTCAGTGGAGAGGAGTGGTACCCCGCAATGCGGCTCGTGACCACCAACTGGTTGCCTCCCGTTTCTGAAGGGACCGTACGGGCATAGGCTGCGTCTGCCGGGATCCAGTCTCGAATGAACTGCTCCACGGCCCGGACGACATCGGCTCGGTCTACGGCATCCGTGATCTCGTCCAGGCCATCTAGGATGAGCACCACCTGCCCCTCCTTCAGGCTCGAACGAAACAGTGTATCGAGCGCAGCCTTTGGGATTCGTTCTCCACACGTTGGCGGGCGTTCGTTCCAGCTTATATCAGCGAGCCATTCGACCAGCGTGATGGTGGTCCCCTCCTCCTTAGCCCGGGCTATGGCTTGAGCAAACTTGGCCACCCGAACCAAAATGGGAAGGCGGGCTGGACCTAGGTTGACGGGGCGTCGGTCGTACGGCGTTTCTGGGTTGACCTGAAAGGCAGGGACTTCGACAGGAGTGCCCGGCGTGCTCTCGCGGAGCGCTTTGGCCAGCTTCAAGGCTAGCCAGCGACCCAGCGTGGTCTTTCCACTGCCGGGGTCGCCAAGGATGACGAGAAGCCGCTCGTCCTGAAAGGCTTTGCCAAGCGTGATGGGGACCGAGAAGGCCCCGTCTCGCAAGCCTGAAGGGCGGTCCCTCTCCTGAAGCGAGAGCATGTAGGGGTTCTGACGCAGCAGATTTGCCCTCAGCCGTCGACGCTTCTGGGCGGGTAGCTCCGAGTAGGCGTCGTGCAGTTGCTCTAGGTCTTCTTCTAGAAGCTCACGCGATTGGGCGATTTCGTACGTCCCAGTTCGGTCTCCTCGGAGTGCTACGAAAACCTGCTCCAGCCGGACAGGAAGCCGGGTCCCACCCCGAACTCCTGGCAACTCCAGCGTGGCATGCATGCCTTCCACCCACTGTAGGTAGGATGCCTGCGCAGCAGCCGTATCTACCTCATTTTCTAGAAGCACTCCCTGCTTTTCAGGACGAGCGGGCGTCGGCTCCAGCGTGCCGTCAGTACGAGCGTTAATCGCCTTGATGAGCCCTTGGAGATCGTTCTCGTAAGACCTGTCTTCCACTATGACCGCCTGCCTGTCCCTCAGGGCACCAAGTCCGACGTTCTCCAGCCATTCTCTGGAGGGGAAGGTCTTTTGCTCAGGTTTTCCAGGTTCTAGTAAGACGGGAATGACTACTTTTCCCTCTTCAAGGGCGATCGTGATCTCACGCCGAACCCAATCGTCCTTCTCGTCCAAACGCCGCCTACCCTCTTTCGGTCCCTCTTCAATCTGAGCCGTTCGCCAAGCTGGCCCTATTGCGACCAGCATGACCAGACACCCCTGTGCTTGCTCCTGTAGGTCTTCTTGCCAGATCTCACCTCCAAGGAGCCGGCGCTCATCTCGAAAAACAGCATCGGCTCCGTAGTGAGTAGCCAAGTCACTATCAAGCCGGCTAACGAGGTGAAGCAAGTCTTTCTTGCGATAGCTTATGAAGATGGAAGCAGCCTTGGGCATGACGTGGAGGTAGGACAGGTGAACCACGCACCGATAATAATGGCTTGGAGGTGAATGAAAAAGGTGCTCGGGGGTGCGGTCTCGCTCAAAGCGGTGGTCGTCGATGCCGAGGCGACGCTCAAGGCACAGCCTTTGTCACAGCTCCCGGGGACGATGGAGGCGAAGCGCGTTGGTATACCCTCGCCGCGTTTATTTGTCCGCGCAGCCAGCTTGTATCCAGTCTCTTCCCTGGTATGGCAGCAGAATCAGCCAACCGGAGCCTCTTGCGCTTCGTACGGCGCGTCCTCGTCGGGACGGGCGTCCTGTATGCCGCCTATGCCGCGCTCGCTTTCGTGGGACAGCGTGCGCTCGTTTTCCCAGGTCAGTTCATCGAGCCCTTCGAGCCAGTCCTAGACGCCGCCACGACTGTGATCTGGATCGAGACGGGCACGGATTCCGTCGAGGCGTGGCTGCTCCCGCCGACGGCCGAGACAAGCGGGCCGTATCCGGTCATCGTCTACGCGCACGGTAACGCGGAACTGATCGACCACGTCCTCCACCTCGCCCAGCCAGCACGAGCGCGGGGCTTCGGCGTGCTGCTGATCGAGTTTCCGGGCTACGGACGGTCCGGCGGCTCCCCGTCGCGCACCGCGCTGATCGAGGTCTACACGAACGGCTACGACTGGGTGACCGCACGTCCGGACGTGAACGCCGAGGCCATCGTGTTCCTCGGGCGCTCGCTGGGCGGCGCGGTCGCCTGCGACCTCGCGGTGCGCCGTCCGGGCCGCGCGCTCGTCCTCCAATCGACGTTCACCGACCTCCCCGCCATGGCGTCAGGGATGCTCCTCCCGTCGCTGCTCGTGCGTGACCGGTTCGACTGCGCTGAGAACCTGCGCGCGTTCGAGCAGCCTGTCCTCGTCTTCCACGGGGAGGTCGACACCATCATCCCGCCCCACCACGGGCGCACCCTGGCCGATGGATCTCCCCAGGCCGAGTTCGTGCCGATGGATTGCAATCACAACGATTGCCCGCCTGACCTGACCGTCTTTTGGGACACCATCGTGGCGTTCCTGGAGACCCGGGCGGCGCTTACTCGTTAGCCGCTCCGCTAGCTCTTCAGACGGTCACCGGCCATCTCCTCAGCGCACGACGGTGATGCGCTCGGTGAGGGTCGCGCGCGGCGTCGAGAGCCGCACCAGGTAGACGCCGCTGGGCAGGCCCGTAGCGTCCAGCGTGACGGTGTGCCCGCCAGCGACGCGCAGGTCGTCTGTGAGCGTCGCCACGCGTCGTCCGAGCAGGTCGAACACCTCAACACGGGCCGCCTCCGCGACGGGCAGTTCGAAGCCGACGCGGGCCGTGGTTGTGACGGGGTTGGGGTAGACCGTTGCGAGGCGGTAGGTACCCGCTGCAGTGGTGGTCTCGGTGCTGCAGGCTCGCCCGTAGATCCAGCACGACGAGAATAGAAACCATGCTTGGTTGAACAACTCCCCCTCTTCCGCGCCCGCAACGAGGGCAAACGCTTGGACTACCGACGTCCCATCGGCCGGGAGCGTGTACGGACCCTGACCGACCACGACTGCCCGCTGCGTCTCGACCCCGGTGGGTGGTATCGCAGAGCGGAGCGCCGTGAGGAGGCTTTGCTCACTCCCGTCCGACTCGGTGGTGTAGCCCGAGAGGTTTGAATCGGGGTAGAGGTACCGCGAGAAGATGGGCAGTATGCCATAGTATTGCACCTCATCCGCATCGAAGACATACGCCATCTCCAACTCTTCATCGAAGCCGCCGAGGTCGTCGGCAGGGGTATCGCCCGCATCGTCCACTACGTCCCAGTCAGCAAAGAGTCCCAGGTGCACATCCTCGATTGCGACCCCGGTCGTGCTAGAGGCGCGGAGTTCGAACACGAAGACGCCAGGGAGGTTCATGCTTGCCTGGACCAGGCTCTCGACCTGGACACCAAGGCGCGCAGACCTGAACGTGGCCAACACGGCCGAATCGTAGATGCCCCCGTCTGCTGGCGTCACAATGCTGGTGCGGACGAAGTCCGAGACAGGCGCATACGGGCTTCCCGCGACGTCGTCGCCTACTGCGACGAGCACCGTGCCGACAGAGAGCGGATTGAACCCGTTGTAGGTAAACGGCGACTCGTCCGCCACAGGCGCGTAGCCGTTCTCGGGCGTGGTGCCGAAGAAGCCATGGTCATAGACCGGCAGACTCGAGAACCCCGTGGAGACCACCCCTACCGACGGCGAAAGCTCCGGGGTCATGACGACCTCCAGGTCCGTGTCTGGCAGATCGAGGATGCTGTTGTACGTGCTGCGCGCGATGAAGAGCGCCGGGGCCGAGCAGATCTCTGCGGTGCACGCCCCTTCCATGCGCACGAGCGTCGTGTCCTCGGGCCTGTTGCGGTCGTCCTGATAGACGATCATCGCCACGGCCCCCGCCGCCGCCGCGTTCGTGGCCTTCACGGTGAACAGGCACGTGCCTCGCTCGACGAGCGCCACCCCACCGGCAACCTCTTCCGCGTTGACGAACGGCTCGCAGCCGTCGAGGCTATCGGACGCCTCGCCCGCGTGGATGGCTTGGACGAGAGGATAGGGGCCGAAGGGCACCTCGTTCTCCAACTGCGCGCCAAAGCTGGTGGTCGCCAGCGCGTCGAACTGGAGGCCTGCGATGTCCAGGACTGTGTTGGGTAGCTGAGCCGCAGCTAGACTGGGAAAGACGAGCAGGGCGAGGAGGAAGGAGCGCATGGCAGGCGTTGGCTGAGGGAGCCTCAGCATAACCACACACAGGCGTACTGCCAAACGAATCCAGGACTACCCGTCGCTCCGCATCGTCGCGCGGCCGCCCTTCTGCGAGTCCACCGTCACCGTGTAGGGGCCGCTGCCGCGTACGATCCAGGCGACGGTCACGGCACTGTGGCCGGGCACGGCCTCCACGCTCACGCGCTCGGGACGCGCGGCCTGTGGGGCGAACACATCATCGAGGCGGCTGCGCTTCACGCCGGAGGCGAGCACCTCCGCGCCGGAGAGCGTGACCCAGTCGGGGCGCGTGAGGCCGTGCTCGGTGTCGACCTCCAGCCGCGTCGGAATCGTGCGGCGGTTGACGATGGTGGCGGTCACCTCGGTGAGCCCACCGCCGAGGGCCTTCGTCTCCACGTCCACGACCTCCAGCACGGGCAGCTCGTAGGCGTGGAGCAGCGTGAACGCCATGTTGCGGTGCGCCTCTTCTTCGAGGAGGAACGACGGCGGCATGCGGCGGAACGTCTTCTTCATCCCGCCGACCTCGACGGTCCCCCAGTCGGGATGCTCGACCTCCGTCCACGGCACGATGCCCTCGCCGAAGAGCAGCAACTCGTCGAAGCGGTAGAAGTCAGCCATCGCGCCGAAGAAGCCACCCTCGCTCTCGGTGCGGAAGAGGTTGTAGGGCGTGAACAGCTCGTTGGTGAAGGGGAGGATACCCTCGTGGTAGTACATCCAGTCAGTCTCGCCGCCGTAGACGGTGTAGAGGTCGTCCCAGATCACGAGCGACTCGTAGCCGGGCAGCATCCGCTCGCCAACCTCCGCGATGCGCTGCAT
Organism: Bacteroidota bacterium; assembly: GCA_039177895.1. Classification (GTDB taxonomy): domain Bacteria; phylum Bacteroidota; class Rhodothermia; order Rhodothermales; family Rubricoccaceae; genus JBCBEX01. Next base: position 33,560 of record JBCDFO010000005.1, read on the forward strand.
GACAGCGTCGTCGCTGCGGTACGTCGGGTCGCCCTCGACGCCGGGCCCGCGGAGGATCATGCCGCCCGTGTTGTGGTAGCTCTGTCCGCCGAGGATGTTGGGGTGCGCCTTGATGAAGTCGGCGACGGCGCGCGTCTCGGGGAGGCTGAAGGGGTAGTGGTGCGAGCCGCGCTGGGTGTAGTTCGGGGCCCAGCCCCAGCCCCAGTTGCGGTTGGGGTCGTAGTAGCCGTCGCCGTCCTCGTTGAGGACGCCGTCGCCGTCGTTGTCGTAGCCCTCGGTGAACCAGACCTCCCAGCCGCAGGCCTCGTCGATCTCGCAGAAGACCATCAGGCGGTCGTCGTCGGGGTGCGTCTTCCAGCGGCCACCGGGCATTTCGCGGCGCATCATCGTGATGTGGCCGTCGCCGTCGAGGTCGTCGGGCGGGTCCTCGTCGGTGAGGCCGTCGCCGTCGCTGTCGAGCGGCACCTGGCCTGTGCGCGGCGTGTTGGCCGTGTTCGGCTCGTTGAAGAAGGCGTCGCGGCTGTCGGGGCTCGTGCCGGGTGCGATGTAGAACGTCTTGGTGCGCAGGAGGTCCTGGATCCAGGCGTTGGTGGCGTGGCTTTCGAGGAGGTACCACGCCGTGTAGAGCGCCACCTCGACGGTCTGGATCTCGTTAGCATGGATACCCGCGTCGATGAACATGGCGGGCTTGGTGTCGTGCGCGCCTGTCGCGGGGTCGGTGATGGTCATGACCCACAGGTCGCGGCCCTCGTGCGACTGCCCGATCGACTCGACCGTGGCGAGATCCGGGTAGGCCGCTTCCAGCGCCTGGAGGATGGCCGTCACGCCCGCGTGGTCGTAGTAGCGGTTCCACGCAACCTCGACTTGCGGAGTATTCGGGGCGCCGAGGGCCTTGTAGGCAGACGGTGCCGCCTGAGGTCGCTGCGCCTGCGCGGGCAGCGCGAGGATCATGAGGAGCGCGGCGAGGAGAGGAAGGAAGAGGCGTGGCATTGGAGTCATAGCCATCAGGGAAAACCTGTCATCCTGAGCGAAGCAGCCGGCGGCTGCGCAGTCGAAGGATCTATGTCGCGCCTTGATGCCGAGGATTGTGGCCTGGAAGCTGGCCCGCAGATCCTTCGACTCGCTTCGCTCGCTCAGGATGACATGGGAATAAAAATCAATCGAGGTCGAGCGTGACGGTCTGCGTCCCGGCGGAGGGCGAGCCGACGGTGATCGTCACCGTGCCACGGCCCACGATCAGCATCTCGGCTTCGGCGGTGCCGCCGCCGGGGATCGGGGCCGTGAGCTGCTGCTTCGGCCGGCCGGCCGCGAGCGTCTGCCCATCATCGAGGTCCGTTTCGATCAGGATCGGCTGTTGCGCTTGTACGAGGCGGCCGGCCACGGCGTGGGTCGGCAGGTCGCCCCCGTTGCGGAGGGTGAGCGTGACGCGGTGGACGCCGCGCCCGAGCGGCTCGGCGCGGGCCGTGACCTCCAGCTGTGGGAGCCGCTCAGCGAGCGCAAACAGGAGCGCCGTCGCGTTAGCGTTCACGGCTGCAACACTGTCGGCGGGCGGCGTGGTGAGCGCGAACGGAGCCGGACCGCCGATCTCGACGGTGCGGTTGGGCAAGTCGGGGTGCTCGACCTCGGTCCAGTCGAGGACGGCGTCGGGATCGTTGGCGCGGAGGTAGGCCAGCGCGCGGCGGTCGAGGTCGTGGCGGCTGGGCGTGTCCGTGGTGTCGGTCGAGTCGGCGGGGGGGAACACCCAGGCGGGGGCGGCGAAGCTGAAGCGGCCGAGGTGGTAGTAGGCCCAACTCGGCAGGTGGCCAGGCGGCTCTTCGCCGGTGCCGGTGTAGCGGGCGAGGTCGCCGAGGGCGTCCGTCGTCGCCTCGTGGGCGAGCGAGTCGGGGGCGAAGCGGCGGTCGAGGCGCTTCGGAGCGGCGATGTCGGCGAAGTAGTGGAGGTTGTCCACCCGCGAGAAGGTGTAGACCGCGACGATGTTGGGGCGCGCGAAGACGAAGTCGGCGAGCGCGCGGAGCGCCGGGGCCTCCATTGGGTGGCGGCCGTGCTTGTCGGTATAGGGCGCGTGGTCGTAGGTCGTGTTGCGCGCGAGCCACGTGCCGCCCACGCCGTCCTCGTTGATGTGGTGCGGGTCGCCCATGCCGTCGCCGTCGTCGTCCCGGCCCTCGGGGCGGAGGAGCCAGCGGCCTACGTCGCCGGCAGCGTCGTCCACCTCGCGCAGCAGGAGCGGCTCGGCGTCTGTATCGTCCGGGTCGGCGAAGATCCCGGCGGGGTGCTCCACGCGCATCCAGCGGAGCACGCCGTCGCCGTCGAGGTCGTCGGGGCCGTCTTCGTCGGTGAGCCCATCGCGGTCGGCGTCGTCGGTTGCTGCGTTGCCCGGCAGGCCGTCGGCGCGGGCGTGGGCGTCGAGCGCGAGTGCAGGGACGACGTAGACCGTCGCTCGGTCGAGGAGCGCGCGGACGGAGTCGGCCTCGCTCTCGATCAGGAACCGGGCGAAGGCACGGGCGGCGTCTGCGCTCGCGCGGTCGTCGTGCTCGACGCCGCCGAGGACGAGCAGCGCGGGCTTCTCGTCGCGGTCGCCAGCGCCAATCGCGACGGCGTCGAGGGTACGGCCCCCGGCGGTCGTGCCGAGCGTGAAGGCTTCGGCGCGGTCGGACGCCTGCGAGGCCAGATCCGCGAGCGACTGCGCATGCGTAGTGAGCGGGAGCGCCCCAATCGTGAGCGGGGCGAGGAGCGCGAGGAGAGCGAAGCGCATGAGTCAGGCGAGGGCGAAGTGAGGCTGCAAGATCGGAAGAGCAGACGGGTCGCGTCACGCACAGCATCGCCGTCGCGGTCTTGCTTGTGTTGCGCCGAGCAGGGTACGGATTTCCTGACGGTTGCGGCCGATTTCACGGTCGCATTGTTCTCGGCCCCGCTAGCTTGGAATGTTCCCCACTCCACCATCCTGGTTTCTCCTATGCGCGCCTACCTCACCGAATTCATCGGCACCTTCTTCCTCGTTCTCACCATCGGCCTGACCGTGCTCGGCGGTACGCAGTTCGCGCCACTTGCCATCGGCAGCGTGCTGATGGTGATGGTCTACATGGGCGGCCACGTCTCGGGGGCCCACTACAACCCCGCCGTCACGCTCGGCCTCTTCCTGGCAGGCAAGGTGCCCGCCAAGGACCTCGCCCCCTACATGATCGCGCAGATCGCCGGCGCGTTCGTGGCGGCGTTCGTCGTGAGCATCATCCTTGGCACCACCCTCAAAGTCGCCCCAGGGACGGAGACCTCACTGGCTGGCTTCTTCTTGATGGAGTTCCTCTTCACGTTCGCGCTGATGCTGGTCATCTTCAACGTGGCGGCGTCGAAGGGCACCGAGGGCAACAGCTACTTCGGCCTCGCCATTGGCTTCACCGTGCTCGTGGGCGCGTTCGCGGCGGGGCCGATCTCAGGCGGCGCGTTCAACCCAGCCGTCGCCATCGGTCCGATCCTGGTGGACGCCATCGCAGGCGACGGCTCGACGCTCGGCGGTCTGTGGGTCTATCTCGTGGCGACGTTCCTCGGGGCCGCCGCCGCCGTGCCGGTCTTCAAGATGCAGGAGGCCACGTACGACTAAAGCTGCTCCGTTGCCTTGTCGACGCATCGGGCGATACCGGGAGCTGTGCACGCCCCAGTATCGCCCGGTGTGCGTTTGTGGGGCCGTCGTCTGCTCTTGGTGCTACGGCGCATGCAGAACGCGAGGCACGTGAAGGGTAACATCCCAGCGGCGGTCCCGTAGGGCGCGGCATCCTCTTGCTACGCCTTGCCCATGCTCTCGCACTACCTCAAGACGAGCCTCCGCGCGTTTCGTCGCACCAAGACCCACACGCTCGTCAACCTGCTCGGCCTCACGCTCGGGCTGCTCTGCGCGACGCTCATCTTCCAGAAGCTCCGCTACGAGGCGAGCTTCGACCAGCACCACCCGAACGCCGAGCGGACGTTCCGGATCGTTCACCAGAACATCGAGTTCGGCAACACGAGCCACCAGCGCGGCATCGCCTACCCGTTTGCAGAGGCGTTTCGTGAGGAGATCCCGGAGGCCGACCTCGTGGTCCTCATCGACCGCAACTTCGGGCGGCCCGTGATTGCCGTCGAGCAGGAGGACGGAGAGGTGGCGCGCTTTCGCGAGCAGGGGACTATGGCTGTCGTGCAGCCCGGCTTCTTCGACCTCTTCGCCTACGATTGGCTTGCGGGCGACCGCACGACCGCGCTCGACGGGCCCTACACGATCGTGCTCTCGGAGACGCTTGTGGCGAAGTACTTCGGCGACGACGCCGTGCCTGCCGACGTGCTGGGCCGTCTCGTCACCTTCGACAACGCCTTCGATCTCAGGGTGACCGGCGTCGTGACCGACCCCATCGAGACGAGTTCGCTGCCCATGGAAGGTCTCATCTCGGCCAACCTTGGCGAGGAGCACACGCGCATCAACGACAACTGGGGCAGTGTCTCGTCGGCCGTGCAGACCTATGTGCGGCTCCCCGAGGGCGTCGATCCAGAAACGGTGAACGCCAAGCTCGTCGACTTCGTCGAGCGCCACTTCGAGCCGGAGGAGGACGCCGAGCTGACGTACTTCCTCCAGCCGCTCACGGCGATGCACTTCGACGACCGCTTCGGCAGCGAGTACGGCGGCATCATCACGCCCGGCGAGATGTACACGCTCGGGCTGATCGGCCTTCTGCTGCTGCTCACGGCGTGCATCAACTTCGTCAACCTCAACACGACGCTCGTCTTCCGGCGGGCGAAGGAGGTGGGCGTGCGCAAGGCGCTCGGTGGCACGCCGCGCGAGATCCGGGGCTACTTCATGACGGAGACGGCGTTCCTGACCACCATCGCCCTCGTGCTGGCGCTGCTGCTGGCCAATCCCGTGCGCCTCCTCATCCGCGACTTCTTCGGCGAGAGCGTGGTCGTCAACCCGTTCACCGACCCGGTGCTCCTGGCGTTCGTGCTCGGCGCGGGCGCGCTCCTCACGCTCGCCTCGGGCCTCTACCCGGCGTGGCTGATGAGTCGGCTGCGCGCGAGCGAGGTCGTCAAGGGCCAGGTCAACGCGCCTGGCGGGTTCCTCTCGGTACGCCGGGGCCTGGTGGTGGTGCAGTTCGCCATCTCGCAGATCCTCATCATCGGGACGCTCGCGGCGGTCTACCAGACGCAGTACCTCCGCTCCGCGCCGCTTGGCTACGACACGAGCGCCGTCATCGAGTTCGAGGTGCCGGACAACACGGTGGACCTCGCCACGCTCGCCACCCGCCTCGAAGCGCACAGCGCCATCGAGCAGGTCACGTTCTCCAACTCGGGCGCGACGTCCGGCAGCACGTGGGCAGGCAACTTCCACTACGAGAAAGACACCACGCGCATCGAGAACAACGCGCAGATCAAGCTCGTCGAGGAGGACTACCTCAAGACCTACCGGATGCCCCTCGTGGCTGGGCGCGACTTCGTGCGCGGCGACAGCTCCAGCATCATCATCAACGAGGCGCTCGCGGAGTTGATGGGCTACGAAAACCCAGCCGAGGCGCTCGACACGCCGCTGGACATGTGGAACTGGGAGGGCGTGGTGACGGGCGTCGTGCGCGACTTCAACACCAACTCGCTCCACCAGGAGATCAGCCCGACCGTGATCGCGGTCGCCCCGGACTACGCCTACGTGGGCGCGGCGCGCATCCAGATGAACCAGCGCGTCGAGGCGCTGGAGGTCCTCGAAGCCGCGTGGGGCGACACCTTCCCGGCGTTCGTCTACAGCTACGAGTTCCTGGACGACACCATCGCGGAGTTCTACGAGGGCGAGGAGGCGTTTCAGCGCATCATCAATGCGTTTGCGCTCGTCGCCATCCTCATCGGGTGCATCGGGCTCTTCGGGCTCGTGAGCTACACGACAGCGCGGCGGGCGAAGGAGGTCGGCGTGCGCAAGGTGCTCGGCGCGAGCACGGGGCACATCGTGGCGCGGTTCACCCGCGAGTTCGTGGTGCTGGTGCTGCTCGGCTTCGCCGTGGCCTCCCCCCTCGCGTTCCTCATGCTCCGGGCCTGGCTCGCCGACTTCGCCTACCGCATCGACCTCGGGCCGGGGCTCTTCGCACTCGGACTGGGTGCGTCGCTAGCACTAGCGCTGGCGACGGTGGGCGTGCGCACCTACCGCGCTGCCTCGGCCGATCCGGCGCGGGTGCTGCGTGCGGAGTAGGACCCGCCGCTCCGGCACAGCCCACGCTGACGACACGCCGCATGGGGCACGTCGAAAAGGATAGGCGTTAGCCGGTGCACTCGCGCGAGCCGACCGCTATTTTTACGCTCGTCGCTGGCTCGCCCATACCCCTCACCCATGCCCGCGCGTCGTCCCCCTCTCCCTCGCTTCGTCTGCCTGGGGCTCTGGAGCCTCCTGGCTGTACTAGGGCTCAGCACGACCGTGCCGGTATCGGCGCAGGCGTTCCAACGCTACGGCGTCGAGGATGGCCTCCCCAACGTAGCGGTGACGGGGGTGATTGAGGATGCCAACGGATTCCTCTGGGTCAGCACGCTCAACGGGCTCTGCCGCTTCGACGGAGTAACGTTCGACTGTCACCTGTACGATCCCGACAATCCTACCTCTCCAGCTACCGACTACATCTGGGGCAACCCGTACCTCGTCGACGCGACCGGGACGCTCTGGGCGGGGACGCCGCACGGGGTCCAGCGCTATGACCCCACCACAGGAGCGTTCGTCCACGATGCCTACCGGTCCGAAGCCTCAGAGTCATCCCTCCTCGAAGCTGCACCGGATGACCTGCTCTGGATTGGTCACGAGTTCGGGCTCGACCTGTACGACCCTGGGCTGGGTGTCGTGCAGACATACACCCAGGACGACGGGCTTCTGTACGATGCCGCCACAAAACTAGAAAGGGAGCCGGAAACCCGGGCTCTCTGGGTCGGGACGGGAACGGGTTTCCAGCGCATCGTGGCCGGGGAGATCGTACAGACGGTGGAGACGAAAAAATCGGTGCTTGCACTTCACGTCCGCCGCGATGGGTCCCTGCTCGTGGGTACGTTTGGAGACGGCCTCCACCTGCTCCAGCCGGAGGGCACCCTCCAGCGCGTGACGATTCCCCCGGAGGCATTGCACGTGACGAGCATCGCCGAAGCGGAGGACGGTACCCTATGGGTCGGAACCTGGGAGGGCGGGCTGCTCCAGCTAGACGGGACGACGCTCACCCTGCTCGACCACATCTTGGCTACGCCGGCCGATGCCTACGGCCTGCCGAGTAGCAAGGTGGCGGCCGTCTTCACGGATGCGAGCGGCATCCTCTGGGTAGCGACCTGGAACGGGCTGGTACGCCTGCTCGATCCGTCCCCGTTTGTCACCGCGCCTGCCCCGACCGACATCGCACCTATGGTTACCGCTCTCGAAGGGGCACCCGATGGGTCGCTGTGGATTGGGACGGCCGAGGGGTTCTACTCGCTCGACCAGACCGGCGCTATCGAGGGAGCGTATCCCTCAGCCCGCCCCTGGACCCCGAGCGACGTGCAGGTAGCCGGGACCGTTCGTGCCTTCGCTCCCGACCAGGAGGGCGGCGTGTGGGTTGGCCTCGAAACGGGCGGCGTCGGTTACTTCGGCCGAGAGCGCACATGGACGCCGCTCGATAGCACCCTCCTCCCTACCAGCCCCATGGTCTTTGGGCTGTTGCTCGACCGCCGCGACCGCCTGTGGGTCACCACGTCCGGTAGCGGCGTGTGCGTAGTCGCAGCTGACCGGGCAACCTCCCAGTGCTTCAGTACGGGGAGTCCTGCGCCGGAGACGCTACTTACCGACCAGACGTACGCGCTCGAGGAGCTACCGGACGGGAGCGTGCTGGTCGGCACACTCGGGGCCGGGGTGCTCCGCATACCTCCCGACCTCTCTCGCGTCGAGCCCTATGGCCGGGACAGCACGGAGGCTGGGCGAGCGATGACGCTGGCGCGCGTCGCGACCCTGGAGACGACGCCTGACGGCACGCTCTGGGTAGGGGCGCTCGACGGCCTCTATCGCGTGACTCCTGAAGAGGACGTGCAGCGCTTCGGCGAAGACGACGGGCTGCCCCACCGGGCCGTCAGCTGCATCCAGCGGGACGCACGAGGCATGCTTTGGATGAACACCGGCGCGGGTCTGTCTATGCTGGACCCGACTGAGGGTCGGTTTGCGCGCTTCAGCACGACCGATATGCTCCCGGCACTCTCCCATTACTTCGGGACATGCAGTCCGTATGCGGACGCGCTGTGGGTAGGCGGACAGGCCAGCGTCGCGGGGTTCGTGCCCGAGCGGGTTCGCACGACGGGGCCTCCGCCAACCGTGCTGATCACCTCCGTGGAGGTCGATGGCGAGGTACGAGCGCGGACGGCTGTCGAGACGCCTTCGGTGCGCATTCCCGCTTCGGCTCAGCAGGTCACCGTTGCGTTTTCGGGCATCGACCACCACCGTCCCGAAGGCCTGCGCTACGCCTACCGCCTCGATGGGGGCGTTGATGCCTGGACCGAGGTCGGAGATGACCGGACCGTGACGTTCTCGAAGCTGCGACCGGGACGCTACACATTCCGCGTGCGCGCCACGAGCAGC
>JBCDFO010000006.1:0-38715 GCA_039177895.1 Bacteroidota bacterium
GCCGAGCGCGATCACCTTCGCACCCATGACCGAGTGGCCCGTGCCGCAGTACTCCGTGCAGAGAATCTGGAACGTGTCGGCACGGACGGCCTCGAACCAGACGGTCGAGTAGCGGTTGGGCAACACGTCGTGCTTGATGCGGAATTCCGGGACGTAGAAGCTGTGCAGCACGTCCACGGAGTTCATGATGAGCTTCACCGGACGGTTGGCCGGGACGTACAACTCGTTTGTAGTCGTCTTGCCGTGATCGTAGTTGAACTGCCAGAGCCACTTCTTGCCCTGGACGTTCACCTCATAGGCGTCGGTCGGTGCCACCACGGTGTCCACGTGGGCCTTGAAGCCCCAGAAGAACACGATGAAGACGAGGATCGTCGGGATCACGATCCAGGACAACTCGAGGAGGTGGTTCTCCTTCACCGGGTAGGGTACATCGCTCGCGCTGCGGCGGCGGTACTTCCACGGGAGGTAGAACAGGTAGGCCGTCACCCCGATGAGCATGATGGTGCTCGTAATCAGGATGAACATGAACGGCGCGTCGATGACATGGGCCGTCGTCGATGCCTGTTCAGGGAGCCAGAAGCTCCGGATGGCCTCGTAAATCTGCGACATAAAGCAGCGAGCGTGAGGGTGGGGTCAGGAAGTCGGTTGGGGCGTGCCGCCATCGGGGATACCGCGGCTCAGGGCGTCCGCCCAGCGTTCGTCGGTGGTGCCTCGGCGCTCGCGGCGCCAGTAGAACACCAACAGCGTGCCAACCAACACGAGGGTCAGCAAACCGCCAATTTTCATCACGTTGAGCGCATGGATCACATACGAATTGGCGGCGGGATCGTACACGAAGCAGAATAGCAGGATCCGGTCGAGTGTGCTCCCCACGGTACCTTCACCCGCCTCCAGAATCGCCTTGCGGTAGGTGTCTGGCGGAAACTCGATGCCGTAGAGGTACCGGGTGATCGTCCCGTCTGGGCTGAGGAAGATGAGCGCGGCGTTGTGGGCGTACTCCTGCTGGCGCTGGTCCCACTTGAAGCCGAAGCCTGTCGCGCGGGTGATGCGTCCGATGGCCTCTTCGCTGGCCGTGAGGAAGTGCCACCCCTCGGCGAGCCCAGCCTGGTCGGTCTGCGCGAGGTACTTCTCCCGCGCAGCGGCCGCGTCCGCGGGCGTGTCACGCGTGTCGAACGAGAGCGCGAGCACTTCGTAGTCGGTGCCAGGCTGGAGGTCGGTGCCCTCAATGCTCGCGGAGAGCCCATCAAGGATGAGGCTGCACAGCATTGGGCACGTGTGGTACACGAACGCGAGCACGACTGGCTTGCCTGTCCCGAGGTAGTCGCGCAGCGTGACCGTCTCGCCGGTGTGCGTCGTCATCGGGATATCGAGCGGGACCGATTCGCCAAGACGCTCCGTGATGCCGACCTCTTCGAAGACGTCCGGCATTGTCTCTGCCGAGGCAGGCCGGTTCTGTCCGAGCGGGGCGGCCGCAGCGCCTTGCGTCACCTGCGGGAAGCGCGCCTGCGCCTGCGCGGTGTCTGCCGAGAGATAGCCAAGTCCAACAAGCGTCCCTCCCGCGAGCCACAGTGTGGTCGCAGTCACCATCAGGGCAATGAGGCGGGGCACATGACGCATACGATGCGCTACCTATGGGGTGTCGGCGGTGAGTTCGTCGGGACCGAGCGGCGTGACTGCCTCGTTGATGTCAGGAACAGATGCGGGTGCTGTGGGCGCTGTTGCAACCACAGTGCCGGGCTGCTGAGCGACCACGGCATCGCGCTTGATGAGATCCTGCGTGCTCCAGAACGAGGGCGGTTCCACGTAGACGCTGTTGCCTGCCTGCTGCTCCTCGTAGCGCTGCGCGACGACGGCCATAGCCTCAGCGACGGGAATGCGGTAGATGTCGTCCTCTTCGGACACGACGCCCCACGCCTCATCGCCAATCTTGTCGATGGCAGCCGCGCGGAGGTCGCGGAGTTCGGCGTACTCGCTCACGTCTTCTGAGACACCCTGGGCAACCTGGACGGAGCCCGTCGTGAGCCAAACTCCGGTCACTATGAGCACGACCACTGCGAGCAGCGTCGCCGTCACAATGGCCCCGATCTGGGTGGCCTCGATGGCCTCGGGCTCGACGCCCTGCTCCCAGGCGGCCAGCATAGCCTCCTCGTCCCCCGTCACCTCGGCGCGTACCTCAGCGACAGCACCGGCAGCGAGTTCGGCCACAGGGCCGAGTGGTTCGTCTTTGTGGGGCATGGGCGGGAGGTCGGACAATTCGCTCATGACAGGGTACGTGTTGAAGGTAGAGCATCAACGAGGCATCAATCCGCTTGTTTTCAATCTGGATTGAAACCTAAATGAAAGGGAGGGCAGCACGTGGGGCGTCACACAGACGTGCCCTAAACGTTCTCGAACTTCAGCGAGTCGTGGAAATACGGGTCGTTGTAGGGGGTGACGGCGTGGCGGCTGTTGCGCCAGAGGATGGCACCGAGCCAGAGGCCCGCTAGGCCGAGCCAAGCCGCTACGTCGGTCAGCACGAGCGAGGCCGCCGGGTTGTGGCTGCCAATGCCACCGCCGTGCCCGTCGCCGCCCCCTTCAGCGGCCACGGCACCGAGGCCCGCGATCAGTTCGCTGCCCGCCTCGACGGCTGCGTAGGCGTCGCCGCCGGAGAGGTACTGCGTCGGCAGCGCGAGCCACATGTGATCGAACCAGTGCATCACCAGGATCCAGACACACATAGTAGCCAGGATCGGCCAGAAGCGCTTCGTGAAGCGGGGCAGCAGCACGAAGAACGGGATGATGAAGTGGGCCGCGATGAGCGCGATGCTGAAGTACTCCCAGCCGTTCATCATCCGCTTCTGATACCACACGACCTCCTCAGGGATGTTGGCGTACCAGATGAGGAAGTACTGGCTGAAACCGATGTACGTCCAGAAGACCGTGAAGCCGAACATGAGCTTGCCGACGTCCTGAACGTGCTCCTTCGTGATCTCGTGCGAGAGGATGCCGCTCTTGTTGTACGCCATCGCGAGGAAGGCCAAGAGCGCGAGGAAGGAGAGCCAACCACCGGCGAAGAAGTAGACCCCAAAGATGGTCGAGAACCAGTGCGGGTCGAGCGTCATCAGGTAGTCGAAGCCCGCAAACGCTGTGAACACCGCCGCAATCGGGATGCCCCAGGCGCTATGGAAGACGAGCTTCTTGGTGTTCTCCGCGCTCGGCTGCGTGTCGTTCTGGATCGAGAGGCTGTAGAGCTTGCGGCTCAGGAGAATAAAAACGCCGAAGTAGACAACGTAGCGTAGCGCGAAGAAGACGGGCGCGTGCGAAGCCGGGTCCATCGGACCGTAGAAGTAGCCCGCCTTGCCTGCGATGATCGTGTCGAAGTGCGAGTCGGCTGGGTCGTAGAGCGTCGGGTCGGCCCAGTGGTAGAGGTCGTAGGAGATAAACGGACTGAGGATGATCGGGAGGCCCGCCACGAAGAGCATCGGGAAGCTCATCGCGATGGACTCGGCGATGCGGCGCAGCACGATCATCCAGCGCGCCTTCACGACGTGGTTGATCATCACGAAGAAGAGGCCCCCGATGGTGATCGAGAGGCACCACGTCCAGCCGATGAGATAGCTGTACATGAACCGCTGCTGCTGCAGCCCATCGCCCGCCAACCCGAAGACGAGCGCAACGAGCAGCATCACGGCTCCGATGCCGAGCGGCACCAGGTAGGAGCGGTTGTCGCGCGGGAACTGGAACTTGCGCGCGACGCGGTCGCGGTCATCGGCGACCGGGTCGAGCAGCGCGCGAACGAGGAAATTCGACATGGACAATAGGGGTCAGGAGGCCCAGGGCGGCTCCGGGTGCGTGCGCACTCAGTTCGACAGGGTGACGTTGGGGTTGTAGGTCGCCAGGCGCTCCTGGATGGGCTCGGGGACCGTCTCCGGCGTGGCGTACTGCGAGAGCTGCAGCGCGCGGATGTAGGCGACGATGGCCCAGCGGTCGGCGGGGCTGATCTGGTGCGCGTAGCCCGCCATCGAGCGGACGCCGTTGGTGATGACGTTGTACATGTAGCCATCCTCGATGCCGCGCAGGCGGGCGTCGTGATAGGTCGGTGCTGGCGTGTAGCCGTAGCCCTGACCGCCGTTGCCCTTCATCACGATCCCAGCACCGTCGCCCGCCATGCCATGGCAGGGCGTGCAGTAGACGTTGTAGCGCTCCTGACCACGCTCCAGCACGTCCTCGTTCACGGCGAGTTGGATGGTCTCGACGTAGGAGCCATCTTGGTTGAGACCGTAGTAGTAGGCCGCGTTCTCGGTCGTGCGTAGGTAGCCGCGCGCGACCGTGCCTTCGACGGGCTGACGCATCGCGGACCGGTCGTCGAAGAACGGGTTGGCCTCCTGCTCCTCGAAGCGCTGCGTGAAGTCCATGTTCAGGTTAGGGTGGATCGGCGTCTTCTCAGAGCGCCACCCCCGGCAGCCGCTCAGCACAATGCTGCCGAGCAGCACCGTGGCGAGCAGGAGAAACGTAGTCGGTCGGATCGTCATGGGGTCTCAGATCTGGAGACGGTAGAAACTGGCTTCGCGCAGCGCCCTCCCCGCCTGCGCAGGGCAGGCTCTGCTGAGGGCGAGGGCATTGTCGTCATGTATTAATGACAGGCTCGGGCACCTCGATGGGGGCGGCCTGGCCGCCGCGCGTGATGTCGCGCGTGCCGTCGTGGCCCACGAACTCGACGCTCATCGCGCCCACCTCGTAGAGCAACTCGGCGGTGGTGGCCTCGTCATAGTTGTCGTCGCGCGTCTCGACCTGCAGGAAGAAGCCGTCGTCGGTAACGCGGGCGAACCGCTTCGAGAAAAACAGCGGGTTGTAGGGGCGCGGCAGACCGTTGAGCGCCAGCATACCGCCCACGGCGGTGAGGGCGCTGAAAAGGATCGTCAGTTCGAACGCCACCGGCACGCTCGGCTCGATGGCGAAGAGCGGCTTGTTCGAGATGTTGATCGGGTAATCGTAGGCGTTCATCCACCACTGCATGAGGAACGCCAGCGAGGTGCCAGTGATCGCCCCGAAGAAGACGAGGAAGCCGAGCTTGGAGTAGCTCAGCCCCATCGCAGCGTCCATGCCGTGGATGGGGAATGGGCTGTAGGTCTCGATGCGGGTATAACCGCGCTTGCGAACCGTCTTCACGGCGTCGTAGAGCGCGCCCGGGTTCGGGAATTGCGCCAGCAGACCAACGTTGGCGTCAGCCCGGCCCGAAAAGAGGCCCGCGATACGCTTTGTGGGAGAACTCATGGGTTGGGGGTCTTTGGGGACCGTCTAGCGCGAGAAGGGGTCGTCGTCCGCGACGTCGTCCGAGGAGGCTGGCTCCTCGGACGGCAGCGGCGCAGGCTGCGTTGGGTTGACGGTATGTCCGTCGCCGCCGTCACCGGTGTGCCCGTGGCCGCCGTCGCCTTCGTGGTGGTAGAAGTGGGGATCGGCCTCGGGCATCGCGCCCTTCACCTCCGCGATGGCCACCACCGGGGCGTAGCGCAGGAAGAGCAGGAAGAGGAACGAGAACCAGCCGAAGGTGCCCACATAGAGCGACACGTCCCAGATCGTCGGGGAGTAGTAGTCCCACGACGAGATCAAGAAGTCGCGGTGCAGTGAGGTCACCGTGATCACGAAGCGCTCGAACCACATCCCGATGTTCACCACGATCGAGAGCGCGAACATGATCGGGATCGACCGGCGGAATCTCTTGACCCAGAAGACTTGTGGTGAGATCAGGTTACACGTCATCATCGCCCAGTAGGCCCACGCGTACGGACCAAACATGCGGTTGATGAAGGCATACTGCTCGAAAATCACGCCCGAGTACCACGCCACAAAGAACTCGGTGATGTAGGCGAAGCCGACAACCGTACCCGTGACGAGGATGATGATGTTGCATTTCTCCAGCACCCCGAGCGTGATGATGTTCTCGAGCTTGTAGATCTTGCGCACCAGCACCATCAGCGTCACCACCATCGCGAAGCCGGAGAAGATGGCCCCGGCGACGAAGTAGGGCGGGAAGATGGTGGTGTGCCAGCCGGGCACGTTGGACACGGCGAAGTCGAACGAGACGACCGTGTGCACCGAGAGGACGAGCGGCGTGGCGAGACCCGCGAGGAGCAGGTAGGCGCGCTCGTAGTGGCGCCAGTGGCGGTTCGCGCCGGTCCAGCCGAGCGAGAGGGTGCCGTAGACACGCTGCCGGATCTTGTCGCGCAGCGTGGCCTTATCGCCCGTCGGGATGCGGTCCCGGACGGTGGCCAGGTCGGGGATGAGGCCGACGTACCAGAAGAGGATCGACACGGAGCCGTAGATCGACACCGCGAACACGTCCCAGAGGAGCGGGCTCTTGAAGTTGGGCCACATCACCATCTGGTTGGGGATGGGCAGCAGGTAGTAGACCAGCCACACGCGCCCGACGTGGAACGTGGGGAAGATCAACGCACAGGCCACCGCGAAGATGGTCATGGCCTCCGCCGCGCGGTTGATCGAGGTGCGCCACTTCTGGCGGAAGAGGAAGAGGACCGCCGAGATGAGCGTCCCCGCGTGGCCGATGCCGACCCACCACACGAAGTTGACGATGGCCCAGCCCCAGCCGACGGGGTTGTTGAGGCCCCACGTCCCGGTGCCGTTCCAGACCTGGAACGCCAGCGAGAACCACATCATCGAGAGGAGGAGGCACGCGCCGGTGAAGGCGAGGTACCACATCGTTGGGATCTCCTTCTCGACGTGGACGACCACCGCCTCGGTGACGTCATGGAAGTCGAGGCCGCCCTGCACGAGGGCCTCCTCGTCGAGGACGATGCGTTGCGGCTCGTGGGCGGCGGTTGCGGTTGCGGTGCTCATCGATTCCCGGGTCAGGGGTCAGGGAAGTTCGGGAGGGACGGGGGCCAGGAAGGGGCGTCGTCTAGGAGTGGGCGTCGTCGTGAACGGCTCCTTCGACGCCGCCGTGGTAGCCGTCGCCACCGTGCCCGTCATCGTGGTAGCCGTCGTCGTGCCCGTCGCCGCCGTGATCATCATAGCCGCCCCGGATCTCGACGGGGCCGGCGAGCGCCGGGTTCGGGTTGGTGATGCGTGCCTGGTAGGTCACGCGCGGCTTCACGTTAAGGTAGCCCAGGACGGCGTAGTTACGGTCGCTGCGTCGCTCAGCGTTGATGGGGCTCTCCGGGTCCTTGAGGTCGCCGAACGTGATCGCGCGGGAGGCGCAGACCTGCTGGCAGGCCGTGAGCGGCTCCATCGGGCGGTCCTCAATGTGGGCGAGGCTCTGCTCGTAGCGGATGCGCTGGATGCAGAACGAGCACTTCTCCATCACGCCGCGGAAGCGGACGGTGACGTTCGGGTTCTGCGCCATCTGGACTTCGAGCGGGAGCGACTGCGTCCAGTTGTAGAAGTTGTAGCGGCGGACCTTGTACGGGCAGTTGTTGGCGCAGTAGCGCGTCCCGACGCAGCGGTTGTAGATCATCGCGTTTGTGCCGTCCGGGGAGTGGACGGTCGCGTTGACCGGGCAGACCTGCTCGCACGGGGCGTACTCGCAGTGCTGGCACATCATCGGCATGGACACCATCTCGGGGTTGTCCATGTCGCCCATGTAATAGCGGTCCATGCGCATCCAGCTCATCTCGCGGCCGCGCGAGACCTGGTCCTTGCCGACCACCTGGATGTTGTTCTCGCTCTGGCAGGCGATCACGCAGGCGTTGCAGCCCGAGCACGTGTTGAGGTCTACCGAGAGCGCCCACTGGTTCTCGGCATACATTGCCTCGCTGATGCGCGGGTCGGACGCCGCCTCGGCCTCCTCGCCCCAGATGGGCGGGTAGGTCTCCCACGGCACGCCCTCGATGAGCGGGACCGTGTCGTAGGCGGCGTTGTCGCCCTGCTGGTAGGCCGCGAGCGTCGACTGGCGGATGATGCCGCGGTCCTCGACAGCCGTGGTCGCGTTTTCGACGTTGAGGCCACCGTGGTCCTGCGTCGTCGCGATGAGGTAGTCCTCGTCCACAACAGCAACAGGCTCCTCCAGCGCCGTCACGCGGCCGCCGAGCGGGCGCAGCGGCGCGACGTTGGACCCGATGCCATTCGCGAGGGGGCCGTCGTCGTAGATGTCGTTGTCGAAGTAGCCCAGCTTGAAGCGCTGGAAGATCGGCTTCGGCGGCGGCACGCGGTCGGAGACGAGCTGGCGCCCGTAGCCGGCCACGACGGTGATCGAGTTGTCCGGGTGGCCCGGCTGGACCCACGCGGGGATCTCCATCTCGGTCCCGCCTGCCTTCAGGCGGACGACGCTGACGTACTGCTTGCCCTTGCGCAGGACCGAGTTGACGCCGAGCGCCTCGGCGGTCCCGTGGCTCATCATCGCCACGTTGTCCCACGTGATCTTGGTCACCGTCTCGGACGCTTCCTGCATCCACGCGTTGTTGGCGTAGCTGCCGTCGTAGACCTTGCCCGAGAGCCGCACCACGAGTTCCACCGCGTCGGGCGCGAGGACCGGCAGGCCGCTCAGATCCGGAGCAGCGACGCCCTCGGGCTGGACGACCGGATAGCCGGTGTCCACGAGCATGCCGTCGTGGAGGACCGTCCGCCAGCCGTCTTCGAACGAGCCCGTGAACTGGCTGCGCCACGTCGTGCGGACGAGGTCGTAGCCGCTCGCGTCGCGCCCGGTGATGAGGAGGTTCACGATCTCGAGGTCCGAGTGGGCGTCCTCGTAGAGCGGTGCGATGGTCGGCTGGATGACGGAGAGCGTGCCGTCGTAGGCCCGGCCGTCGCCCCACTGCTCCAGGTAATGCGCGAGGGGGAGGTGCCACATCGAGCGCTGGGCCGTCTCGTCGATGTGGAGGCCAGCGTGGATGGTGACGGGCACGTTCGCCATCGCCGCCTCGAAGCCGAGGGCGGCGGGGGCGCTGTAGACTGGGTTGGCGTTCAGGCACACCAGCGCGCCGATGCGGCCCGCGTTCATGTCCGCGACGAGCGCCTGGAGCGCCTCGTCCTGCGGGGTGGCCGTACCCGCGCCCGCATCGTAGTAGCGCACGACCTCCTGGCCATACTGCTCGTTGAGCGCCGCCACGAGCGCGTGGACAGCCGGGGGCAGCGTACCGCCCGCCGAGAACACCACGCGACCCCGCGCCGCCTGCACGTCTGCGAGGAGCGCTTCGAGGATGGGCGTGCCGTGGTCGTCGGCGGTCATGAGCGCCGTGCCAGCCGCGGTGGCGCTGCCCACGCCGAGGCGTGCAGCGACAGCACTGGCGAGGTGCGGGATGTCGGCGGCGCGCATCCGGACGCGGTGGTCGGCCATGCCTGCCATCGGCGACATCTGGCTCTCGACCAGGTAGATGCGACTCATCGTGCTGCGGCGGCCCTCGGTGATGCGGCGGCTGGCCGCGATCCCGCGCTGGTTGGCGATCGTGCCAAGGTGCTCCGCGCCCATCTCGTCGCTGTCGAAGCTGACGATGATCTCGGCGTTGGCGTAGTCGTAGTTCGGGCGCAGTGGGCGTCCGAACGCCTGCTGGGTGCCGAGCGTGCTCGCGTCGTCGCCGAGGGTGCGGTAGGTGATCCAGCGGAGGCCTGGGTAGGCGGCCTCCATCTCAGCGCGCAGCCGCGCCATGGTTGGCGAGTCGTTCGGCTCGGCGAGGACGGCCACCTCGCCCTGCACCCCGCCGTTGCGCATCTGGCGCGCGAACCCTACGAAGTCGCGCCACGACGAGGTCACCTCGCCCGCCCGGCGCACCACGCGGGAGCGGTCGGGGTCGTAGAGGTTCAGGACCGACGCCTGCGCAAAGACGTCCGTCGCGCCCTGATTGTAGGGGTGGGCGGCGTTGCCCTCCACCTTCGTCGGACGCCCTTCGTTGGCACGGATCAGGATGCCCTGGACGGGGCCGCCGAGCGGCATCGAGGTGGCGTAGTAGTTCGGGACGCCGGGGATGACCTGCTCGGGCTTGCGCGAGTAGGGCAGGATCTCCTCCGCCGGGCGGCGGCAGCCCGTCAGGCCCGCGAACGCCATCGAGGCCCCCATGATCTTCATGAAGGAGCGGCGCGACGTGCCGCCGGCGAAGTCGTCCCCGGCGCGGTCGTCGAGCTTGAAGGCGTCCTCTCCGGTGAAGGCGTCTCCTGTGAAGGCATCGGGGTGGAATTCGCTCTGCTGGAGCGCGCGGGCCTCGGCCGTGCGGGCCTTGTCGGCGGGGCTGCGCCACGCACGAGGCTGCCCATCCAGGGTCACGTCTGCTTTCGAGAGAATGTCGAGTTCGATCATGGAGCGGGTGTTTTGCCGTGGGGCCGTTTCGCCGTGGGACCGTGCTTGCTGCTTTCTCACAGCAAAACGGCCGCACGGCACAACTGCAAAACTCTAGTAGTGGCAGGCGGAGCAGTTCTGGGGCGGCTTGATGCCTTCGGCTTCGATGCGCGCGCGGTTGGCGGCGATGTAGGCCTGGTAGGTCTCCTCGTCGGCGCGGACTAGTTCGTTGTAGCCCATCGTCGTGACCTCCTCCACCGGGCGGAGGTGCTCCTCAGGGGCACGGTGGCACTCCAAGCACCAGCCCATCGAGAGCGGCTCGGTCTGGTAGACGACCTCCATCTGGTCGATACGCCCGTGGCACGTCTCGCACCCGACACCCACGTTGGTGTGGACGGCATGCGAGAAGTGCGCGTAGTCGGCGAGGTGGTGCACGCGCACCCACTCGACGGGCTCGCCCGTGGCCCAGCTCTCACGCACCGGCAGCAGTTCGAGTGACTGCGCCTTGATGAGCGTGTGGCAGTTCATACATGTCTGCGTCGCAGGCACGTTGGAGTGCTCGCTCGCCATGACATGGTTGTGGCAGTACGTGCAGTCCATACCGAACTCGCCTGCGTGGAGTCGGTGGCTGTAGGGCACCGGCTGTTCGGGCATGTAGCCGACTTCGTAGAACTCCGGCGAGAAGTAGTACCACACCGCGCCGATGACGAAGACGGCACCAAAGACCAGCCCGAGGAGGCTGATCGCGGGCAGCTTGTTTGCGCCACGCTTGAAAATCTGGGGCATAACCGCTTTCGGGTTAAAGGGGTGACCGCCTCGGCGCGCTTAGTTCGGCACGCGTCCGAACGGGCTGGGGTCGAAAACACCAAGAGGTCGGCTGAAGGTAGACGGCTCCTTTTTCAGAGGGGTCGAAGAACACTTGAATAGGCTTCACGCAGGCACGCTGGAGACAACGCCAGCCGGGTGCTAAGGGAGCATACTCAGGGAGTCGGAAGCGCTTCGCACGTCGGGTCTGAATATAGCCGCCTCGCCTGACCAACGATACGTCTCTTGCACAGACCCACGCCGCGTAATGTCTACATGCCTCCTGGGGGAAACCCTGAGATATGTTCATGGGATGGTCTGAGTATGCAGCCGGGGCGGCCGAAATGCAAATCGGGTGCCCGTTCCTTTCAGGAAAAAGTGAAAGTTTACGGACTGTCCATATCGTCCTCTTCGTCCAGCGCCAAGACCTGTACGGGCTCCCGCTCCCCCACAGGGGCACCAGCCATGCGCCGCACGCGGAGGGCGAAGCGCGCTGCGAGCGCCGTGGCAGCCGCAGCCAGTCCCGCCGTGAGGCCCCACCACACACCGACCGCGCCCTGAGCCTCGATGTCGCCCCAGCCGAAGCCGAGCGCAGCCGCCAAGGTCAGGCCGATGCCCCAGTAGGTGGCCAGCGCAATCCACATTGGGCCGCGCGTGTCTTTGAGTCCGCGCAGCGCCCCGTTCGTCGTGACTTGGATGCCGTCCACGAGTTGGAATACTGCCGCGATGCCGAGGAGCCCCACCGCCTGCGCGATAACGTCGGCCATCTCCGGATCAGCGAGACTGACGTACGCCGCCACGACCCACTCTGGACGCAGCCAGAAGAGCAGGGCTGCGGTGAACATGAACGCCGCACCCAGAACGGTCGCCGCCCAGCCTGCACGCTCCGCGCCGCGTGGATCGCCGCGCCCGATGGCCTGCCCCACGCGCGCCGTGGCGGCGAGCCCGAGCCCGAGCGGCACCATGAACGAGATCGACGCCGCGTTGAGCGCGATCTGGTGGGCCGCGAGCGCCGTCTGCGCCGCCGAGTCCGTGCCCATCCGCCCGACGAGCAGCGTCGAGAGCATGAACAGCCCCGCCTCGATGCCGAGCGTCACGCCGATGGGCCACCCGATCCGCACGAGGTCGCGGAGCATCGTGGGGTCGGGTCGTCGGATCTGTGCGAAGACGCCGTAGCGCCGCGTGAGCGCGCCGCGGTGGACGTAGAGCCCGAGCGCGGCAAACATCGCCCAGAAGACGAGGGTGCTGGACCATCCGCATCCAGCCAGGCCCAGCGCCGGGAAGCCCCACGCGCCGATCATGAGCGCGTAGTTGCCCACGATGTTGAGCACGACGGCCCCGAGCGTGATAAGCATGATGACGCGCGGGCGTCCGAGCCCTTCGAGCAGCCCTCGCAGGGCGGCGAACCAGAGGTTGGGCAGCGTCCCCCAGAGGATAGCGCGCAGGTAGCTGCCTGCCAGCGCCGAGGTCGATTCCGGCTGCCCCGCGAGCAGCAGCAGCGCCTCGGCGTTCCAGAGCAAGACCATCAGCGGCCCTGACAGCAACGTCGCCAGCCAGAGGCCCTGCCGCGCCGCGCGCCCGATGTCGGCCTCGCCGCCGTCGCCGACCTCCACCGCGCCGAACGCCTGGGCGACCGTCGGCCCAACCGCGATCACGAACCCGATCCCGACCACCATCGACGTGAAGAACAGCGTCGAGCCAAGCACGCCCGCCGCGAGCGCCTCAGGTCCGAGCCACCGCCCGATCATGAGCGTGTCCACGAAGCTCGTCGCAATCTGGGCGAGTTGCGCGAGGATGAGGGGTCCGGCCAGCCCGAGCGTGGCGCGGAGCTCGCGGGCAAAGGGACGGGACGACACGGGCACGGGGAGACAGAGGGAGACGACAGGATCGGACGAGCGGACGACGCGGCGCAGCGGAGAATCGAGGGAGACGTGCAGCTCCAACCCTCGTGAATTTGTAGGCTGTCCGTGACCCACGCAGAGCAGGCTTGCGGCAAACACCCCGCGCAGTCCTATCTTGCCTCGCTATGCGTTCCACCGCCCCCCCCCTTGCTGCCCCCGCAGCGCACGACGAGCGGCCCACGTCCCACCTCATCCGGACCGCCCCCGTCGCCACCGACCGCCCTGACGTGTCGGTGGTGATCGTGAACTACAACGTGCGGGGCTTCCTGGAGCAGGCGCTCACCTCGGTCAGGCGCGCCACGCGGCGGCTCCGCGCCGAGGTCTTCGTGGTGGACAACAACTCCATCGACGGCTCTGTCGCGATGGTGCGCGAGCGCTTCCCGGAGGTGCATGTCATCGCCAACCGCGAGAACGTCGGCTTCGCGCGCGCCAACAACCAGGCTATCCGCGAGGCACGCGGCCGCACGCTCCTCATCCTCAACCCAGACACGCTCGTCCAGGAGGACACGCTGGAGCGCATGGTGGCGTTCATGGACGCTCATCCGGATGCCGGAGCCGTTGGCTGCCGCATCCTCAACCCTGATGGCACGTTCGCGCCGGAGAGCCGCCGCGCCTTCCCGACGCCCTCGGTCGCCTTCTACCGGATGACCGGCCTGAGCCGTGTCCTTCCGAAGAGCTCGACGTTCGGCCGCTACAACCTCACCTACCTCCCAAAGGATGAGGTCTGCGAGGTAGATGCGCTCTCAGGCTCCTGCATGATGGTCCGCGCCGACGCGCTCGCCCACGCGGGCCCTCACGCCGAGGACTCCGACCAGACCGACGGGGCGGGCCTGTTCGACGAGTCGTTCTTCATGTACGGCGAGGACCTCGACTGGTGCTTCCGCATCCAGCAGGCTGGGTGGCGGATCTACTACACGCCCGACACGCAGATCATCCACTACAAGGGCGAGTGCACGAAGAAGGGCGAGATGCGCTACGTGCGGCTCTTCTACGGGGCGATGATCCGGTTCTCGGAGAAGCACTTCGCGGGCGACCCCACGCTCAAGCCGCGCGCGCGGGCCTCTGCGATGGTCCTTCGCTGGGCGATCCGCCTCGCCGTGCTGCTGCGCGCCGCGCTGAGCCTCGGTGCCCGCGCCGTGCACGCCGCCGCGGCGCCCGCGCTCGAGTTCCTGCTCACCTGGGGTGCGATGAGCGGCGCGACCGCCGCCTGGGGAGCCCTCCGCGCCACCGACTTCGATACGAGCTTCTACCTCGGTGTCTTACCGCTCTATGCCCTCGGCGCGACCTGCGCTATCGGGCTGGCCCGCGGGCACGGACGCGGCCGATGGCGGCTGCGCCCCCTCGTCGTCGGGCTAGGTGGGGCCTTCGTGGCCGTGGCGTCGGTGTCGTTCTTCGTCCCCGCGATCCAGTTCTCGCGCGGGGCGGTGCTGTTCGGCTTCGCGGCGGCGACCGTCGTCCTGATGGGCGTCCGGCTGACCTATCTCCTGCGGGCGCGTGAGCCTCGGACGGTCCTGCTCGTGGGCGACGCCACAGAGGCAACGCGCCTGCACGGGATGCTAGCTGGCCGGCCGCGCTCCCCGCTGCGCTTGCTCGGGTTCGTACCGCGGCGCGAGGAACAGACCACCACGCCCGTCTCCCAACTCGGCGGGCTGCACCAACTGCGCGACCTGGTTCGGCTGCGCGGTGTCCACGAGGTCATCTTCGCCGCGGACAGCCTCACGAACACGCGTATCCTGCAGTTGATGCGCAAGCTGCGCGACCTGCCGGTTCAGTTCAAGATTCTCGTCAGCGACCACGACCGGCTCATCGGCAAAGCCTCGGTGGATGACTTCTCGATGCCGCTCCTCGAAGCCGAGCGCACCGTCGCGCCGCTGCGTTCGCGGACGCGCCGTCTCGTGCTCGATGTGCCAGTTGCGCTCATCGGCACGGCGCTGCATCCGCTCTGCCGCCTGCTCGCACGCCTGCACCCATCGCCGAAGATGCGCAGCCTCGCCTGCGCCACGGCGATGCTCCCCTCAGTGCTGGCCGGACGCCGCGCGCTCGTCGGCTACGACACCGGCACGGCCACGCGCCCGCCGGACGCCTGGGCGCTCCAGCCGGGCCTCGTCTCCATCCTCGACACGCTCCCCGAGCGCCCGACGAGCATCGTAGAGGTCCACCGCGCGTATTGGTTCTACGCGCGCCACCAGTCGCTCTGGCTCGACGTCGAGATCCTGGCGCGAGCGCTGGTGCGGACGCCGCCGTCCTGCTGAGTCGCACAGCAGGCAGCCCGCTAGCTGGGCTGTGGAAGTCCCGCAGTGTTTCCCGACGGAAATCTGGGGGCACCCCGTATCTTGCGGATCCGCCTTTCTCGCGCCCCCTGGACTGGCCCTGCTCGTCATGCAACTCCTCGACTTCGAAAAGCCCGTCGCCGATCTGGAGCAGAAGCTCGAAGAGCTGCGTGCCTACGACGCCGAGGACCCCGCCGTCGATCTATCCAGCCAGATCGCGGCGCTGGAGCAACGCGTCGAGCAGCTCAAGCAGCAGGTCTACAGCGGGCTCACCCGCTGGCAGCGCGTCCAACTCGCGCGGCACCCCGACCGGCCCTACACGCTCGACTATATCAAGGAGCTCACACGCGGCTTCGTGGAGCTCCATGGCGACCGCCTCTTCGGCGACGATCCGGCGATGATCGCAGGGCTCGGCACGTTCGAGGGCCGCCGCTACGGCGGGCGCGACCAGACAGTCGCCATCGTGGGCCACCAGAAAGGGCGCGACACCAACGAGCGAAAGTACCGCAACTTCGGGATGCCCAACCCCGAGGGCTACCGCAAGGCCCTCCGCGTGATGAAGCTCGCGGCCAAGTTTGGCAAGCCTGTCATCGCGCTGCTCGACACGCCGGGCGCGTTTCCCGGCCTCGAAGCGGAGGAGCGCGGCCAGGCTGAGGCCATCGCGCGCAACCTGCTAGAGATGGCGCGGCTGCCCGTCCCCATCGTCATCGTCATCATCGGCGAAGGTGCGTCCGGCGGGGCGCTCGGCATCGGCGTCGGCGACCGGATGCTCATGCTGGAGAACACGTGGTACTCGGTGATCTCGCCCGAGAGCTGCTCCTCGATTCTCTGGCGCTCGTGGGACTATAAGGAGGAAGCTGCCCGCGCGCTCCAGCTCACCGCGCCCGACCTCATCGAGCAAGGCATCGTGGACGAGATCGTACCGGAGCCGCTCGGCGGGGCCCACCGCGACCCGCAGGCCGCTTTCGACGCCGTCGGGACGGCCGTCGCGCGGACGCTCACGACGCTCACCGCGATGACGCACGACGAGCGCTTCGCCGCCCGGATGGCGAAGTTCGACAGCATCGGCGCGTACGAAGAAGCGTAGACCTACTCTCCCATCGCCATCTGGCCGGTGAGGCGGAGCGACTTCTTCGGCTGCGTCTCGTCGGTGGAGTCGAGTACGATGGCGACATCGAAGGTCTCGCGTGTGATCGTGGTCGTGTCGACGGCGACGTGGATTTCGCGGAGGTCGCCTGCGAAGAGCGGCGTCTCGGGCAGCATCACCTCGACGGTGCCGCCGTAGACCGCCGCGCTGGAAAGCCGCACGGGCCGGTCGCCGTGGTTCTGCACGAGGAACGTGTGGACGACGCGCCCGGGTGAGACGAGCCCGAAGTCGTGGGCGTCGGTGTCGAACATCAGGCTGCCCTGCTGCGGACCGCCCGCAAGCTGCGTCACCGTAACGCGACCCGTGATCGTGAGCGTGACAGGCTCCAGTGTGCCTGCATCGTCCTCGGCGCGCACCAGGATGCCCCGCGCGAAGGAGCCTGGGCGGCCTTCGGAGTCGTAGGCGACGGTGATGGTCCCTGACTCGCCTGGCGCGATAGCGTCGCGTGACCAGTTGGGCGCGGTGCACCCGCACGACGGCTGCACCTCCACAAGCCGCAGCGGCGTCGTGCCCGCGTTGGTGAAGGCAAACGTGGTCGTCGCCTCCGCACCCTCGGCAATCTCGCCGAAGTCGAACGTGGTTGCGTCGAAGGCGAGCGGTCCCTGCGCCCAGAGGGCCGGCGCAAGCACGAGGCTGAGCGCGAGGGCCAAGATCGAGCGCGGGAGAGCTATACGGAGCATGGCTGTGCAATGCTGAGCAGGCATGGGACAAGGCTGCCGTACACCCTCGTCCGTCGCCCAGGATCCACGTGTCAGGGCAAGCACCTCACCCACCGCCTGACCATCACGGGTGCCTGACGCAGAGGAGCAGCGTGCACGGTGCAGTGGATGGGCTGGTGGATGCACGCCGCCGCCAAAAAAATCGGTCGCCCTGCGACAGTGCGCTTCCCCTCCAGAAGCACAGCATCGCGGTGGGCGACCGAGATGGGGTTAAAGTAAAGATTGAAGGTCGAAACGTAAAGGCTCCGTTACACAAAAATACAACTATTCTTGTGCGAAGCCTTCACATTTCAGCTATTTGAGGAGCATCATCCGCTTCGAGTCCGACATCGTCGGGGTGTCGAGGCGGTAGAAGTACACGCCGCTGGGCAGCGCGCTCCCGTCGAAGCGTACCTCATGGAGACCCGGCTGGTAGTCGCCCTCGGCGAGCACGGCGACCTGGCGGCCGAGCACGTCGTAGACCACGAGCGTCACCGGCATCGCCTCAGCGAGCGTGAAGCTGAGCGTCGTGGCCGGGTTGAACGGGTTGGGCCGGTTGGTCAGGAGCGCCGTCTCGATCTCCGGCTCCATCGTGCGCAGCGACGCGAGCGAGCCTGCGCGGGCGGAGCGGTTCTCGGAGTCCACGAACAGCGTGCCCTCGTTGCCCTCCACGTCGGTGGCGATGATGGTGCCCGAGCCCGGCTCGCGCGGGTTGACGAGGCGGATCGTGAAGTCCACCGATGCTGCGCCCTCGGAGAAGCCGTCGACCGTGAGCGTGAGGTTCACCGCATCGCTGCCGAGCACGACGCTCGCGATACCGGAGCCGCTGTCCGAGGCGGTGCCTTCGAACTTGCCTCCCTTGACGGAGCCCGTGACTGACGGAGCCGTCGTGTCATCGCCTGGCGGCGGCGGGGGTGGCGGGTCGTCCGGCGGCGGGCAGCCGTTGGAGCAGATCCACTGCATCGCCTCGTTGCCTTCCACGTCGGTAGCGACGACGAAGCCCTTGCCCTGCTGGCGCGGGTTGTTCAGCGTGACCGTGAAGCCGACCGTAGCCGCGCCCGGCGTGAAGCTGTCGACGCTCAGGCTCAGGTTGGTGGCGTCGCTCAGCACGACCGTCGCCACGCCGGTGTCGTCGGCGCGGTCATCGCGCACGGTGCCGTCGTACTGGCGGCCGTTGATGCTGCCCGAGATGGCCGGGGCGACGGTGTCGTCGTTGCCACCACCACCGCCGGAGCCTTCACCCGCGACAAAGCCCGTCACGTATGAGATGCCGTTGGCTGCATAGAGGCCGTCGGCGCTCGTGACATCGAGCGGGAACGCGCCGCCGCGCGAAGCCGGGCGATCCGGGTTGAAGGTGAACGTGGTGTTGGCCGACGCCCACGCGACCTGCCCAGCCTCGTGGTAGGTGCCTGCGCTCGCATCGTAGACGACGAGGCGGAGCGGCGCACCGGTAGCGAGGCGGCTCGCGACGTCGTCGCCGAGCACCTCGATCACCATGTCGTGTTCGCCGTCCCACTGCGTCGCGAGGCCGATGCGACCGAGGCCGGCCGCCTGCGTCGGGTCGCCGGAGGGACCCATCACCGCGACCTCGTCGCCCGGCTGGATCGGCGCGCCGTTAACGGTGAGGCTCGCTGCGTCAGCCGCGCGGAGCACGACGAAGTGCAGCTTACCGCCCGGCGCGGACTCGACCGTGAAGTTCGGCGCGGGCGTGCCCGGCGTCTGCGGGTAGAGGCCCGTCGGAGCGTACCAGGCGTAGTTGCTCGCCTCGGCCTCCACGAACACGCGGCTGTCGGCGAAGACCTCCGTCGTCTTGAAGAGGAACGAGTCCGTGTAGTCCTTGAACTCGAAGTTGGTGTGCGGGCTGTCTACGAAGCCACCGAGTTTGGCGTTGCCGTTGTCGTTGATGACCATCAGGCTGCCGTAGCGCGGGGAGCCGAAGCCTTCACGGCGCAGCACGAACACATCGGCCTGCGGCAGTTCCGGGTTCGGATTGAGGCCCGAGAGCGGCGTCGACTCACCCTGCGCGAGCGTGCGGCGCATCGCCATCAGCCAGGTCAGTTCCTGCTCCAGCCCGAACCAGACGAAGTCCTTGTAGAAGACCGTCGGGCGGCCCTCGGCGGCCATGATGTAGGCGTACCCGAGGTTCTTGCGGCTGATGACCGGGTCGTGCCCGCTGTCGATGCTGAACTTGAGGCAGGTGAGCCCGAAGCGGATGGCTTCCGGGTCGTTGCAGTCCGCCCCGACGTAGCCGATGCGGTCGAAGTCGTGGTTATCGACAAACGTGGCGACGCGGAAGGGGTCGACGCCGTTGAAGTGCAGCCCGACCGAGTTCAGGTTGCGCATGTCGTAGAAGCCACCGCTGTTCGCCATGTCCTTGAGCGCGAAGCGGAGGCCGAAGTCGAAGCCCGCCAGGTTAGCGTCGCGGCCCGGCGCGCCCGGCTCGGGGAACGACGAGTTGAAGCGGTTGACCTGCCCGATGTAGTCCTGGATCTCGGGGTTCGAGCCAAAGAACTCACCGACGGCGTAGGGCTGGCTGCCCTGGCGCACCTCCACGAGCCACGGCGCGAGGAACGCGGGGTCGATGTGCTTGATCGCGTCCACCCGCACCTCGTCGAACTCGAGGTCGTCGAAGAGGTAGCGGCCCCAGGTCACGAGCGAGTCGGCGTTGAAGCCGAGCCGGTGCGGGCCGAAGAACCAGCCGCCGTTGGCCGCCCCAGCGTCGAGCGTCGTGTTGAGGTCCGTGAAGTAGGCCTGGTCTTGGGCGAAGACGGGGTCGTTGTACGGCGGGTCCTCGTTGCACTCGTCGCCGTTGGGGTGGAAGTTGCGCGCCGTGGCGGGGAAGCGCCCGCTGTTCGGGTTGAAGACGTTGAAGCGCAGCGGGCCCTGGCCGGAGCCATACCAGCAATCGACGCGGCTCTGGGCGTCGCCGCCGTCGCGGTGGTTGAGCACCGCGTCGATCATGGTGCGCAGACCGACACGGTCGAACTCATCCCGCATGGCGCCGAACTCCTCGACGGTACCGAAGCGGGTGCGGCGCGTGAACTTGTTCTCGAACTCGCCGAGGTCGTAGTAGTCGTAGATGTCGTAGCCCATGCTCCAGCGTCCGGCGAGGCCTTTGAACGGCGACGGGAGCCAGATCGTCTGCACGCCTGCGTCCACGAAAGTCTCAGCCTGGGTGCGGAGGGAGTCCCACCAGACGCCGTCGTTGTTCTGGGCGGCGTCACCAGGGTGCACGTTCCAGTAGAATCCCTGGAGGAGGACGTCGGGGTCAGCGGGGGTGGGCTGCTGGGCCGTAGCGGGCAACGCGAGAACGCACGCGAGCACCGCGCAAAGCAAAGAGCGCATAGGGGGAGGGGAAGAAGTCCACAGGACGAGGGCCGAACGCGCTGCCGTACGAGCAGGCAGATTCGGAGAGCAGAAGAAAGCGCTTACATGGCCTGCACGTCAAGCCAAGCGCTTGATTCTTCAAGATTCCAAAACAGCCAGTCAAAGAGCAGGCCAGGTCCGCCCTTGCCATTTGCGGTAGGCGAATGGAACCGATCCATTCCCCAGCTTGGGGGCTAGACGCCTGCAGAGCGCCGCCTTCGCGGCCGGATCCTGTTCAACACATGGGGACCGGATCACCCCACCACAAGCGACCCGGCCCCCAGCTGTGCTATGCGCGGCCCAGCGTGCTGGGACCGCCCGGTGGCGCGTGGGATGCTGTTGCTCCTGAGCACATCCCACAGACCGTGCGCTGTTGTATCCCCTGGCACAGTACGCGTCCACCACGGAGCCTCTGCCAGGGCGTTACGCTTCAGAAACGCAAGGCTTTGACGCGGGCTCACGCCGTAAGATGCACCCTTTTCCTGTGGAAAGCAACAGACTGTCGCATTATCCCACGGTTACGCACACTTGGTGCGCCGGCTACTCTGCCCGCCTCTTCGCCGACGTTTGACACGGCGCGTTTGCGCGCTTTCCGAAATCGCCCTACTTTGGTAAGCCTTGCCCGCCCGGCACGTCCACGGTCGAGCGGCCTGCCTGACTCCGTAGCTCAGTTGGCAGAGCAGCTGGCTTTTAACCAGCGGGTCGTAGGTTCGAGCCCTACCGGGGTCACTGTTCTTTTGCGCGCGTCGCTGCGACATCTCGTCCGCCCGACGCTCCCCCCCTGCCCAGGTGGTGGAATTGGTAGACACGCTGTCTTGAGGGGGCAGTGCCTGCAAAGGCGTGCTGGTTCGACTCCAGTCCTGGGCACCTCAGCCCCGCGATGCTTCGGC
Organism: Bacteroidota bacterium; assembly: GCA_039177895.1. Classification (GTDB taxonomy): domain Bacteria; phylum Bacteroidota; class Rhodothermia; order Rhodothermales; family Rubricoccaceae; genus JBCBEX01. Next base: position 21,278 of record JBCDFO010000006.1, read on the forward strand.
GTCGCGGGGCTTTTTTTGTGGCCATCCCCTGCGGACTGGAGAGGACGGGCAACCCGCATCCGTCTAGCGCTCCAGCGCGTGCGCTGACGGTCTCATCCGATAGGATGATGCCCTTCCCCAACAGTCCACGAAAAGCCAGGGCGGCGAGCTTTGAGGTCTGGCACCAAGATGACAGACCGGAGCTAGAAGGGATATATCGTGCAAACACAGGATTGCATCGTTTGGATACGCCCCTTTATTCTGCGGCGGTCTTGACTCACCCGTCCTGTCGTCTTGGTATGAAACCACTTGCCCCTTCCCGCTTGCTCGGACCCATTTGGATTGTAGCGCTCACGCTCGCAGCTTTGTCCATACCGGACGTGTCTAGCCAGAGCATCAAGACCGTAACGGTTGATCTTAATTCGAGCTCGTTTACTGGTGAGTTGCCCTTCGATGTACCGTTTTACCTAGGTGGGACTGTGGCTACCACCACGCAGCAAGTGTGCGTCTGGTATCGTCTAGTTGCTAAAACGGGCGATGAGGCCCAGAGGAATCCAGATCATACTAATTGCCCAGCTCTGCGGCCAACAAACCCGCCTACCCCTTATAGTCCAGGCGAGAAGCTTTCAGGTAATAGCCCCTGGATCTACGGGGGCACTTGGTCGAATCGGTTTAGCACTCCGACCCCGGCGTCAGGCCAACCCTTCCGCCTTCGAATAGCCCCGCTGGACCACAGCCAAGAGTACACCTTTCTCTTCATCTACACGACTCCTCCTTCGCCTACTCGACTAACGGCGTTCCGCAACCAAGCTCTTGTTGAACTGGACAAAGACCTGCAGGAGCCTGACGGGCCCTATCTAGATGCCCGTGCAGTCCGCGCGATCCAGACGAACGCTGTAACAGCCATCGAACAGACGCTTCTGCCACAGGAAGCCCTCATCACCAAAGGAACTCTGCTGGGCGGATCGGACCTCGCGGCTGAATTCGCCGGAGTCGCGACGCTCAAAAATCTGAGCCAAGACGTTCGCACCTACCACAATCGCCTCACCAACGTGCAGGTGCCTGCGGTAAAGAACGCGCTCTCTGCGCTCAAGGCGAATGGAGACATGATAGAGGCTTGGGCTGACGCTGCTACGGCCCTAGCCGACATGACTGACAACGCTAGCTCGCCGAGCTACGCCTCGATAGCAGCGGCCCTGCAAGACCTTACCGCGTTAACCCAGCTGAGTCAGAATGGGCGCGTAGCGTTTGCCTGTGCCATTCCCTCATCGGTCCGCACCTCCAGTCTTAAACCCGTTCCTGCTGGAAAAGAGTGCCCTACTGACTACCCACTCCAGGTGTGGCGTTTCGACTTGACCAGCACACGCGGCGCAGCGGCGACCGCGACGGCAGAACGGTTACGCAAAATCAGCTCGGCACTTACGCTGGTCCGAACACAGATGGCGTTGAGCGACGAGACGGCACAAACGTTTGCCAACGCTGTGGCAGAAGGGAATGACGTTGATGTGTCCTCGGTCGACGAAGCGCAGGTCAGTGCTGCCCTCGACCAGCTGCAGATCTTGCTTCGAGACCTTCAGGGAGAGTTCGCTGTGGAGCGTCGCGGGATGGTCAACACATGGGCCGAACTCACCAGGCTGCTCACTGAGCGCAGGCGAGCCCTAGAGGCCGTAGCCAACGGGATCACGCTCCGAACCGGAGGAGCGTTTGAGATTGCTGGAACGACCTCCGGCTCTTTTGAAACTCGCTCAGAAAACTACATCAGCGTCGATGTAGGTCTGACGTACCTACCCGAAGGCGAGGAAGCCCTCCCCTACCTCGGATTGAACTTCTATACGAAACCTGTAAACAAGGACGCCCCACTTCGTGGATGGGACGTTCGAAAGCGGTTTGCCTTTATGGTAGGCATCACTGCAACGCGACTCGAAGGCGAACGCATCCGTGGAATCGTTTACGACCGAGCTCTGCTACTTGGGGCAGGCGTACGGCTGACCGACTTCGTACGGGCTACCGTGGGAGTGAGCGTGTTCGAATCAGAGGACCCTCCCCCGTTCAGCACCCAATCCCGCGTGTCATGGAGCCCCTTCGTATCGCTCTCCCTCGACTGGGATGCTACCTCTGCCTTCAGGGGACTCTTCAGATCTATCATTGGATCATAACTTACAGACCAATGTCATAAAGCTTCAGGTATCGTATATGTCAACTCTTATCGAAAGCCCAAACGCCTCACCCAACCCGATTACACTTACCCCAAACATCCCTAAAGAGCTCCTTATCACCCACGAACTCATATCCGACTACAATAAGGTCCGCACTGATTATTTCATCCTCAATGACGAATCAAACCTTATAACAATTCTCAGCCTATATCCCTTTAGCGAGGCAAAATTCCACGACGAGGACTTTCAAAATTTTCTCTACGAACTAGAAGAGAGTTCTATTTTTTTCTACGAGGAGGAAACTTACACTCTTGCTTTTTCGCGCCCAGAATCACCTCCATCGGTAACGCGGTCGACTCTCATAACAGCAGATGACTCTCTTGCTCCCGCTGGCCAAGCCGGTGTATTGATACACGCCCCAAAATCCAACGGCCAGGCTGGAGATTACCGATGGGCTCGCTTTGACTTCGTACGAGGATGGCTTTGACTTCGTATGAGGATGATTGCATGGCCATACGCTCTCTACTTCCATACCTCGCTAGCATCTGACAAGATGACTGTCTCGGCATTTTTTATCCGCCTCCGCTTTGGCGTTCTCCTCATCCTTCTAGCGGGAAGCGCAGCCTCATGTGACTACGCGCCGGAGTGGTATGACGCAGACGACTACGACCAGATTTACCCGCCGGGCTCCGTGTTGGCTCTGCATCTCGCAGAGAGCGACGCCGACGCTGGGCTGCCAGCAGACGGATACTCGCAGCTTCGTCTCGTCGCGCGGTTCAGCGGCGGGCGCATCGACTCAACGAAGCGTACGGTTGTTTTTACTACGTCTGCGGGTACGCTCGCCCAGAGCGACGCCGGGGGGGCGGCGACGCGCGTGGAGGTAGACCTCAAGAGCGACAACCGAGCGGCCGTCACGCTCACCGCAGCAAACACGGTAGGGCAGGCTCAAATCCAAGCTGCGCTCAAGTCCCTCCCGGAGGTCGGCGATACTCTCTCAGTAGCGTTCGTGCCGGTGGATGCCGATGCTGTCCTGACATTCGTCGACCCGCCCAGCGAGGCCGTGGCTGACGGCGCTACCGAGACTGTCCTCCGGATACAGCTCGACTCCAACCTTCCCCCTGCCCAGCGCACGGTCGTCGTGACCACGACCGCAGGCAGCTTCGATAGTGAAAACCCGAAGGAGCTTACGCTTCAGAATGTGCTCGGTGATGAGGTAAGCATCCCACTCACAAGCCCGACCGACGTGACGAGCGCCGTCATCCGCGCTCGTGTCGCTACGGTATCGCAGGAAATCACGCTACCCTTCATCCGGGCGCTACCGGAAGCCATCTCTGTGAGCATAGACCCTGCGGTGCTGTTGCTCGGAAGCAACATGACGGCCACTGTAAGCGCACAGACCGCGCGCGCGCGCGGGACCGCCACCCAAGGCACCATGCTGGCGTTTGACGTGGTACCCGATCCGGCAGGGGCAAGACCGGGATATATCACCAACGTGACCACGACGAACAACACCGGTCTCGCTACGGCTACGTTCGTCCCCACCGACGAGACGTATGCTGGCAGGGTGACGATTGCGGTGCGCCATGCCGACACGGGGGTCGCAGGAAGCGGGACGATCCTGCTCGTCCCTGAGGAGGACGAAGACGAGGACGATAATCCGTGAGCACTCCCTCGTCCACCGTAGCTCGTTGCTGCGGATCTTGTGGGATAGAGCTTCACTGCCGGAATCGTGGCGTGGCTGGCACGAGGACTCGTATCAGGCGTACAGCGAGCGTCCCCACCCACGCAAGCCGTCCCGCCTCATGGCCGCCGACTCCTCCTCTGCCCGCGCGCTGCTCCGGGCCCGCCGTCCCGGCCTCGACGCCTTCGTCCAGCCGCGTCACGTGGCCGTGATTGGAGCAACCGACGCACCGCAGAGCGTGGGGCGGCAGGCGCTCTGGAACCTCATCACGCACCCGTTCGGTGGGACCGTCTATCCGGTGAACCCGCACCGCGCGAGCGTCCTCGGCGTGAAGGCGTACCCGACCATCGCCGACGTGCCCACGAAGGTAGACCTAGCACTGATCTGCACCCCCGCGTCCTCCACCCCCGAGGTCGTCCAAGACTGTGTCGATGCGGGGGTCGCGGGCGTGATCGTGTTCGCGGCAGGCTTCGGCGAGGTGGGGGACGAGGGCGCTCGCCTGGAGGAGGCGATCCGTGAAGCGCTCGGCGACAGTCCGACGCGGCTGCTTGGCCCCAATGGCCTCGGGCTGATCCGGCCGCGCACCGGCCTCAACGCGACCTTCGCCCGGCACCTCCCGCCCGAGGGCTCGGTCGGCTTCGCGAGCCAGAGTGGTGCGCTCCTCACTGCCGTCCTTGACTGGAGCCGCCGCGAGAACGTCGGCTTCTCGACGGTCCTCTCGCTCGGTACGATGCTCGACATCGGCTGGGGCGAGGCAATCACGTTCCTCGGCGACGACCCGCGCACGAAGAGCATCCTGCTCTACATCGAGACCATTGACGACGCGCGGGCACTGCTCTCGGCGGCGCGCGAGGTAGCGCTCCAGAAGCCGATCATCGTCGTGAAGGCGGGCAAGAGTCTGGGTGGGGGCTCGGCGCGCCATGCGGGAGGCGACCTCACCGATGCGGTGATCGACGCGGCGTTTCGGCGTACGGGTGTGCTGCGCGTCCACACCATTGCCGGGCTCTTCCATGCGGCCGAGGTGCTCGCCAAGCAGCCGCGCCCGACCGGCCCGCACCTCACGATCCTCACCAACGCTGGCGGCCCCGGCCTCATCGCCGCCGACGCACTCGTGGAGGACGGCGGAGCGCTCGCGCCGCTCTCGGACGCGACACGCGCGCAGCTCCTGGCGACGCTTCCATCCGAGTCGCGCGCGACCAACCCCATCGACCTCCAGCACGACGCCACGCCGCAGCGCTACGCCGACGCCCTCGATGCCGCGCTCGCGGACGACACCACCGACGGCGTCCTCGCCATTCTCACGCCGCAGGCGCTCACCGACCCCGACGCGGTCGCGGCCAAGCTTAAGGCGCACGCGCGCAGCACGAAGCCGCTCATCGCCAGCTTCATGGGAGCAGGCAGCGTCGTCAGCGCGACGCAGACACTCAACGAGGCTGGGATCCCGACGTTCGCCTACCCCGACACGGCGACACGCGTCTTTCAGTATCTCTGGCGCTACAGCTACAACCTGCGCGGCATCTACGAGACACCGGCGCTGCCCGCCGACGAGGACGGCCTCCCCGACCGCGACCGGGCCGCCCACCTCATCGCCGGGGCACTCAACGACGGGCGGACGACGCTGGATGAGGTCGAGTCGAAGGCGCTGCTGGGGTGCTACGGCTTCGAGACGGCACAGCCGCAGGTGGCGCGCACCGCCGACGAAGCCGTCGCGCTGGCCCAGCCGCTCCTCGACGCGGGCAGTCGGGTCGTCGTGAAGGCGCACGCGCGCGGGCTCGTCCACAAGCGCGCCATCGGGGGCGTCTTCCTCAACCTCGGACGGGCGGAGGACATCCGCGAGGCGTTCGCGCAGATTGCGGGTCTGCTGGCGTCCGATGAGGACGACTCAGCGGCGTTTGACTTCCTCGGCGTGACCGTCCAGCCGATGATCCGTCAGCGCGGCCTCGACCTCCGCCTTAGCGCCTCCGTCGATCCGGTGTTCGGGCCTGTTGTGCTCTTCGGGGCAGGCGGAGCCTTTGCCGACGTGATGCAGGACCGCGCGCTCGGGCTGCCGCCGCTCAACACCACGCTTGCGCGGCGGATGATGGAGCAGACGCGCATCCACGCCGCCCTCCGCGACTACCGCCCTGATGCCGCCCTCGCCGACGACCCACGCTTCCGACACGTGATCGACCTCGACGCGCTCGAAGCCCTCGTGGTCCGGTTCTCTCAACTCGTCGCCGAGCAGCCGCGGGTGCGCGCGATCGAGGTCAACCCGCTCCTCGCTACCCCGGCAGGCTTCACCGTCCTCGATGCGCGCGTGGTCCTCCATCCGCCCGACCTACCCGACGCGTCCCTGCCCCGCCCCGCAATCCGTCCCTACCCGCGCCAGTACGTGGCCACCTATCAGCTCAAAGACGGCGCGACCGTCACGATCCGCCCGATCCGCCCGGAGGACGAGCCCGAGGTTGTCGCCTTCCACGAAGACCTCGACGAGCAGAGCGTCTACCTGCGCTACGCGGGCACGGTGAAGCTCTCCGAGCGCGTCGCGCACGACCGGCTCGCGCGCAAGTGCTTCATCGACTACGACCGCGAGATGGCGCTCGTCGCTGAACGTGAGGTCGAGGGCCGAGGACGCCCTGAGATCGTCGGCATCGGGCGGCTCTCGCGGATCCCGCGCACGACCGAGCGGGAATACGGCATGCTCGTCAAGGACGAGTTCCAGGGCCAGGGCCTCGGCACGGAGTTGCTGCGCCGCCTCGTGCAGGTCGGGCGCGACGAGGGAGCCGAGCGCATCACCGCCGACATCCTGCGCACCAACCGGGGCATGCAGCGGGCGTCTGAGAAGGTCGGCTTCACCATCGTCCGCCCCGAGGAGTTCGACGACCCGATGGTTCGCGCCGTACTGGAGTTGGGGTAGGTCGCGGGCTACTCCTCCGGCTCCACGTTCTCGGTCAGCGTGTAGTGCACGACGATCTGCGTGTGGCCGTATCCGTGCATCATGAATGCGCTTGAGCCGGTCTCGAAGGGGTCCCCAGGCTGGAACCGGTTCACCTTGCCGTTTTGCCGCTCGCCTGCACGGGGAAGTCGGTAGAGCGCCCAGGGGATGGGGTCGTCGAAGACGAGATCGTCCTCGGTACCATGGAGTCGAATCTCCCCATCCAGGCTATCGTGCACGATGAAGGTGCCCTCTTCGGGCGTGAGGGTCCGTTCGCTCTCAGGCTTTACCCCGTTCCAGTCCACATGACGATCCTTCTGGTCATCCACGCCGAGCTTTAACCGCAGCTCCGCAGCACCACCGTCGGTAGGGACCTTGTTCGCCTTCAGCTTTTCGATGCGGAGGGTGTAGGTCTTCCGACCCAGCTTGTCTGCTCTCGCGTCGTAGGGTTTAGCCAGGAACCGGCTGTGTGCCATCCCGACCGTCTTCTGGTAGTCAGCCTGTGCCATCGCTCCGGACCAGAGGTCGAACCGCTTGCGGTCTGGAAGTAGAGCCTGTTCACGGAAAGTGTAGCAGAATGCGTATGTGAGGGCGCGGTACCGTCCGAATCGCCCTGCTCCTCGCGGAATGGTCGTACGCCACGTCCCCGTATTGACGTAGAACGTCTCGGTGATCTTGGCCTCCCCAGCGCTTGTCGCCTCATCGAGCCCGGTCCTCTCGTCAGGCGGAGCGACGGGAACGATCTCGGGGCGGTGCGTATGCCCACCAAACACGAGCAAGACCTTGCTATCTAGTTCGGGCTCATAGCGGGCGTGCGCGCTTGGGCCAGCCTTAGCTTCCCCTTCACCCCCCGAGGCGACTCTGTCGATGAGCCACGCAATGAGTTTCCTGGGACTTAGCTGTGCCAGCTTCCTCACCGTAGCCCCTCCTCCGCTAGTTGCCAACCATTTCCACCTCCCTAGCAGAGCCCGATTCTCCTTGACAAAACGACTCCGTGTTGCTTGCTCTAGAATATCGATAATGAGCCGCTTGAGCACCTTAAGCGTCTGCTCATCATCGAAGTATCCGTTTGTGAGATAGACGCCAGCCCGCTCGCTCAGGTAATCGAGCAAGGCCGACATCGGACGCACGTCGTCGAACTCGAGAAGGTCTTGGTACACCTGGCGCAGCCGTCTGCCTCTCGGCGTGTCCGTTCGCATGGTAGCCCCGTAATACGCACGGAAGGCAAGAGCGAGGCGCGTGGCAATTTCAACCGTCACGTAGTCCCCAAAGGCTGGCCTGAGATACGCCTCAGCATCGAGGTCGAGCGACTGGGCTCCTTCGACGGCATGGCCGAAGTTGTAGGCGTCATACTCGTGACCGTGCCGAATGCGAGCCTGGTGATCGGGGAGGCCTGACCCGTCGGCCTGGAGTCCTGTAAAGTCGAGCCGGACGGGGAACGGCGCATCACTCTCGGGCATCGCGAGCAGCCGACGAATCCTGCGACGAATCTCTGGGGAGGCATTCGCCAGCCGGTCGTGGTTGCCCGGGACGTAGTGGACCACATAGTCGAAGTTGCGTTCTTTACCAGCCACCTTTCCTTCTACCTGCGCCAAGGGTTTCTCTAATTTACCGAGGTCGAGCCGCCGGTCCTCCACCCATGCTCGGAGCCGCTTCCAGACAGGCTGGTGCTCTGCCTCTAGGTGGTCAAGCAGAGCAAGCACGCGCTCGTGGAGCGATGGACTGCCGTAGGGGTCGAAGGGGCGTACCTGCGGGTTCTTGTCCATGAACCAGATCGGCGACCGGTGCAACTCGAAGATGTCTCCAGCGAAGACGATGTGGACAAGCTTCGCCTCGCATTCGACGGCGTTCTCCGCCACGCGACGGAAGAAGTGATCGAGCGCGTGAACCCGCACGTTGCGACGCACACCGGTTTGGAAGACCTCGCCCTTTTCGTTCACATACCGGATCGAGTCAGGGTCCGTCTGCTGGAAATGGAGGTCGCTGACGATGGCAAGCATGGGCACTACCCGTGCAGGTTAAGACAGGAAATTCGGAGCGTAAGGTAAAGGTTACAGACCATTACGTCCCTACCGCGATCACGCGATCTCTGAGGTACCCTGACCTCTCCGTTGCTCTGTGACGTCGCTCCGTGACGCGGATGCACTCCCTGCCGTATTTTTCCCTTCTCGGAGGGGTGGCAGAGTGGTCGAATGCATCGGTCTTGAAAACCGACGTGCCGCAAGGTACCGGGGGTTCGAATCCCTCCCCCTCCGCCCTCTCCCACTCCGCGCCCCGCTCACTGGGCGCTTCGCCGGTCCGGTATTCTGATGGCGTGGTATGAAGCCTGGTTCGACTCCGACGCCTACGAGGTCGTCTATCAGAACCGCAACCTCGCCGACGCGCGCTGCCTGCTCGACCTGATCGAGCGCGTGGCTGACCCTGCACCCGATGCGGCGCTCCTAGACGTGGCTTGCGGGCGAGGCCGCCACGCGCGCCTGCTCGCCCAGCGCGGCTACGACGTCACCGGGCTCGACCTCTCAGCGAACGCCATCGCGACGGCCCGCCATCGCGCCGAGCAGGAGGGGCTCACCGAGCGCGTGCGCTTCGTCGTCGGCGATATGCGGCTGCCGCACTTCCAGCAGCGCTTCGACGGCGTCGTGAACCTCTTCACGTCGTTCGGCTACTTCCAGGACGAGGCCGACCACGCCCGCGCCGTCGACGCCATCGCGCAGGCGCTGCGGCCCGGCGGCTTCGTCGTGCAGGACTTCCTCAACGCCGACTACGTGCGCGCGCACCTCGTCCCCGAGGACGAGCGCACCATTGACGGCATCGACGTGCGGCAGGAGCGCTGGATCGACGAGGACGCGCCCGGCGGCCCGCGCGTCGAGAAGCGCATCACGCTGTGCTGCTTCGAGCGCGACGACGCCGAGGGCATTGCTGCAGAAGACCACGTCTTCACCGAGTCCGTCCGCCTCCTCACCCGCAGCGACTTCACCGTCCTCTACGAGCACGCTGGCCTAACGCTACTCGACACCTTCGGCGACTACGACGGCGGTCCGCACACGCCCGAGAGCCCCCGGCTTATTTTGCACGCGCGCAGAGCGGGTTGACGGTAGCGGGTGGGTGGTTTTTGGTGTTGCCTCAGACCGCTACCGTTGTGCTCTCGTCCCACTATCTACTAAAGACCAACGACCATGGATCAAGCCCTCGCCTACGCCCACGACCACGCCGACGCCTTCGTTGACCAACTCAAGGATTGGCTGCGCATTCCCTCGATTTCGACGGACCCGGCATACAACGACGAAACGCGCCGTGCCGCCGCTTGGCTGCGTGACGAATTGCTCCGCGCGGGCGTGCAAGAGGCGCGACTCATGGAAACGGGTGGGCATCCGATTGTCTACGCCGAGCACCACATCAGCAACGCCAAGCCGACGGTCCTCGTTTACGGACACTACGACGTGCAGCCGCCTGACCCGCTAGAACTATGGACGAGCCCACCCTTCGAACCCGTCATCAAAGACGGCGACGCGCGGACGGGTACGCTCTACGCGCGCGGGGCGTGCGACGACAAGGGCCAGGCGTTCATGCATGCGAAGGTGCTCGAGGCCTACCTCCAGAGCGGAGAAGATCTACCCGTCAATCTCAAGTTCTTGATCGAGGGCGAGGAGGAGAGCGGGTCGGTCCACCTGCCCGGCTTCATCGAGACAAACCGGGACTTGCTCGCCGCTGACGTGGTGCTGATTTCGGATACGGGCCTCTTCGCGCCGGGCGTACCGTCGATCACGTACGGGCTGCGTGGCCTCGCGTACGTCGAGGTGACGCTCCAGGGGCCGAGCCGCGACCTCCACTCGGGGATGTACGGCGGGGCTATCGAGAATCCGATCAACGCGCTGGCGCGGATGATCGCCGACCTCCACGACGGCAACCACCACATCACGGTCGAGGGCTTCTACGACAACGTGCGCCCGCTCTCGCCCGAAGAGCGCGAGCAGTTCGCGTTGCTACCGTTCGACGCGCAGGAATGGGCCGCCGAGGTTGGGGTTTCGACGACCAAGACCGAGGCGGGCTTCACGGCGCTCGAAGGCACCTCGGCCCGCCCGACGCTCGACGTGAACGGGATGTGGGGCGGCTATATCGGGAAAGGCGCGAAGACGGTCCTCCCAGCCAAGGCGAGCGCCAAGATCTCGTGCCGCCTCGTCCCGGACCAGATGCCCGACGAGATCACGGAGAAGCTACGTCTTCACTTCGAGGCAAACGTTCCTGATACGATGCAGCTCACCTTCACCGACCTCCACGGCGGGCACGGGGCCATCGTGGACATCACCGCGCCCGCGATGCAGGCCGCCAAGCAGGCGATGCGCGAGGTGTTCGGCCAGGATCCGTTCTTCACCCGCGAGGGGGGCTCGATCCCGGTCGTCGCCGACTTCAAGCGACTCCTTGGCCTGGACTCGGTCCTCCTCGGCTTTGGCCTCGACACCGACGCCATCCACTCACCCGACGAGCACTTCGGCCTGGACCGCTTCCACCAGGGCATCGAGGCAGGCATCCGCTTCCTGAAGGCGTATGGCGAGTAGACTTCTGGCTCTCAGCGACCGGCTGCCAGCACTAGCTCTGGCTATGCTCCTCGGCCTAGGATGCACCTCGACAGTAGAATCGTTTGGGGAGGAGCAGCTTCTACCCTGCACAGGAACCGTGCATGCGCACGGCGAGATGGACGTGCAACCCGAGCCCGTCGCCGGGTGGAAGGCGGTCGCCGATGAGGCCCAGTATCCGGAGATGGCCCGGCGAGCGGGCATTGAGGGCGTCGTCGTCGCGAACTTCATTGTGGACTGCAACGGAATCGTCCAGCAGCCCCAGGTCCCCCAGGGGCTCGGAGGTGGCACGGACGAACAGGCGTTGCAAGTACTACACACGACCCGGTTTCACCCTGCCAGGATAGGCGACGAGCCTGTCAATGTGAGGATGCAGGCAGCCTTTACCTTCTCCCTTACCGAGGGCATAGCTGCCGGTCCGCATGTCGGACCGTAGCGCACTCCGTTTCGTCTGGCTTTGCGCGATCGTCCTCAGCATCGGATGCCGTGCGGACCGAGAGCAGAGAGCCCCGAACCCCAAGGCTGCTCCGGCAGTGCTCGACATGAACGCCACCGAGGCGTTCGAGACGCTGCGTCAAGGCCTGCTCGACCAGCGTTTCGTGCGCGTGGACGTTAGCGTTACGGCAGATACGGGACGCACGGCGGATCTCGCCGGGGCGCTCTGGCTCGGGCCGCAGAACCGGGCGTGGCTCCGCGCCTCCGGCACGTTTGCAGGCGACTCGGTAGCTCCCAGCCTCATGTCCGACGGCGTGCAGATAGTCCGGGCACAGCAGGGCCTGACCGACTTCGATACGCCCGTACCGACACCGCCTGCGCTCAACGAGGCGCTCGTCGTCGGCTTCTTCGGGATGGGCATCCTGCACAACCTGGCCATGCTGACCGCCGACCAACCGCCCGACCACGCCGAGGGCGGAGCGGCAACCTGGGTGACCGCGCATGACCGCGCATGGGGCATGCAAGAGGAGCGCAACGGACAGACGCTGAAACCGCTCACCTTCGCCATCCAGGTGGAGGGACAACCGTCCGGCACAGCCGCGCTATGGCTCGATTCGGAAACCGGGCTCCCGGTAGAGCGCACGCAAACCGTCCAGTTTCCGACCGGCACGATGGAGGTCGTGGAGCGCTACTGGAACTGGCGCTTCGACCGTCCATCCGTAGGCTTCGTACTGCCTCCCGTCGCTGCTGATACAACCTCATGACACGGTACCTCTACTGTGCAAGCCTCGGCTGTGCGCTGCTGCTCGCTGCCTGCACAGAGCATCCAACCGATCCGGCCTCGCTGCTCCCCCCTGCCTTTGCAGCGCATCTAGACACTGCAGACTTGGCCACACAGCCGCTTGCAGGCGACGGTGTCGGCTACGGCCTCGCTCGCGCCCAGACTGACTCGGGAGCCGTCCTGCTGCAGTGGGTCGATCTGCGGCATGTCAGGCTGCGGCACGTCCTCGGCGTGGCCGATACGACGGCCGAAGTCCAGCCAGGCTTCTACCACCCGACGGCTTCCAGCCCCGCGTTCGCCCTGCTCAACGGGGAGGGTATCGTCGCCACGCGCATCGACCAGCACCCACCTGCACGGGCGCTAATGAACGCAGCCTTCTTCGAAACACCGGGAGAGCCTACGTCGGCCTTGGCCTTTCCGCTCGCGGTCGACGGCACGGTGGTGTCGGGCGGAAGCAGCCCTTATGGGCCCGGCCGACCCGGCGCGGACACAACGCGATGGGGACAATTGCTGCGCGTACTTGCCTTCGCCGACAGCACCGTGCAGGTGACTCCCTACGACCACGTCACCGGCGAACCGCTCGGTAGCGAACCCTTTGCCGATGCGATTGTGAGCTACGCTCCCGAGTCCCACCCGTCGCGGGTTGCCACCCGCTACCACGTTCTCGGCCCCCTTGACGCTGATCCTGGCAAGCGCGGGCCTATCCTCCTCATCGCTACGTCGGACGGCAGCACGACTATCGCTCCTCTCGCTGCGCTCATGACTCGCCTTGGTGTCCGCTCAGAAACACAGATGACCGTCGATGGCGGAGCATCGGTGTTTCTGTGGACGCCTGGCACCGGCGTCGTGGAACGTCCGTCAGGGGATCAGCCGCTGCCCCACTATCTCGCCGTTGAAGCGCGCTGATCTATTGAAGTCATATTTGCCACCTAGCGTCGCCAACAGCTGGCGGGAGTCGCTCCGGGGCAGCCTACGCTAGCTGCTGACTGCGTCGCGAAACGCTTGCACGTTCTCAGCGACCGTACCCGTTCCCTTAAAGATGGCGCTCGCCGCGACCAGCACGTTCGCTCCTGCTTGCACGTTCATTCCTGCGTTGCTCGGGGTGACTCCACCATCCACCTGAATGAGTAGCTCGGGATGCTCCCGCGCAGCCCGCCGGGCCACATGCGCGATTTTTGCCTTCGTAGCAGGGATATAGGCCTGCCCCGCGAAGCCCGGATTGACCGACATCACCAGCACCAGATCGAGGTCGGACAGGATGTGGTCGAGGCAACTAAGCGGCGTCGCTGGGTTGAGGGCGACGCCTGCCTGGCAGCCTAGCTCCTTGATGTGCTGGACGGTCCGATGCAAGTGCGGACAGGCTTCGGCGTGGACCGTGATCAGCCCCGCCCCTGCGTCAGCGAAGTCTCGGAGGTAGCGATCCGGCTCTTCGATCATCAGGTGCACGTCCAGCAGCGTCCCCGTTTCCTCTGCGAGATCCCGGAGGCTCTGCATCACCGGCACCCCGAACGAGATGTTTGGGACGAAGTGCCCGTCCATCACATCGACATGGAGCCACTCGCAGCCGGCCTCAATGGCGGCGCGGGCGTGGGCGCGAAGATCGCCGAGATCGGCACCAAGAATGGAGGCAGAAAGGAGCATGGAGATGGCGTTCGCTATCGGCTGTCAGCCGTCAGTTGAAGACGTCGGTGGCCACTGAACCTACGAAGCAACCTCAACACGAAGCGCCCCGCTAGCATCAAGCCAGCGGGGCACTTCCAGTCGTCCGTAGACGGCGAGCTTACGCTACGTCGTCGGCCTTTTCGTCGCCAGCCTCGTCGGCGTCAGCCTTCGTAGCGGCGGCGGCGATCTTCATCTCTTCGATGTAGCTCGCGTGGCCTTCGGTGTCGCCCTTCGCCAGGAGCGCGGCCTGCTCGGCCCACGTCTCCTCGTTGGCGGCCTCGTCGGTCGTGTCGCTGTCGGAGGCGATGACGCCGCGCAGCGTGTCGAGGTCGGCGTCGGCGAGCTGCTGGAACGTCGTGATGCCGTTCGCGGCGAGCGCGCCAGAGAACACCTTGCCGATGCCGTAGACCTTCGTGAGGTCATCGGGCTGCACTTCGGGAGCCTCTGCGGCCTGCGCCTCCTGCTTCGGAGCCGCTTCCTGCTGGCTACCGCCCGAGCGACGGCGACGGCCACCACTGCGACGGGTGCGCTTCTTCTTGCCGCTCGATGCGCCATCGGGACGCACGTCGTTGTAGTCGACGAGTTCGATGATCGCCATCTCGGTGGCGTCACCCGCACGGGAGCCGAGCTTGATGATGCGGGTGTAGCCGCCGGGCCGGTCGCCGATCTTCTGCGCGATGTCGCCGAAGAGCTCCTTCACCGCGTGCTTGTTGCGGAGGTAGCGGAAGGCCTGACGCCGGTTGTGCGTCGTGTCCTCCTTCGCGCGGTTGATGATCGGCTCGACGAAGATGCGGAGCGCCTTCGCCTTGGACGCCGTCGTCTTGATGCGCTTGTGCTCGATGAGGGCCGACGACATCGCCGCAAGGGTCGCCTTGCGGTGCGCCGCCGTGCGCCCCATCTTCTTGATTTTGAGTCCGTGTCTCATGATTTCTGTGGTCGTGGGTCGTGGGTCCCAGGTCGTGGGTCATTCCGACCCGGGACCCACGACGCGTGACCCTGGACGCAGCCGCTAGGCTGCCTCGGGTTCGAGATATTTGTTGACGTCCATGCCGAAGCGAAGGCCACGTTCTTCGAGCACCTGCACGAGCTCCATCAAGCTCTTGCGCCCGAAGTTGCGGAACTTGAGCATCTCGCTCTCCTCGCGGCGCACGAGGTCGCCGATGGACTTGATCTGGGCGGCCTTGAGGCAGTTCTGCGCGCGGACCGAGAGTTCGAGGTCGTCGACCGACTGGTTGAGCATCGTGCGGATGCGCTGCACCTCGGCGTCGACTTCCGTCTCCTGCTTGGTCGGCTCGGGCTCCTGCTCCACCTGAACGAAAAGCCCGATGTGATCGCGCAGGATCGCGGCGGCGTTCGTGAGGGCGTCCTCCGGCGTGATCGAGCCATCGGTTTCGATCTCGACCGTCAGCCGCTCGTAGTCGATCCGCTGGCCGACGCGCGTTGGCGTGACGTTGTAGCGGACGTTCTTGATGGGCGTGAAGATCGAGTCGATGGCGATGACGCCGATGGGGTCGTCCGCGCGCTTGTTCTCGTCCGAGGGCACGTAGCCGTGGCCCTGGCCGAGGCGCAGGTCGATCAGCAGGTTAGCCTCGTCGCCGAGAGTGGCGATGTGGTGCTCGGGGTTGAGGATCTCGTACTCGGCGGTGGCGTCGGCGAGATCCTGGCCGGTCCACGTGCCGGGTCCCTTGAGTTCGAGCGTGATGACCCCTTCCTCGTCCTCCTCGTCCTGCGCCTTGAAGCGGAGGCCCTTGAGGTTGAGGATGATGTCCGCGACATCTTCGGTGACACCAGCAATAGTCGAGAACTCGTGCTGGACGCCGTCGATCTTGATGGCGGTGATGGCGGTGCCGCTGAGGGAGGAGAGCAGCACGCGGCGGAAGGCATTGCCGATCGTGACGCCGAAGCCGCGCTCAAGCGGCTGCACGACGAAGCGGCCGAAGGTGGCGGTCATCTCCTCGACCTGGACGCCCTCGGGCATTTGGAGCAGGGAAGTGCTCATCGGTGGTTGCGGGTGCTTGCGTGGCAAAAAGGCGAACCGGGCTCCGTTCTCCGTGGAGACGCAGCCCAGCGCAGCGGCGCTACTTCGAGTACAGCTCGACGATGAGCTGCTCGCGGATTTGCTCCGGGATGTCCTCGCGCTGCGGGTAGTCGAGGAACTTGCCGGTGAGGCGGTCGCGGTCGACCTCCAGGTGAGGGAAGCTGCGGCGGTTGGAGTACGCCGCGTCTTGGATCACGCTGAGGTTTTTGCTCTTCGGCCGGATCTCGACGATGTCGCCCGGGCGCAGCTGGTGACTCGGGATGTTCGAGACGCGGTCGTTGATCATCACGTGCCCGTGGTTGACGAGTTGGCGAGCCTGGCGGCGCGTCCGCGCGAAGCCGAGGCGGTAGACCACGTTGTCGAGGCGGGCTTCCAGAAACTGGAGGAGGTTCTCGCCGGTGATGCCCTTCTTGCGGGACGCCTTCTCGAAGAGGTTGCGGAATTGGCGCTCCAGGAGGCCGTAGGTGTACTTCGCCTTCTGCTTCTCTTTGAGCTGGACGGAGTACTCGCTCTCCTTGCGGCGACGGCTCTGGCCGTGCTGTCCGGGGGGATAGGGTTTGCGCTCGAGCGCCTTCGAGGGGCCGAAGATCGGCTCCCGGAAACGCCGGGCGAGCTTCTGCTTAGGTCCGCGGTATCGGGCCATGATGGGTTCTCAGTTGTCGTGGGTTGGGACAATGTGCGGTCCGCCCCCGCCGAGGCGCTTCCTGAAGAAAGGCTCGACGAAGCGGGCGCAACCGGGCTTATGCCAAGCGCAATGCGCTGCGGAGTGAAGAGCGGGGAGTAAAGGGTGAAGAGCGGTTGGCTGCTCTTTACTCATCACTCTTGACTCACTCAGACGCGGCGGCGCTTCGGAGGCCGGCAGCCGTTGTGGGGGATGGGAGTGACGTCGCGGATCGTGAGGATCTCCAAGCCCGCAGCGCTGAGGGCGCGCACGGCCCCTTCGCGGCCCGAGCCGGGTCCCTTGATGTAGACGTCGACGCGACGGAGGCCGAGGTCGTAGGCTTCCTTCGCGGCTTCGCCGGCAGCGACCTGCGCGGCGTAGGGCGTGTTCTTGCGCGAGCCTTTGAAGCCCTGCTTGCCCGCCGAGCCCCACGAGATGGTGTTCCCGTAGGAGTCGGTGATCGTGATGATGACGTTGTTGAACGTCGCCTTGACGTAGGCCGCGCCGTTGGACTCGACCTGGATCTTCTTGCGTTGCGTGCGGCGGCCTTTGCCGCC